>NZ_CALPTI020000003.1:0-240485 GCF_943326455.1 Limnohabitans sp. Rim8
GCTGAGAAACAATCACCTGAGGGTGAAGTGGATTATCGTCAGAGACCGCTGCTGTGGTCGTGTTCAGATCGTTGACCAGAGCAGCTGCACAACCCATATGGCAAGTGGCACAGTCATGGTCCATGCCCGCCGATTGGGGTGAGTTTTTGCTGGACTCTTGGTGGTCAACTGACGCATGGTCATGGGTGTGGTGACCAGGGTGCTTGGCAGTCACACTGGTTTCGTGCTCGCAATAGCTTGCCATTGCTGCCCAACTGAACTGCAAGGGCAACAAAACCAGCAAAAAAATCGCCAAGTACCGTCTCATAGTTTAAATTTTAGCGACTCAAATTTTTCAAAGTCACCGGGCATTTATTTGTCCCCGTGGAGGTTGAGGTCAATAAAGAAGGATTCAGATGCTTTGGCAAGCGTTCCAATTTACGTTTATCCAATACGACTTTTCATTGTTTGCAAATTAACAATAATTTGTGGCTGGCCGCTTTTGGCCGGTAGCAGACGGTCAGCTGTTTTATGCGTACGACTGCAACCGCTGCATTGCAGTTATAAAAAATAACCTGGTGAGTCATCGACGCAGGTGAAATTTATGAGCTCCCTGCCGCTAATCGTCAGCAAAGCGAAGGGGGTAGGTCGAAGTACAAATCACAAACTTCATGCACATCGGGCACTTCAAACAAAAAATTTATATACATTGATCGACGGCTCTACGTGTGACTCGCTTGAAAGTTGTGGCTCGAAAATTTCTCAGCGTAAAAAAATGACACTTGATCACAGCTATGGAATTGTTCCGACGATTTAACTGACATCAAATTCTGTACATTGACGTTGGATCGAGCGCGCACAAATCAATCCCCATCCTGCGGCGCCCAACTCATAGGAAGAGGGTGCTCAATCGTCGCCATCAAAACTTTATATACATTGGCCAGTCTGCGGCGCGAAAATTTATATACATTGAGTCAGTTCAAGCGAAAACTCTTTATACATTGAGCCAATTCCGAGCCACAATGTTTGCTCTACAGGTGCTTAAAAAACCAGCACCGTAAAAAGAAATGACACTGGTTTACAGCTTGCGTCACGGAAGTGAAATTTAAATATCACTTTATAATTATATGGGTATACTACAAGTATACTACTTTGACCCAGTCAAAAACAGCTAAGTTGTTGTTTTTAAAAGGGAAAAAGGTGAAATGTTGGCGTTTTCACACTGCAGGGGTCGCAAGTTCGAAACTTGCATCGCCCACCAAAAATTCCCAATGAAATCAAGCACTTAGAGTAAACTCTATGTGCTTTTTTATTTGCGGTGTCCTAAAAATATCCTAAACGCCTGTTTTCGGAGCCCCAAAAGGGTTCACTTTTACTGCGGTGAACACGGCAGATTTGAAGTTGCTCGCACCAAACTGTTTTGAGCCCCTTCAGAGAATTTTGAGGATTGAGTGCTGCGGCCTCCACGAAACCCGGGGCGATTCATTGAGATTTTTGTCAGCGCGGCTAGAGACGACGAAGGGGGAGGGCTTCGATGAGAGCGGCTGGATTTCCAAGTGAAAGCCAAGCTCGTCGGGGAATTCGTAGCTCACGCAGACGACGCGTACGAGCTGGCCGATGTTGGTGACACTCGGGTTCGTCTTGAACGATGACGGCTAAGTCGCCAGGGCGGCAACGCAGACCACGGAATTGATCAGTCATGAACAAACTCCTGCACCTCGTCAACATTGGTTTACGCCCATGTTGCACGCTAGGTCAGGAGTGCTGGGACGTTTAGCGGATTTAAAGCCCCCGCAAGTACCTAAGTTGGGCGATTGGCTTTTAAATCACCAATGGACAAAAGTTACCGTCATTGATGACGGACTGCGGTCCAGTCAGGAGCATTAGCCGTGGGCATTTACTCACAAATGCGACCCTTTTGATGAGCGCGAGACGACGGAATTGCGCCGAGCGCATTACTCACTGGGCCTCAATCTTGGCCGACTTTACTATGCCCGCATACCTCTGGCGCTCAGACTGCAAGTATCGCGTGTAGTCAGCCGGGGATCTTGGGTCTGGCTCGTAACCACCTTGCACCAAGAAATCGCGCAACTTGGGCTCAGCCAAAGCGCGGCGGGCAGCGGCATTTAGCCTGTCAATGATCAATGGGGGAGTGCCAGCCGGCGCGAAGAGACCGTGCCAGCCGCTGTCGAACTGAAAGCCCTTTACGGACTCGGTAATCGCCGGCACTTCTGGCAGCAAGCTCCAGCGCTTTGCTCCGGTGAAGCCCAATACGTTTACCTTGCCCGCCTTGATCTGTGGCAGCGCGACTGTCGGCGGAATGAACATGGCTTGGACTTCTCCGCTGATGACTGCGTTAAGCGCTTGTGCAGCGCCTTTGTATGGGACGTGTGTTAATTCGAACCCTGTGCTGTCGGCGAAGGTCTGGGCGGCTAGATGCAGCGTATTGCCAATGCCGGGCGATGAGAATGCCAAACCCTTGTTGCTTTTCGAATAGGCGACCAACTCGGCGATCGTTGAGGCGCCTAGCTTGGGATTGCTGATCAGAAGATAACCATCTCCCAGCACAATGTTGGTGATAGGCGCTAGGTCGCGCTCCAAGTCATAGGGGAGCTTCTTGTAGACGCTCGGGTTAATCACGAGGGATGCTGTGGTCAACAGGAGCGTGTAGCCATCAGGCGCCGCCTTAACCAGTGCTTCGGCCGCAATAATTCCGTTGGCGCCCGCCCTGTTGTCCACGTTAATGGGCTGACCCAATGCCCGTGACATGGCCTCCGCTACGTTACGCGCAATCGTGTCCGGCGTGCCTCCGGCGGCGAAGCCCACCAGCAGGCGTATAGGACGGTTCGGATACTCCGCTGGCTGGGAGTGCGCCGATCCGGGCAGTTGCCAGGCAGCTAGCGCGACCGAGGTCGTTAGAATTTGGCGTCTCTTCATCAGTTCCCTCCAGGTTGCAGAGCGGGTGCTCAGGAAAACTGTAAGGCCCACTGTGCGACTTCTACAATCCGCTCGATGCGAGAAAGTCCACAACATGGACGCTGAGTCCAAGACCTTGACGCAAGGCGCACAAAGTTTACGCCGGGCTCTTGCCGTACTGCGAATAGTGGCCGAGACCCAGGAACGAGGTATCCGTCTGGTCGATTTGGTGGAGGGTACCGGATTCAACCGTCCTACGGTTCATCGCATGCTCCAGGTTCTGCGTGAGGAAGGTGTTATCGAGCAGGACTCGGAGACCCGCCGCTATCGTGTCGGCGCGGAGCTTGCACTGCTTGGTATGGCACGCGGCAACCGGTTCCCCATTCGCGGAATCGCCGAACCCTTTTTGCACGAACTGGCAGACAAGGTGGGCGACACAGTGTTCCTGACCATTCGGCAGGGATGCGACAGCATCGCCATCAATCGCGTCACTGGGAATTATGCAATTCAAGTACTCGCTACTGAGACAGGCGTACGCAGGCCACTCGGAGCGGGTGTCGCGGGTGTCGCCATCCTCGCCAGTCTTCCGGCCGTCCAAGCCGTCGATATCACCAGTCGCAACGCGCGGCGACTGGCCAGGCTCGGCGTGAGTGTGGAGACCCTTCAGGCGCGGGTGGAGGAAGCACGGGCGCTCAATTACGCCTGGGCACCAATAGGAGTGGTGCCGAACACTAGCGCCGTAGCCATCCCGATCCTTGATGAGCACTTCAGTCCCCTGGCAGCTGTGACTGTGGTTGGGATGACGGAACGACTGCACGAACGCCGGCTTGCCGGCGTCGTCGCTGCATTGCGAGATACGTCCCAACAGATCTCAAAGCGACACAACGAACTCCGAGCGCGATCAAAATAATGTTCATTATGTGGACATTCGCAGGCGATGCGTATCCCAGGGGAGGGCCTTGCGGCTAAATTCGCAATTTTCGACTTGGGCCGGCAAGATGAAAGCTATACAAATCCGAAGCACCGGCGGACCCGAAGTGTTGGAGTATGTAGATCTACCCGATCCGCAACCTGGACCGGCCGACGCCATTGTTCGGGCTGAGGTAATTGGTGTAGGAAAGCCGGACGTAATGATCCGCACGGGCGTCTACCCTTGGATGCCATCGCTCCCAGCCATCCCCGGCAATGAGATGGTTGGCGTAGTGGAGGCGCTTGGGCCTGATGCAGGCAGAGTGCAAGTCGGACAACGCGTTCTCGTTAGTTCGCGAGAGTTATCGACTCGAGGTGGATGTTATGCGGAGCGCATATGCGTACCTGCGGCATCGCTCTTCTTGTTGCCACAGAGCGTGGATCCTCTGATGGCGGTGAGCATGGGCAACTACCAACTTGCGATGGGCATGCTCTTTGACTCCGGCTCAGCCCCCCCAAGATCCATCGTCGTACAGTCTGCAGCCGGCGGTGTTGGCATCGCGCTGGTCCAATCTGCAGCGGCACACGGCATACAGGTGATTGCCGTGGGCGGGACTGAGGAGAAGTGTGCTTACATCAAATCGGCCGGTGCCCACTACGTTCATCTGCGCGGCAGCGGGGATCTACGGGAGGCAGTGCAGGCAATCACTGCGGGGCGTGGTGTCGACATGGTTTTTGACCACATTGGCGGCTCTGGCTTCGTCGCCCAGTTAGACCTTCTGGCCGCACGAGGCACTCTGCTCTCATACAACGTGTTGCAGGGAATTCCGCAAGAGAATATGGTGGCGGAACTGCGTAGGCGGCTCGATCGCAGCGTCGCTATCCGCAGCTACTCCATACACGTTTTAGATCACGACCCTGTTCGCCGGCGGGAACTGATGCAGACCGTGATCGACTTACTGGGGGAGTCGCGCATCCGGCCGCCTATGCCTCAGAGCTTTCCCTTGCGGAGCGCCCAAGAGGCGCACCGACTCCTAGACGGACCTGCGCTTCTAGGAAAGATCGTGCTCGTGCCATGACCGACTGAATGGTGTGACGGGTAACCCACGTAAGCCCCGTTCCATATTGTGGACATCCATCGCGTCCGTGCCTTGCCGCTGCGCACCAGGATCTCTAAAGTTCAAATTTTCCAAGAAGGGTTAAGACATGGTGATGATTACTGACTCACAAGTGCACGTTTGGGGCGATGAAACTCCTGATCGCCCCTGGATTCCGGGCGGACAAGAACGCCTGCGCCACATGGGACACTTGCCGTCGCTCGGCGTCGATTACCTCGTGCGCAAGATGGATGAAGGCGGTATCTATCGCGCCGTCCTCGTTCCGCCCACCTGGGACCAGGACCGTATCGACGTAGCGCTCGAAGCCTGGTGCCAGTTTCCGGATCGCTTTCGAGTGATGACGCGAATTCCGGTGAACAAGCCTGATGAGGCACGCAAGATGCTGCAGCAATTACGCGGCAAACCGGGCGTGGCAGGCGTGCGGCTGACGTTCAGCTTCGAGGTCGAGCGGGACTGGATCCACGACGGCACAGCAGACTGGTTCTGGCCATACGCAGAGGAGCACGATATACCGGTGATGATGCTCGTGCCGAATGGCAAGGACAAGGTTGCGAAAATTGCCAAGGCACACCCGAAACTGCGCATTGCTATTGATCACATGGGTATTCTCGGTAACACAACGGATGATCGGATCGCGCCATACATTGATGCGACGGTAGCACTAGCGTCACATCCGAACGTGACGGTGAAGTTATCTAACATCCCGAGTTTCTCGACGGCCGGGTATCCCTTCGCTAACGTGATGCCTCATGTACAGCAACTTGTGAAAGCGTTTGGCGCTGAGCGCTGTTTCTGGGGCTCGGACTTTTCACGCATGTTGGGAAAATATGGAGTCGACTACAAGGACGGGGCTGCACTCGTCACCGACCACATGTCCTTCTTATCGCAGAGCGAAAAGGCTCTAATCCTGGGTGACGCCCTCTGCAGATGGTTGCGATGGGACGTTAGCAAGCCCGTCGACGCATCGTAGTGGAGGCCATATGGATCTAGGAATATCGGGCCGAAGTGCGTTGGTCTGCGCGTCGTCCAAGGGCCTCGGGCTCGCCTGTGCCTCGGCGCTCGCGCTTGAAGGGTGCAACGTGACGATCAACGGACGTGATTCGCAAGCTCTGGAGCTAGCGCGGGAAGAGATTCGGGAGCGTTCTGGCGCCGATGTGGCAACGATCGTGGCGGATCTGAACACGGTTGAGGGACGCGAACGGATCATCGCTGCCTGCCCGCAACTCGACATCCTAGTCAACAACAATGCGGGTCCCCCGCCGGGTAACTGGGTGGATTTTCAGCGTGACGATTGGCTTGCGGCTATGGAATCCAACATGCTTGCACCCATCGACCTTATCCAAGCTTTTGTCCCTGGAATGCGTCAGCGCAAATTTGGCCGGGTGGTGAATATAACTTCGGCCATGGTTAAGGCGCCACTGGCACACATGACGCTGTCTACGGCAGCTCGTGCAGGCCTTACGGCCTTCTGCAAGGCGATCTCACGGGAAGTGGCGGTGGACAACGTGACTATCAATAATTTACTTCCTGAGCGCATTGACACGGGACGGCAGAAGTTCATGATCGAGCGGCGGGCTAAGCTGGACGGCGTCTCAGTTGAGGAAGCGAGACGAACGATCACCAACACCATTGCTGCACGCAGGTTCGGGTCGCCAGAGGAATTCGCTTCGGCATGTGCTTATTTGTGCAGCGACCTGGCGGGCTTCATCTCAGGGCAGAACTTGCAGATAGACGGGGGCACTTACCCCGGCGTGATCTAACTGTTGGACGCAGTTGGGTAACTTCGCGATTGCACTGGATTTAAAAAAAGGGCCCGTCGGCGCTGCCTTCGGCCTGCATCGCCCACCACTTTTGGAATTTCCTCTTCCAAATCAACGGCTGTTAGGGTTTTCTTCACACTTGTTTTAGGTTTTCTAAGGCAGTGTTCTAGGAAATCCCATGCGCAAATTCAAACACCCCATCGATCTCAAAGCTGCAGCGGATGCGGCTTCATCTTTTGTTCCCGTTGACGTCACGTTGGCTGAACTCGTTCAAGCGCATTCGCTGGCAAAACCTCGTCTTGAACTGGCGCTGCGGCTCAGAAAATGGTGCGATCCAGTCCATGGTTTTGGTCATGAATCGGCATGGTCCATTTCCAGTGAACGGCTGCAAAAGGCAGCAGAGGCGTTGGTCGAATCAGGCTATGCAACTTCCACAGTCAACAGAGATATTGGTGCCTTGGGACAAGTCTATACATGGGCTGTTGTGAATCGTCGGATGGCTCCCAGAGGATTTATCTCTCCCACACTTGCCGTCAAGCGCTTCGAGGAAAAAATTCGGTATGTGGCATCGTCAGAGCAGGATATTTTGTCTTTGCGCCTGGCCGCAAAAATGGGCAGGGACCGCTTGTTCACGCTGTTCGTCTGGATGCTGGTGGACTCTGGCGCACGCAAGAGTGAGTTGCTTCAAAGGTCATGGCAAGAACTCGATATCGTTGGCGGCAAACTCATCGTGCCCAGAACCAAGAACGATGATTCGCGAACACTGTTCTTTATGCCAGAAAAGATAGCATTGGCCAAAAGGTTAAAGCCTGCATTGGCTGTCGGTTCTGCGGATCGATTGATCTTTGCGGGCAAGAACGGCATCACGCCCATTTGCTATCGAAAGAAGTGGCGCAGCATGACGGGCATGTAGCGACGTCCAGATCTGAGCGTGCATGACATCCGACATTGGGTCGCTGCATCACTGTTGAGGAATGGCGTGGGTGTTGGGGTGGCTTCTCAAATCCTTGGTCATCGGGATCAGACCATGCTGCTGCGTCGGTATGGTCACTTAGACCACATGTCACTTCTCGAGGCGCAACAAGCACGGTGGCAATCGGTCAAAGCGTTAACCGCGCTGCTCAATCCAAGATGGTCGTTTGCTGCGGTGTGAAGTTGTGACATTAGGCTCGGGGAAGTGTGAATTCTTGCCGAGGTCTCCAGTTTCTCAAAGTGTGGAGCCTCGTCAGATACCGGGATGATTTATTTCAGTCATCAAAGTACATTCCCTTTAGTAGGACCTTGCCTTGCCTACCACCTTGAGCTGAGTGAACGATTGCCTCGTGTATGTCGCTTAACTCGTAAATCTTTTCAACGTTCATTCGCAATACGTTCTGAGCTGCTGTCTCAATTAAGGCTGGATATACGGTTTTTGCCTTTTGTCTGTTTTCGGGATCGCTGAACCAGTTGGCCAGCCAAAATCCTTGAACTTGGATGTTTCGAAAAACCAGGTCGTGTGCTGAAATGGTGCTGGGAGCCCCGCTGAGAAGACCGTAAAGCACCAATCGACCTTGCGGACTCAAGCTGGCTGCAAGGGCTTGTGAGGCAACGCCTCCTACAGCATCCAAGCCCAGCACAACGGTCTCACCACGCGTTATTTTCTGAACCTCAGCCTTGAGTGAGTCCGGATCCTTGCCATCGTCGACTAACCAGTATCCGCCTTCATCAGACGCCACGGCCTCAGGACGGCGTACGACATTGATCAAATTGATGTTGAAGTGGGCAGCCAACTGTCGAGAGCACTGACCAACAGCGGAATTCGCGGCGTTTTGAACAACCCACTGCCCGGGTTGGATTTCCACTTGATGTTTAAGAAGTACCCAAGCAGTTGCTGGGTTGGCAGCCAGCATGGCTTGCTGGAGCACATCCGAATTCGATGGAACAGCGATCAAAGACCGTCTTTGAACAACAAGTTCATCAGCCCACACACCGAAAACGCCAATGGGAAGCACTCGGTCACCTGCATGGAGGTCGGTGATCTCACTGCCTGTTTCAAGCACAACAGCTACGCCCTCATGTCCCGGAACGTAGGGTACAGAGGGCTGATGACCGTATTGCCGATTCATTTGCAGCAAGTCTGCTGGAAGAATATTCATGGCCAACATACCAATGCGGACTTCCTTAGGCGCAAGGGGCATTCGAGCATCTTGGCGAATTCGAAGGCGCTCAGATACCGGTACCTGAGGATCGCAGCTGATGACTTCAACCGTCCTCGGATTGTGTGATTCGTTCAAAAAATGGTCCATGGGGTGAGCCTTCACAATCAATAGTTGAATATCAGCGTTTGAGAAGCACAGGTTGATCAGCAATTGTTCGATTTCCGCTCACTACAGCTTCCATCAGGGGTTGTGCTTCTGGGTCTACCATGCAGTCGCAAAAAAGAGTTCGCTCAGCAGCCAAGCCTTGTTCATGACTCCATCGCGTGGCATTTCGGACCAGTTTTTTGATGTTGGCACATGCTCTCGATGGAACGGTTTGGATTTGTCTTGCAAGCTTCATGGCATCGGCCATCACATCATCTGAGCATATGGAAACTAAGCCCACGGCAAGCAGTTCTTGAGGGGTAAAAACCTTGGCCGTCAAAAGACTGAATAGGGCGGGGCCCGCTCCGATCAATGAGGCCATGGCTTGTGTCCCGCCTGCGCCAGGCAGTAGACCCAAATTCAGCTCGGGCAGTCCCAGCTGGTAAACGCCATCTTGTGCCAGTCGTATGTCACATCCAAGAGCCAATTCAAAGCCGCCCCCCATTGCAGTACCGTTAAGCGCGGCAATAAAAATAAGTGGGCTGTTATCAATGCGTTCTATGCACTGGTGAATAACACTTTTAGGGACTGGGCGTTCTATCGAAAAGGTTTTACCGCGTTCGATCATGGCCTGTGAGCGACGCTGCAGGATCGAAACGTCGTAGTGGCGAACAAACATGTCAGGCTCGCCTCCCGTGATCACGACAACTCGACCATCGTTCCATGCATCCAGCTGATCCAGCGCTTCGAGAAGCTCAGACTCCATGGCTTCGTCCATGAATCCGTGAGGTGGATTGAACAGATGGATGACGGCTACACCGTCTTCGCGGGTCATTGACAGGCGTGAGCCTTTCCAGTCTTTCCGTGGGGTGTCCATACAGGTTCTCCAGTTGGAATCAACAGAGGTTTGAGTGCTTTTCAAATGATTTTGAATGAAACTCAATGTGTCTAAAAATACTGCCAACCAACCACTTGTTTGGTGACGTTCATTCTGCTAAGCTTATCAGCATGAAACAGTTAATCAATACCGCGGTGGTGACTGGAGGCGCATCCGGTCTTGGGCTGGCTTTGGTCAGCAAGTTGAGCGAATCCGGTATCAAGGTGACTGTTTTGGATCGCCACGATGGACCGCAGCTGGCATCAGTTCGGTATGTGATTTGTGATGTCATATCGGAGTCTGAAGTCAAAAATGCATTGAATGACTCAGCTGAAAAATTTGGCGCGCCTCAATTGATCGTGAACTGTGCTGGCGTGGGTAAAAACGCACGTTTGCTTGGCCGTAAGGGTGTCCATACGCTTGAACTCTTTAGAGAAGTCATGGATGTCAATGTGCTTGGCACATTCAATGTCCTGCGCTTGGCCGCCGAGCAAATGATTGAACTGCCTTTGACGGAAAACGGTCAAAGGGGAGTGATCATCAACATTTCATCGATAGCAGCCTTTGATGGCCAAATTGGGCAAGCTGCATACTCGGCCTCCAAAGCAGCCGTTGCTGGCATGACCTTGCCGCTGGCCAGGGAGTTGGGCAAGCACGCGATCCGTGTTGTCACCATTTGTCCTGGCGTATTCATGACACCCATGGTTCAAGCCCATGTGACGCAGGAGGTTCTTGATGGGTTGTTGCAAAACGCCGCCTGGCCCAAGCGCCCTGGTAAACCCGAGGAGTTTGCAGAGTTTGTTATGGCCGTTGCGGCCAATCCCATGATCAATGGGGAAACCATTCGACTGGATGGCGGTCTCAGGATGCCATCCCTATGAATGAAGCTTCAGCAAAATTTACAGAACTGACAGTTGTCAATTGGTCGATCGAGGGCGCCAATGTGATGATCGCTGAGCTTGCAAGACCGGATGGGGCTGACTTGCCTAGTTGGGAGGCTGGAGCGCATATCGACATCAAGTCAAGTGATCGCCTCGGCAAGGATGCGATCAGGCAATACTCATTGTGCAGTCGCCATAGCGAAAAAAAATGGCGAGTTGCGATTTTGGCTGATGTCAACGGCACTGGAGCCTCGCTGAATCTTCACGAAAAGATAAAGAACGGTCACAACCTGGAAGTCCGTGGACCTCGGAACCTGTTTGGCTTGGAAAAGGATGCCGACCCCATCGTTTTGGTCGCTGGCGGCATTGGCATCACGCCCATTTTGGCAATGGCCGAAACGCTCAGTGCCCAAAACCGAAATTTCCGACTCCACTATCACGCACGCAGTCGTGGAAGTGCAGCGTTTGTGGACGAGCTGAAATCATCCAAATACGCTGCAAGCGTTATTTTTTCATTTGATGATGAAAATGCAGTCAGCGTTGATTCCATTTTTACAAGCGCAGATGCCACCGCATCGCTCTATACCTGCGGCCCCGCAGGCTTCATGAATGCTGTCATCGAAGCTGCAAAGGGCGTGGGTGTACAGGATGCAAAAATAAGAAAAGAGCTCTTTGGCGGCGCAAATGAAACTGTTGCAGAAGGATCTGTTCGCATGGATCGTGTCTTTACCATCAAGATTCAATCAACGGGTGCCCTTGTGGAAGTACCCGTGGGTCAGACGGCTGTTCAAGCACTTTCGGCGGCCGGGGTTGACGTGCTGGTTTCTTGTGAGCAAGGACATTGCGGCTCGTGCTTGACTCGAGTCTTGGAGGGCACTCCAGACCATCGTGATCAGTTCATGCTGCCTGAAGAGCATGAGAAAAATGACGCCTTCACACCCTGCTGCTCGCGATCGTTAACCCCCTGTTTGGTTTTGGACTTATGAACGCACCGCTTGTCTATGATCCGTCCAACGAGGCGATCAGAACCAATCCCTTTCCTTTCTATGAGGCACTGCAAGAAAGGGATCCAGTTCACTGGAGTCCGGCCATCAAGAGCTGGATCATCACCCGGTACGACGATGTCCGTCAGGTGGCCATGTCATCCAACATGTCGTCGGATCGTTTGCGCCCTTTTTATGAGGCATTGAAAGACGAGCGCAGGGACATTCTGTCTGGTGTGATGCGGTATCTCAATGAGTGGCTTGTGTTCAAGGCGCCACCTGAGCACACTCGGCTTCGAAAGATGATGAATGTCGTCTTCTCGCTTCAATTGATTCAGTCGCGTGAGGGCGCCATCAAAAAGACAGTTGAGCAATTGCTTGAAGGCATGGATCCGTCACGCGATGTGGACTTCATGGAAAAAGTCGCGGTCTTGCTGCCCGCCTACGTCATTTTGGACATGATGGGCTTACCTCGTGAGGACTTCGCTGAAATTAAACGGTGGTCCGATGATCTGCGTTTGTTTATCGGCACATCCCGATCAGAAGACGACAAATACAAAAAAGCCAGAGACGGTGCTGATCGCATGTCCTCCTATTTTCGGGATGTGATTTCACAGAGGCGAATCTCACCTGGCGACGATGTCATCACGGCGATGGTTTCTGTCACCGACGCGAATGGTGCGCTGAGCGAGGATGAGCTGGTGGCCATGTGCATGCTTGTTTTATTTGGAGGCCATGAAACGACAACCAGTCTGCTGGGCAGTGCCATTGTGGCGCTGATCAATCACCCAGAGCAAAAACAAAGACTTCATGAGGAACCCGCACTGATTGACTCGGCTGTAGAAGAGTTTTTACGGTATGACGGTCCCAGCAACAGCATTGCGAGAGTTGCAGCGGTCGATCACGAGTTGCATGGCAAGAAGTTGGTCGCAGGTGACCGCGTTTTTGCAATGATCAATGCGGCCAATCGCGACCCGCGTCGATTTGATCGGCCACATGAGCTGATTCTGGACCGCACACCCAATCGGCATTTGACCTTTGGTCAAGGTCTTCATTTTTGTCTTGGTGCACCTTTGGCCAGGCTTGAGGCTAAGGTGTGCATTGGCTCTCTTGTTGCCCAATACCCTGCCATGCGTTTTGGGCAAGGTGAGGTGAAATGGTTGGATGCGCTGGTCATGCGCGGTCCAACGCAGTTGCCCTTGGTTCTCAGTTAAACAGTTTGATCTCTGGAGGTTCCTGATGAGCGACGTTTATGTGATTGGTGCTTCATGTACGCCCTTTGGTAAGCAGGCTGACAAGACTTTCAAAGATCTGACACGAGACGCTTTCATGGGTCTGATTGCAGATACAGAAGTTGATATTGCTCATCAAATTGATCAGGCATGGTTTGGCAATTGTGGAATGGGCACTTTTGGTCAACGCAATATTCGTGGCCAAGTTTGTTTTACCCCCTTGGTGCGTGAAGGTATCTTTCCGGAAAGGGTGCCACTCATCAACGTAGAAGGCGGCTGTGCAACGGCGTCCATGGCGTTTCACGGTGCTTACAAGGACATTCTTTCTGGTGAGTGTGATTTGTCGTTGGCCATGGGTGTGGAAAAAACATTTTTCCCGGGCGATCCTGAGCGCACCATGGAAATTTTTCAAGGTGGCATTGATCAGTTTGATCCGCAAGAGTGGCAGGCGTATTACCGAATGGCAGGCGAGCAATCGGGCAAGCCCTTTGTGACCAATAGTGGTGGAGGCACCTTGTTCATGGATACCTATGCCATGCAAGCTGCGTACCATATGAAGACATTTGGAACTACGCGAGAGCAAATCGCTTATGCATCTTCTAAAAATCATGCCATGGGAGCCCTCAATCCCAATGCACAGTACCGGTTCAACATCACACCGGAGGAAGTGCTGAATGATCGAGAGATCAGTTGGCCTTTGACCCGTGCCATGTGTTCGCCCGTGGGTGATGGCGCATCAGCTGCATTGCTTTGCTCTGAGCGATTCTTGCGCGCTCTACCCAAGCGTGTGCAGGAGAGGGCCATTGCTGTAAGCGCAAGCGTGATGACCGGCGGAAAGTACCGTGACTTGGCAGAGCCAGGACTTTCGCACGTGGCCGCCAAAAAGGCCTATGCAAAAGCCGGTCTAAAGCCCTCAGACATCGATATTGCCGAGGTCCATGACGCGACATCGTTCTGTGAGATTTACCAGGCAGAAATGCTCGGATTCTGCGAAATTGGACAGGGGGGCTCATATGTCGCCAGCGGTGCCACTTCGTTTGGTGGAGAGTTGCCCATCAATTTGTCTGGCGGGTTGGTGTCCAAAGGTCACCCGGTCGGGGCAACAGGTCTGTCCATGATTTATGAGCTGGTGACCCAATTGCGTGGAGAAGCCGGTAGTCGGCAATCTGAAGGTGCAAATATCGCACTTGCTGAGAACGGCGGTGGTGTGATTGGTTTTGATGAGGCGGCTTGTTCCATCACCATTTTGCAGCGAAGCAATTGATCAACTCGGTGTGAGTTTGGTTATTTGATGAATCTCAAATGTCTGTGGACTCGGCTTTTTTCCTGAACAAGGAAAAAAGCTGTTTTGCAACCGTAGAGGGCGAATCTCCTCCAGGTTGGTACCACATCAATGCACCATTCAACGCCCCAAGAAGGCCCAAACGGAAGTAACGTTTCTTGATGCCCTGCGGCAACTCCACCGCATCGGTCAATTTCAAAAACACCTTTTCGTATCTGTCACGCTGCGCAACCAGTGCTGTTCGCATGCTCTCTGAGTAATTGGCGGACCAGTCGGCCAACACCGTGGCGGCCGGGCTTTCTCTCATGAGTAAGGCTTCAAGATGCGCAATGCATGCGGCTTCAAGTCGTTGCCATGGGTCAGAGTAGGGCTCAATGGCCTTTTCAACGTCTTTGACAAAACGGTCAACACCGGAGGAATAGACAGTGATGAACAGTTCCTCTTTAGATCCAAAGTGGTGGTAGATGGATCCATGCAAAATACCGAATGCAGCCGAGATGTCTCGCATTGAAGTGTTGGCATACCCGCGTGCACCAAACAAAAGAGCAGCCTTTTCAATCAGTTCAGCTCTTCTGTCAACAATCAAACCAACTTCACTGTCTTTGGTCTTTGCGTTGGTAGCGCTCGCACTTTTAGGTGGTTTCTTGGATGTCGGCGCTGGATTGGATATTGTTTTCATCGCTTTAGGGCAAAAGTTTTGGCTGCATGGTAAAGGCTTGATTGAGTTCTTCTGGACAACCCAATCGTGTCACCTGGAAATTTAAGTTTTGACGTTTATCCAGTAGGGTTCTCTGAGAACGCGTTTTAAAACCTTGCCCAAGGCATTGCGAGGAAAGTCTTCACGCGTTTCAATGTTGGAGAGTCTTTGGTGTTTGGCCAATCGTTCGTTGCACCAAGGGAGCATCAACGAGGCGTCGAATACTGCACCTGGCCTGAGAATGACCAAGGCCAACGGTGTTTCACCCCAACGCTCATGCGGTACGCCAATGACTGTGGTGTCAAGCACGTCTGGGTGTTGACCGATTATTTCTTCCAGGTCGGTTGGAAAGACATTAAACCCTCCAGAAATGATCATGTCTTTTTTACGGTCGACCAGCTTGAGATAGCCATCTTCGTCTTGGCTACCAATATCACCCGAACGAATAAAGGTTCTGCCCCGCTCATCTTGCCAAATCAGCTCTGATGTCTCATTCGGCTTGCCATGATAAGCAGACATCATTCCCGGACCGTAACCTGCGATTTCGCCAATTTCACCCGGTCCGAGTACAACGCCTGACTCATCCAGAACGCGGACCTCAAACCCAAGAACGGGGGTGCCTACCGTATCGAACTTATCTGCCGGCGCATTGGGTTTGAGCATCGTTGCAAAGCCCTCACTGAAGCCATACAGTTCGATGAGCTTGTTCCCTAACCGCTCGATAACCTGGCGTTTGGTATCCCTCCTGAGCGGCGAGCCTGCGCACAGAAGTACGTCCAATGTACTGTGGTCATACTGAGCCGTATCGGTTTGAAGCAGTGCAATGTACTGGGCCGGGACCATGAAAGTGTGGGTGATTTTTTCGTGCGCAACCAGTCTTGAAAACTGCGTTGGCTCGAAAGCAGGCATCACAACGCAGGTGCCACCACTGAACAGAACGGGCAGCATCATGAGCCAGGTTCCATTTGAATAAAGGGATGTGGTGGTCAGTGCACGACTTCGGTCACTGAACCGCATCTCAATAGAATTTGAAATTGCCCAGTGAACCCTGGCACGGTGGCTCTGCATGATGCCTTTTGGAAGGCCCGTTGTGCCTGAGCTGTAAATGATGTTGAAGGCGTCCTCGGAGCGATAAACGGCACTTGGGGTACAGGTTGATTGCCCATTTGTGAGCTCGGAGTAGTTAGTCCAACCTTCGGCTTGACCATGTACAACGTAGCGATGCTTCGCGTTGAGGTGAACCAGTTCATCTTGAAATGGTCGCAGTCTCTCTATGAAGTCTGCGGTTGCAAAAGCCTGTTTAGCGCCACAATCATTGATCAAGGAAGCAAGTTGTTGCCCCGTCAGCAAACCGGACAGTGGCACCACGCAGCAACCCGCTTTGACAACACCGAACATGACTTCGAGTATTTCGACTGAATTGCCCATCATGACCACAACGCGGTCACCGCGTGCAACGCCAGACGCCAAGAGTGCATTGGCGACACGGTTCATGTTGGCGTTGAAATCCCCCCAAGTCCGCCTGACTGAACCGCACACAACAGCTTCTTGGTGTTTGCGAAACTTTCCGTGGCTGCTGAATATTTCCGGTATCGTGATCTCTGCATAGTCAAGGGATAACAAGGTTTTCTCCTTCGGTGAATTCATGGTAAGTTGGAACGTGTTGGCATATGGCTCGTCGCTTTGAAATACTCGATCAGTGCTTCAATGGCCATTGACTCAAAACCTTATTGTTCGTGCAGCATGCAAATCAAAGAGACTTTTTCATTCAGGGTACCGGTGATTGCTGCACCCATGTTTTTGGTGAGCGGTATTGAGCTTGTGGTGTCCTCTGTCAACGCGGGCATTGTCGGTGCATTTCCAACGCTCAATGCGCGAACGCCAGCTTTGCTGGATGCATGGTTATCTGAAATCAAAGATCGAACTCTCGGTGCAAGCGGACTTGTTGCGGCCAACCTGATACTTCACCCATCCAATGGAAGAAGGGACGATGACCTGGATATTGTGATCAACCACCGAGTACCTTGGGTGATCACCTCTGTTGGATCGCCGGCCAATGTTGCAGGCCGCATCCACGCCTATGGCGGTCGTGTTTTGGCAGATGTGGCCACTGTCAGGCACGCGAGGAAGGCGATTGAGGCTGGCGTTGATATGTTGGTACTTCTGACGGCCGGCGCTGGCGGTAACACCGGTTGGATCAATCCATTTGCCTTCATCGAGGAGGTGCGTAGTTTTTGGTCTGGCCCTTTGGCTGTTGCTGGTTGTGTAACAACGGGTCGCCAGGTCAGAGCTGTTCAGGTGGCGGGTGCTGACATGGCCTACATGGGCACACCATTCATCGCTACGCCTGAGAGTATGGCGTCGCAAGACTACAAAGAGGCGTTGGTCGCAGCTGGTGCCGATGACATTGTGAAGACCGATGCTGTGACAGGGATTCCAGCGAATTTTTTGAAGTCGTCTTTGCTTGCCCAAGGCATCATGCAGGCAGACGGAAGTTTGTTGCCCAAGGGGGCTAGTGATCTGGCGAGTTGGAAAACTGCATGGAGTGCAGGTCAGGGTGTGGCTTCTATTGGAGCGGTGGAGACCGTGGCGCACAGGGTAGAAAAACTGCACCAGGAGTGGATCAAGGCCGCTGATGTCGTTGCCCGATAAATCACTTTTCGATTCACTTTGGCGGCTCATATCGCCCTGTCTCTTCCTTGCCAGTAGCGCAGTCGTAGTTCGCGCTTGAGTACTTTGCCTGTCGCGCTTCTTGGCAACTGATCCGTGAACTCAAGTGATTTAGGTGTACTCACTGAGCCGATCTGCGTCTTGACCAAGTTCTGAAGTTCATCGGCCTCCACCACAAAACCGGGCTTGAGTTCCAAAACGGCGTGAACAGACTCGCCCCATTTGTCGTTTGGAATGCCAAAAACACAGGCTTCTTGAACGGCTGGGTGCGTCATCAGAGCTTGCTCAACACCAGCAGAGTAGATGTTGAATCCACCCGAAATGATCACATCCTTTTTTCGATCCAGAAGTGTGATGCGGCCATCGTTGTCCATCGCGCCAACATCGCCTGTGTGGTACCAGCCATATCGGTGTACGAGCGTGCTTGCAGCCTCATCCTCAAGGTAGGCTGCACTGCTGACCCAGTCACGCAACACGATTTCACCGGGCTCACCTGTTTCGCACCATTGACCATCATCGCGCATGACACGAGCTTGACGACTGATGGAGGGTGAACCAATTGAGCGAAGAACGTTGGTTGTCGCAGGCGATTCGACCTGCATATGCTCACTGGGGGACAAATACGTGATGGGGCCGATGGCTTCTGCTTGACCATACATGTTCACCATGACCGGTCCAAAAACTGACAATGCCTGCTTCAGAGGTTCTTCAGCCATAGGGGCGGCTGCATAGACGAAATTCTCTAGCGACCGGTAATCAAACGATTTGATCTTTTCAGACGACAGCAGCATGTAGATCACCGTGGGCGGGAGAAAGAGTATTTGAATCTTCTCTTGTTCAATCGTTTGCAGAATTTCCAATGGATCCGCCTTGTCCAGCAATATGTGCGTAGACCCGGTCATGGTGAGTGCGAAGATGAAACTGCCTGCGAAGTGGGTCATCGGAGCCACGACCAAATGTCGTTTGGCTTCATGTGCTTTCATTGAAAACAGCATGTCCATGCTGGTCACATAGTTCGACAGGTGCGTGTGCATGACCCCCTTTGAACTGCCCGTTGTTCCGCTGGTGGAGTAAAGAGTCCATGGGGTCAAGGGGTCATTGGGGAGGTCTTTGGCGATCGAACCTGGTGGTGCCATCCAGTCCTGTAATGAGGGTGTCTCACCATCTTTTTGGTCAAGGCAACACCATTGAGACATTGAGCTCAGTTCATTTTTGACATGCTCTGCGAGAGAAGCGATATGGCTGTGGTAAACCATGGCTGATGGTTTGTGTTGCCGCAAAATGCCTGCATTCAAGGCCGGACTGTTTCTGACATTGACAGGCACCAGCACCATGCCCGCACGCCAAAGCCCGTACATGAAAATCAAACCGCGCCAGTCGTTCGGCGATAAAAAGGCAACACGTGTACCTGGTGCGATGCCCATGTCCTGGATTTTTGAGGCTATTCGATGAGACATCGATACCGCCTCTTGGTAGCTGACGGCGATGCCCCCTTGTTTGACAAAGATGGCTTCAGGCGTTCTCAGCCCCGCCTTGTCCAGCGCGTCTGTCGCCCTCATAGTTATCTCCTGATTCTCAGTCCATCAGATCAGGCAAGCTGGTGGCAATGGAGGGAAAGCCAATCAGCAACGCCAGTAGTACAGCTTCCATGACGAGAAATGGCATGACACCCGCAAACAGTTGACGCGAATTGACTTGCCCTTTGGCCGATGACAAAACTGCAAACAGATTGAGCCCGACTGGCGGGGTGATGGCTGCAATTTCGATGAGTTTGATGATCAATACACCAAACCAAATTCCATGAATCCCCAGAGACGTGGCAATGGGATAAAGAAAAGGAAGCGTGATGATCATCAAAGACACGCTGTCGACAAAGCAGCCCAAGATCAGATACAGAATCACCACCAAGGCAATAAATACAGCGGCACTCATTTCGAGGGTGACCACCAATGCTTTGAGATCACCGATGAAGCCGCTGATCAGCAAAAATCGACTGAACAAGAGTCCGGCCATCACGATCAAGAAAAGCACAGCAGAGATGCGCGCACTTTCAATGAGGCTCTCCCAAAGGGCACCTTTGGGCAAACGCTGGGTAGACAGGGCAATCAGTAGAACACCGGTTGCACCAACTGCACCTGCTGCAGAAGGTGGAAATGTACCGGTATAGATGCCGCCTACAACCAGGCCAATCAGCAAGAAAACTGCCCAGGCGCTCGATATGCCTTGCAATTTTTGCTTCAAGCTGAATCTTTCGCTGATCAGCGGGGCCCACTCAGGTCTGTAGATCAGCATGACCCGAATGCCTACGATATAGCCCACAGCGGTCAGAACGCCAGGCAAGATACCTGCGATCAACAGTTTGCCAATGGGCTCGCCCGTCAGCACAGCAAAGAGCACCATCGCGATAGAAGGCGGGATGAGTCCAGCCAAAGTGCCTGCAGCAGCAACGCAGCCCGCAGAGACGCCCGGGTTGTACCCATAACGGATCATCTCTGGCAAGGCCATGCGTGTGAAGATGCTGGCTGCAACTGTTGTCGAGCCAGATATGGCCGCGAACATGGCTTGTGCCATCACGGTCGCCATCATGAGGCTTCCGCGAATTTGGCTGGTCAGCTGAAAAGCTGCTTTGTACAGATCAGTGATGATCCCAGCTCGTGATGCCAAAGTGCCCATCAAAACGAACAAGGGCACAACGACAAAGTTGTAATCACTTGCGAACGCGTACGGCAGTGATTGGATAGTGGACAACAAAAAAGTTGAACCGACAGCATAAAAAATGCCAACGATGGCAACTACGCCGACTGCGTACGCCACAGGCACACCCAGACCCAAAAGGCACAGCATGGCTACAAAACCGAAAAGTCCTGTATTCACTGGCTTTCCTTCGTTGTCGATGCATTGAAAATTTGCTGAAACAATTGACCGATCATGGTCAAGACGCAAAGACTTGCGCCAATGGGGCACGCCAATTTCCAAGGCCAAATCGGAAAGCCTGAGGTGTCAGCAGAGACCTCCCAAATCATCACGCTTTTGATAGCCTGATTCCATAAACCGTAAGTGATCAATCCCACAAAAAGAAGGCCGCAAAGGGTGCCAAGAAATGCGGTTGCTTTTTTAGTTTTATGACCCATATAGGATTCAAACAAGTCCACGCGGATATGTTCATTCCCTCTTTGAACCGGACTGCAAGCCAGAAAAATACTGCTCGCCAAAAGTGTCCCAGACAACTCAACTTTGTAAGACAAGTAGTAGCCCAAAACGTTGCCCATTACGATGTCTATTGCCCCCACAGCCATCATGATGAACACAGCACTTGCGCAAACCGCAAGTGCTGCTTTCTCGGTCCAGACGATCAATTTGCTCATCTGTTAACAGGTTCAGTTGCGAGAATTCACAAAGCTTTGAGCAGCTTTCCTTTGCAGAGGAATCAATTCTTTGATCTTCTCGCCCAGGCCGTCTTTGGTGGACTTGTCTACCCAGATTTGGATCATGTCGGGTGAACGTGTTATGAAGTTTTGCAGGTCTTTCATCGGGACAATGCTGCCACCTGTTGCTCTGAATTTGTCGACAGCATCTGCCTCGACTTTTGGCAAGGCAGCAAGGTCTTTTTGCATGGCCTCTTGAGCAACTTGTGTGAATAGCGTTTGCACCGAGCGTGGCCATGCGTTGAATGTTTTAGCAGGCACGTACATCTGGAAAGTCGTGAAGGAGCCGGTATTCAAGTCAGACAGGAATGGCGCGACTTTTTGCAGGTCTGAGAAAGGTGTCCATTCGATTGGGCCGAAATTGCAGTCCAGCGTTCCACGCTGCAGGCCTTCACGGATTTCAGTCGCTTGAACGCGGGTAGGCACCATGCCAAATGCTTCCATCCAAATCGGCACATAAGCGCCTCCGACCGCTCTGACTTTCAAACCTTTAAGGTCTGCTGACGTATTGATCGCCTTGTTGCAAAGCAATTTATACGGGGAGGGCACTGTCCACTTGATGACTTTGAGGTTTTGAGCCTGGAGTTCATCGGTCACGGTTTTGGTGGCGTAGCTGGCACGCGCCAGTTCAGATCCTGTTTTGGCATCAGCGGATACGCGATTGAGCAGGCCCGCCGAGACAGAAGTCAATGGAAGTTCTGCGGCATGAACAGCTTGTGCGAATACGCCAATGTCTACAGCGCCGTTGCCTACCAAGTTTTTGATTTCTGTGAGACCACCCAGCTGACCCGACCAGAAAATCTGAATTTTGATCTTGCCGCCAGATCGTTTTTCAATTTCATCTGCAAACCACTTGTCCCATTCGGCACCGGGGAAAGTCTGAGCCAGTGGGTGCGCCATTTTGAGTGATAAGGTTGGGAAGTCCTGAGCTTGTGATGGCAGTGCAAGTGTGAGTGCTGCAAAGGTAACTAACAATTGTTTCTTCATCGATGACTCCTGGTTGTTTTAAAAGATTGCCAAGTGGCGGGAAGTGAAGCTTGCCCCTCATGCTATCGACTCAGAACCTACAAAACAATCGTTTGGTTGTTGACTTTTTTAGGGGTTTACCCGCCCAGTAAATGAATGTGACCAATATTGAAGCGAGCATTGACCTGATTGGTATATCGCGACGTCCAGGTTTGCGCGTGCATGGCATACGGCATTGGGACGCTGCATTACTGTTGAGGAATGGCGTTGATGTTGGCGTTGCTTAGCAGGTGTGGTCACTGAGACCACATGTCACTGCAAGATTCGCAGCGAGCACGGTGGAAGTCGGTTAGTGTGTCAACCGCGCAGCTCACTCCAACATGGTCGTTGGCTGAAATGTGACGACCGGTTGTGTGGCGCAGGGCGGTTTGATTACTTGCCCAAGTAACCCCCTTTAGGTTTGTTCAACTCTTTGGCGCCAGTTCAAACCCGGGGCGATTCACACCGAGAAAGTGCGACCAACAAAAATCAAGCTGATAAATTTTCAGAAGAGAAGTTGTTTTATCGCCATTCAAATGTCGAGTTCTGAGTCATGCTTGCACCAAAACGATTATTTAAAGGGAACTTGATGGCCCGAAGCCCCAAAAGCGTGCAACTTTGGGCGTTTTAAGTTGTCATGAAATTTGCTTGTTTGTGAAATTAGATATGTCCATTTTTTTGCTTCTTTTGACAATTGCCGCTTTCAAATTCAGTATGTCTCAAAACCAGTCTCAGTTGGAAGTCATTAAGCAAGCTGATCCCAGGTGTGATTCATGCGGCTACGTCTTGCCATCTCAGACCTCCTCAAGTGGACTTCGTTGCGGTTTAGATTATTTCAAGAGCAGCTACATCATGCGGAAGTTTCAACTCATGCAGCATTTCCCTGAAGTTCATGCTTACAACGTTTGCGAATCTTGGGCCAATGAACTGGTTTCCCACGAACTTCACGGTGGGTTTACTTTTTTAGCACCGCGAACGGGTGACTTCAAAGCTTAAAGTCTGATGCATAAGATTGTCATTGTGGCTGGTTGTTCTGAGTCAGCTTACTCACGCGGGTTTACTGGGTACTTGAGCTTTGGAGCCACCCAGGTGAATCCCGCCGTCAAGCAATAAAAGTTCACCTGTCACGGTGCGAGCGCTTGTGGTCAGCCAAACAATAGCTTCGGCCACATCTTCGGTTGAACTGGCACGCTCCAAGGGCGCGATGGACTCGGCCATGGCTTTGACTTTTTCGAAGCCAGCTTGGCCCAATCCATCGACAAACCAGCGCGATGTAATCAGGCCCGGGCAAACCGCGTTCACTCTGATATCAGGCGCTAATGCACGTGCAAGGTAGAGTGTCATGGAATTCAAAGCACCTTTGGACGCGATATAAGGCACGGAAGAACCTATGCCCAGCGAACCTGCGATTGAGGACACGTTGACCACTGAGCCTTGTTGCATTTTGAGGTGTGGCGCACAAGCCCGCACCATCTGAAAAGCCCCTACCGTGTTCACCGCGTAAATGCGTGAAAAGGTGTCCATATCCAAAACTTCCCAGTTGGCGGCTCCGGTGAAGGTGCTGATCCCTGCATTGTTCACAAGTGCATCAATGCGTCCCCATTTATCGATGGCAGCTTGTGTCAAAGCCCTGCAGTCGCTATCTTGCGCGACATCACCTTGCATCAACAATGTATCAGCGCCTGCAGCTTGGCAGTCCGCCTGAGATGCTTGGGCCTCTGTCTCACTGCGTGAGTAATTGATCAAGACGTTATAGCCGTGTTGGGAAAGAAGAAGTGCGGTCGCTGCACCGACGCCGGTTCCAGAACCAGTGATGATGGCTACTTTGCGTTCAGTCATGATGAATCCTTCCTAGGGTCAGGCCTGCGTCTTGATAGCCATTGAATACACCTTCAATGGTTCGCCGTCGCGATCACATCGCCATCAGCGTCAACATCCTGATATCTGTATGAAATGCTGGTGCGTTTCGAAAACGAACAGCAAAGTGTTGGTCAGCGGACGAGCGGTCGGTCGATCGACGGGTGGTCAGCTCAAAACCAAGGCATTTGACAAACTCACCGCTTGTCATTCTTGATCGGCTTTAGGGTGAGAAACGCAAAACATGCCGTGCTGCTGATGCGCATCAGCAGCACGGGCTTGAAGCTGACAAAAGTCGCCGCTGGCACCGAATACACTCCTTGACGTCCAGCCCGGTATAGGCTGGCACTTGAGTCGTTGGCGTGTTGTTGGCGGCGGCGGCCCCTCAGTCAGTGACTTCCAGCTGTCTTGCGGGCGGTAATTTCTCTCTGAAATAACTCCATGATTTCTGGGGCAAACGGTGCAGACAAGGTTGGGCTGGGCTTGACACCGGGCGCTTGCCTGAATACCGCTCTGGCATGGCTCGTTTCGATGAAGCCATCTCGCCCGTGATAGGCGCCCATTCCCGAGGCACCTACACCTCCGAAGGGTAAATCTTCCTGCAGGTAGTGCTGGTAAAGATCGTTCACGGTGAATCCGCCGCTTTCGGTGTGATCACAGACCATCTGCTCCTCATCTGCGTCGTTTCCGAAATAGTAGATGGCAAGGGGCTTTGGGCCTCGGCGAACATAAGATACTCCCTCGGCGATCGACTCGTAGGTGACGATCGGAAGGACTGGACCGAAAATCTCCTCCTGCATCAACTGCATGTCGGAGGTAACGTTTTGCACCACATAAAGGGGCATACGGTGGGACGTGGCCGCCCCATCGGCACGCTGATGGTCGCCGATCACGGTTACCTTCGCGCCCTTGCTGCGGGCCTCTTCCACATATCCCATCAGCCGGTCGAAATGCTGCTGACTGATGACGCCCGTCACGTCTGCGTTATCGCGCAGCTTTGGGAACATCGTCTCCACACGAGTGGCTATCTTGTCTATCAACGCCTGTTCATCCCCTCTCCTCATCAGGACATAGTCGGGTGCCAGGCAAAGTTGGCCTCCGTTAAGAAACTTTCCATATGCGAGCCGTTGCGCAACGCTGTCGAGATCTGCAGTGGCGCCCACTATGACAGGCGATTTGCCTCCGAGCTCTAGTGTCACTGGCACAAGGTTGCGAGCGGCAGCTTCCATGACCTGGCGCCCCACTTTGGTTGAACCGGTAAAGATCAAATGGTCGAAGGGGAGGTGCGCAAAAGCGCGACCAACATCCGGTCCGCCAAGAATCACCGAAATCTCATCCTCGGCAAAATAGTCACGGACGAGACTCTGCATAAGGCCGCCCAGGACGGGTGTGAACTCCGAAAGTTTGATCATCGCCCTGTTACCTGCCGCAAGCACCGACGTCAGTGGAGAAACGGTGAGTCCGTAAGGCATGTTCCAAGGAGAGATGAGACCGACGACGCCCTTGGGCTGGTACAAAACGAATGAGGTCGCACCTGCCTTGTGTGCAAGCTCGTTCGATTCCCTGGATTCCGGCTTCGTCCATTCTTCGAGATGGTCTCGGGCGTATTCCATTCCATGAATCTTGGCGACCACCTCGGTCGCAAGTGTCGTGTGTCTAGAGCGCGCGCCGGCATAGTCCTCACAGATGGCATCGGCAATGGCATCAGCGTTTTCGCAGGTGAGTGCGATCAAGCGATTCAATCGGTCGCGACGCTTGTCAAGTGACACGGAACCATCTTTGAAATGCGCTTGTCGCTGTTTCTCCAGAATGGCGAGTAACGAGTCTGAAACGGACAAGTGATCAGCCTTGGTGGGTGTAGTCGTCGTCATATAAGTGTCCTTTGTCAAAAAGCTTGATTCAGTTTTGATTGTTTCGGTGCCGCCCACCGATCATCTGCAGAGAATTACCGAAAAATGGGAATATGGGTTCACAACATCAATCAGTAAAAATGCCCTCTGCGGAGCGAATTTGCGATCAAAGAGCGGAAAATGAAGATCCGCTTCAATGATCGCAAATGACTACTGAGCGGAAGACCAGTCACGCTGGGGCTTGATGCCTTTAGCGCGCAGTTCGGAAAAATAGGCTCGCAAAACCGTTCTGGCAGGCTCTCCGTTAGCTTCCAGCCAAGGCTGGGGGAGATTAGGCATGCCATTGATCCACTGCATCCTTGCCGCTTCAGGCAAATCTGACATTTTTAACCCGCCCTTTGTCATCGTATCCAGCGCAGTCGTGGCCAGTCTGGTGATGTTCTTGCCGTGTGCAATTGAAGCCGCTTTTCCCGCTTCACGAAACGCGTCTTGGACGTCCTTGGGTAAGCCATCGAAGAATCTTTTGTTGATGGCAATGCTGCCGACGTACATAGCGCCTATTCCCACTTTCGTCCCGTGTGGTGCAACTTCATAGATTCGGGCTGGGGCAATGCCTGTATTGAAAGACAGAGCCCCTTCAGTCACGCCGGTTTGGATGTCGGTATACATGGTGGTGATAGCACCTGCTACTGGAATCGCTCCGGTTCCTCGGAGCCAGGTTGCCGTGCTTCCTGGCGCAGTGATTCGCCGATTTTGAAGATCTTTAATGTCCTTGATGGGATTCTTTGTAAAAATTTCGTAGCTATCGGTGACCAAGGACGCGAGTGGCACCAAATTTTGTGAAGTCCAGCTGTCCCTGAGAACTGAAAGATCGGCGTTCAGCTTATCGAAGATTTCGATAAGCGCTTCGTGGTTGGTTGTGGCAAATGGCGTGTAAACAGTGACGTTTTGCAGTGGCATTGCAGCGGCTTCAAAGCCAGAGATGACCGGCGCCACGTCGACTATTCGATCGCGAACCGCAGCACGGGATTCATTGAACTTGAACAAACCGCTTCCATAACTTTCGCGCCAGTTGATCGTAAACTTATTGCCTTTCGCTTTTAAGATCCGATCAACTTCTGGTTGAAATGCCTCTTTTGCAGCATTCGCCCAAACGTTAGTGGTGGGATAGCTCGAACCGATGTTGACAGAGATCTGCTGCTGCGCAAAAGCCGATGAGCCGCTTGCGGCTTGGAAAGCAATGGCGCTGAAAACTGCCCATTTTGTGAGTTTCATTCGTATCTCCATGTTCGCGGCTTCACTGAGTGAGCCTTGGTTTTGCGTCATCCGACGTCACTAACGCCGGCTAATTGCCCAACATCCCGGGAGGAGGAACCAATCGAACACTGAGACCGTGGCGGCTATCGCCATCTTTTTCATTTGGCTTTTGTCAACACAGCCGTGAACGTTGATGATTTTTATGGTAGCACCCCTCATTGAGTGTTCCACTGTGGTTTACCTGAATGGTAATAACCCTCGCAGCGTCTCATTCATTGGAATTTGTACAAATACTTTCGCCTTAATCAGGTTGTGTTTGCAGTTTCAAATCATGGCCGTTTTATGGCACCAAAATTGAGCAACTGGGTGAAGTTCGACTCTTGATGGGCCGCAGCAACCGGGCGATAAAGGTGTCAACGTTCCGCTGATGGTCTTTCGACTAAAAACGCTTGCCCACTACTCAACTTGACCTGTGTGATGCTGACTATCTTCAGTGAAGTGGTCTTGCTTTTTCATACGGCTTGATGGGCTGGAATAGAAGGCCTGTGCCGATTTCACTGCAGATCCTCATGAGCTGATTGAAACTATATTTATTGGTAGCGTCAGGCGCTGTTTTGATAGCAGCTAAGGGCGCATCACTTACCCTGAATCAAAAAATACCAGAGGGTAAAACCTACTTGATTCATGTCATGTTGATCCGTACGCTGAGTTTGTTCGAATCTATTTTGAAGAGTTGTAAAACTACTTTTATGCATTCGAAATTCCTGCATACGACTCAAAAATCCGCACGGCAGCCGAAAATGACACAACAACCTCACAGCAGCTTTTTCAACCGACTCATGCAATTTTCGTCGTCCATAGGAACGATATGGATAGCCTTTCTCATGTTTCTCATTGTTGCCGACGTGATTGGGCGCAATTTCCTTGATAGACCGATCACCGGCGTGGCGGAGTTTGCATCGCGATCCATTGTGGCCATCGTTTTCCTGCAGCTCGCGGCAGGAATTACTTCCGGTCGTATGCTGCGCAGCGATACTTTGCTTCAGGTGTTTTGGCGGCGGGCGCCATGGCTTGGACGAACTCTGGAAGTCAGCTACTCGCTTGTTGGCGCAGTTACTTTCAGCGTGCTCACGTTCATTGCATGGCCAGAGTTTGTTGACTCTTGGCGAAATAACGACTACTTCGGAACGCGAGGGGTTTTTATGGTGTCAAGTTGGCCGTTCCATGCGCTCCTTGTATTGGGATCCGCTTTTACTGCATTCGCCTTTATGGCTTCGGCAGTAGCGTTTCTTCGTGGTGTTCAACCGGCAGGGGGTGTCGATCATGGGTGATTTAACTACAGGGTTATTCTTAATCGGCGCTTTGGTGACGTTGGTCCTTTTGGGCATGCAGATCGCCGTGGCTCTTTTTTCAGTGGCGTTCGCCGGGATATGGCTAATGCGCGGTGATGTCGAAATAGCCATGCGAATGATGCATTCAGCAGCTTATGGCGGCATTGCGGACTATATTTTCGCGACCATTCCCTTGTTCGTTTTGATGGGGATGCTCGTGAGCATTTCGAACGTTGGAAAAGATACGTTTGATGTCGCCGAATCTCTCTTGCGTCGCCTGCGCGGTTCCTTAGGTGTAGCCACTGTTGCGGCAAACGCTATGTTTGCCGCGGTCACCGGAGTTTCGGTTGCTTCGGCGGCTGTATTTACCAAGATCGCGGTGCCAGAAATGGTGCGGCACGGTTACACGAAGACGTTTGCAGCAGGTACCGTTGCCGGTAGTTCAATCTTAGGCATGATGATCCCGCCAAGCGTTCTGATGATCATCTATGGGGTGCTCGCAGAGCAATCAATCGGCAAACTGTTTATTGCCGGCTTGATTCCTGGTGTAGTGCTTGCTCTTGGCTTTGCCGCCGTGATCATGCTGATGGCAACATTCAAACCCCACCTTGTCTTCGTTTCCCGGACGACCATAGATGTCACTGCGCAAAAACTTCCAACGTTGAGCGCCGGGCAGCTCGGATTGAAGATATTTCCAATCAGTCTTCTCATCATTTTGGTGCTTGGAGGGCTTTATTCGGGATTTTTTACGCCAACTGAGGCTGGTGCCGTAGGTGCCCTTGGTGCCTTGGCCATTGCTTTGGCACGTAGGACACTGGGCGGAGGCAATCTCTGGAAGGTTTTGCAGGAGACTGGCGCCATCTCTGTCGGAATCATGATCCTTTTGATAGCCGCGAGCTATTACAGCAAAATGATTTCCGTGGCGGGAGTACCGCAAGCGTTGGGTATGCTAATCAAGGAGTCCGGGTTGGGACCATACGGTTTCCTGACCCTTTATTTAATACTTGTGCTTGCGCTGGGGATGATTATTGACTCCAGTTCAATCCTCCTCATCATGACGCCGATCGCCGCTCCAATCGCTACCAGCTTGGGCTTTGATCTCATTCACTTCGGAATAGTCACTGTGATCGCGGTCGAAATGGGGTTGCTGACCCCGCCATTCGGGCTTTCTGTATTTACAGTCAAATCAGCATTGAACGACCCGTCGGTTTCCGTGGACTCAATTTTTGTGGGTTCGCTTCCGTTTCTAGCCGTCATGCTGTTCGCATTATTCCTCTTTGCGGCTTTTCCAATCCTGTCACTTGCGCTGATCTGAGATTTTTAGCAAATACTTGTTTCCGTCAGACACGATTTGACCCGCTTGAGGGCGTCGTGTCGATTGTGCTCTGACCAGCCTGTTCGTTGGGTACGCATTGATCTGACTGAAATCAGCGCCACTGATCAAATGGCCATCGGCGTCTACAGGCCAATACTTCAAAAACCACTTTTGCAAAATTTGGTCCGAGTGGCCTTGAAACTTGTATTTTGAATCATCAGGAGTTTCACTTAGTCGATAGTCCTGATTCGCGAATGATCCCGCTGAATTTACGTACTTCATCCTCCAGCCATTTGGTGGTCTCGCGACTGCTCATGAACAATGTTTGAACTTCCAACTCTTCGAGTTTCTTGCGTACATTGACGTCTTGCATTGTTTTTTGCAATGCGATTTCTAGCTTGGCTATAACAGGTTCCGGGGTGCCTTTTGGTGCTGCAATGTTCACGAACGAGTCGTTGCCATCCATCTCCGGATAGCCCAATTGTCCCGTGGTGGGCACATCTGGAAGCCAAGGCAGACGCGCCTTGCTTTGAACAGCCAAAACACGCAACTCTTTGCCATTCAGATTTTTAACTAGGGCTGTGTAGGGCAGCATGCAGGCCTGGACACTGCCGTCACGGATTCCAATAAGTGCAGGAGCAAGTCCGTTGTAAGGCACGTGAGTGACGTTATAGTTTTTACTTGTTTTTGTTTTGACAATGTTACGAAACATTTCCAGCTGAAGGTGGTTAAGGCCACCCGAGCCGGTGCTACAAAAGTTGATTTCTCCGGAGTTGGCATATCCGGCCAACTCTGCCAGTGATTTCACCTGGACTTTAGTGCTCACCACAATCACTGCGGGGTTTGAAGCGACTGCAGCAACAGGTGCAAAGTCCTTAATATTTAATTCAAAATTTGGCACAAGCAGATTGGCAAAGGCAAATGCTGATCCCGATGTAAAAAACAGTGTGTGACCATCCGCAGGTGCAGCAGCCACCACCCTGGCACCGACAGAACTACCTGCACCTGGTCTGTTCAAAATGACGACAGGTTGACCCAGTTCATCCTTAAGCCGTTCGCCAATGATGCGAGCTGTTACGTCGAGTCCTCCGCCTGCTGCAAAAGGCACTACCAATGTCACAGGTTTTGTCGGGAAATCAGCAGCAACTGCCTGTTGACTGATTAGTGTTGGGAGAAGACCGACAAGTAATGTGCACATCAGAATGCGGGTGATTCTGGAGCGAATCGTTTGTTGGGTCTGCATATTGAAATCTCCTGTCATTGTTGAGGAAGGTTAACGCTTTGGCCGCTTGCCCGCAATCGTGACTCGCGTCATCAATCGGTCCTGTCCGGTGTAATCCGGAATAGCGCGGTGCATGGTGCAGCGGTTGTCCCACACGAGGACTTGATCTTTTTTCCACCGAGCACGGCAAGTAAAGTCAAACCGAGCGCAATGCTCATATAAAAATGTCAGAAATGGGGCAGATTCTTCGTTAGTGAATCCTTCAATTCGTTGCGTGTAGGTTTTGTTCAGGTACAGAAACTTGCGACCGCTGACTTCATGCGTGCAAACTAGCGGGTGCACCATTTCTCGGTCACCCAGTTCTACGTTCACATCTGACCTTACACCTGAGGCGTTATAGCGTCGACTCTGTGAAAGGTAGGCAGAGCCGAAAATTCGCGTAGCGCTGTGCACCATGTTCAGTGGTGCGATCAATTCCTTAAAAGCCGGAGAGAGCGCCTCGTAAGCTGCGTACATACTGAGGAAGCCGGTATCTCCACCATATGTTGGAACGTCCACAGCTCGCATCACTACGGCAAGTGGGGGCTCATCAAGGTAAGTGCTATCAGCATGCCAGTTCTCGCCAATGACGCGTCCGGTGTCGCTCGCGAGTCGGCGAATCATTTGGATATCTGGATGCCCCTCTATGCTGGGCAGTTGCGGAAGCTGAATCACTTGACCAAAGCCCCTTGCAAATGTGAGGTGCTGTTCATGAGTGGGCGTTTGTTTCGGAAACATGATCACCTGGTGGTCAACGAAGGCATCGCGGATTTCTTCCCAGACTTCCAGTGATAGTTCATGACGAAGATCGATGCCAAAAATTTCAGCACCTAGAACTCCTGTGAGTGGTTGTACTTCGATGTGGCGGTAGTTACGGGGATGTACCAGGACAGGATGTGCATCTAAGGAGGATATTGGGTGCATTTTCGGAGTTCTCAGTCATTAGCAGGATGGATTGGTTGCGTTGCCCGCGCTGACCCTAAAAAGTCCTCTGCCGTTTCTAAATTCTGCTCTCTTGGCAGCACCGTCTGAACTGCACGAACCGAGTAGAGCCAGGGATTGGCTGCAGCCTGATGTGGTGATCCAGACTCAACGCATTTCGTTGCGCCCTCCATGAGAGCACGCCGCATCGCAACAACAGCGATGTCGCTCGATCCAAGATGCTCTCGGGTGCGATCGACAATCGGACCAGCGGACTCTGTCACCATGGCATCTTGCGCGCGAATGCCTTTGATACCTGTGAATGAAACGGTCTTTTGTTCCTGTCGATCGATTAGGTAATCGTTATCAAGGCGTTCGACGGGTACCGTCGTACCGGGAACAACTTTCCGATGCGAGTTCTCTCCATTGCGCCATGCCATTATTTCCTGATCATTCAGGGGCCCGTCGGAACGCCAACTTACGCAAATCACCCAGCAGCGCTCATCGGTCATGGGGACCCACATGCGCACTAGCTGCGCATCTCCTGGGCGTGGGGGAATCATGGTGAAGAAAGGCAAAAGGAACTGATTGATCCGCCAATAACGTTTGTCGCCGTCCACACTTCGTCCGTTACACGCCATAAACCCAGCGCCGTTTGGAAGGATTTTCCATAAAGGTGCTGTGTCCTCTTGGAAATACTTACCGGTGAGTGCCTGATGGTCCGGATTCGTTCTGTTCAGCTCTTTGTGCAGGAAACTCACGTGAGCGCTGTCCAACTCACCTTCCATGGCCTGCGCATAGTTGCATTCTTGTTGCCACCTGGAAGCGTAAAGATGGTCATCAGGCTGACCGATAAAGCCGAAGGCTGGCAGGTCGGGTACTGGTTGAGCATCTCCCATGTAGACCCATAAAAGTGCACCAGCCATCCGAGCTGGATATGCACGTGCTTTAACGTTTTGGCACATACGGCTGGTTTTGGGCTCGGCCGGCATCTCCAAGCAATTACCGTTGACATCAAATTTCCAGCCATGGTAGACGCAGCGAATTCCACCTTCCTCGTTACGTCCAAAGAATAGACTCGCACCCCGGTGCGGACAATTTTCTTCAATGACGCCAACACGGCCTTCACTATCACGAAAGACAACCAGTCTCTCATTGAGCAAGGTCAGACGTACCGGCGGGGCGTCTGCGGCCGGTACTTGCTCAGCAGTCATTGCGGGAATCCAAAATGAGCGCATGAACCGGCCCATGGTTGTTTGTGGGCCGCATTGGGTGAGAAGTGCATTATTTTCGTGAGTCAGCATCAAGCAATCCTTGGGCATTGGAATGAGTATAGAACTCCAATTAATCTTTGATTCAGATCAATACAATCTTATTTTGCGATGTTGCATTGCAATATTTGGAAGGTGACTATTTATGGTGGGCAACTTTAATGTTCAGTTGATGAGAATATTTTTGGCTGTCTTTGACCATCGCAGCGTTGGCGCGGCGGCGACTTCACTTGGAATGAGTCAGTCTGGATTGAGCACTGCATTGGCCCGAATACGTCATACCCTAGGGGATGCGCTTTTTATCAATACAGCTGCCGGAATGCAACCTACGACCCGAGCAAAGGAGCTGGCCTTACCAATACGAGAAGCCGTACTTTTTATTGAACAACGGATCTTGAATAAGGCATCTTTCGATCCCGCCACCGACGAGCGCGAGTTTCGAGTTGCAGCTTCAGATACGGCGGAGGCGATGTATTTGCCCCGAGCACTCAATGCTTTGAATAAGGTTGCACCTGGAGTTCGACTTCGTGTCGTTTCAACGGCACAACCGCAATTGCAGCGGGTAATTTCAGAGGGTCAGGGTGACATCGCGCTGGGATATTTTCCTGACTTGATGTCTGCGGAATTTGTTCGAAGACGAATTGGACAGCACGGCTTTGTGTGCATTTGTGGAGCTGATAATCAGGACTTAATTCGGGATTTCAGTCTCAAGAAGTACATCGAGGCGCGACACGTTGTTGTGGAGGCGCCTACGCGTTCACAGGGGCTTTTAGAAAGCTATGTACAAAAGCGGGGGATTCACCGCAATGCGGCACTAACTACGCCGCACTTTATGAGTTTGCCGCAAATTCTCTCAGGTACAGATTTGATTGCAACAGTCCCTGACGCCATCGCCGACTCTTTTGCCGACAATCGCAGACTTGCTCGGATGCCTCTACCGTTTCGCTCGCCCGTTTTTGATGCACATTTGCACTGGAGCAAAAGTGTTAACAATGATCCCGCTCATCGATGGTTGCGAGGGATTCTGTTTGAAGCGTTCGTAATTCGGTCAGATTAGGAGGTGGGCGTATTTCTACCAATGTTTTAACGAATAGTGATTGATCAGCTTGGGGGGCATGTGATCGTGCGATAGGAAGAGGGCGTGCCGGGCTGAGTCTCTACTTTGGTAACAAGGGTTGGCAATAGCGAGTGCTGGACTTGGATGCTCAATCGGGGTCTTCCAAATTTGAGACCAGCCTGACCCCACCGTACCCCCACTCCCCAAATCCTGAACAGGGACTCTTGTCTGCCTTTGCACTGTAATTTGATCGTCCGATGGCCCTTCCGGTCAAAAGCACACCCCTTGCCTTTTAGAACGATGACCCCGGGGGGTGTATCAATTTTTAGAAATGTTGCGAGCGTTCGCAGGTTGTACCTGCGCGATCTGCAACTTATGATGATTACTCTTGATCGGAGCTTCTGATGAGCGCTTACACAATCTTCAAACCATCACTTTTGTTGGCCGCCTGTCTTTTCTCGAGTGGCGTTCAGGCGTCGACTTGCATCACTGCCGGGCGGATGGACAACGCAGTCTGGGCACCGCAGTTTCAATCGGTGCGTCTATTGGATGATGCCGGGCGCAGCTTGAAAGTTAAAAACAAATCCGAATTGACGCAAGTTCGAGCGGTTGAGCTGACTGAGGCAGCTCTTTTGTCGGTTTGCGATGGAAACAAAGCTGTAGCTCGGGGAGAAGGCGTTCAATCCAAAGGGCCTGTTCCGGCAGCAAAGCCGGGGCGATTCAACGTGGCAGGCTTTGGCTTCCCGAAGCTTCAAAATGGTGAACTGGTTGAATTCGAGCTGACCATTGCGGCAGATCAGATTGTGATGATCACCCGCTGACCACTTCAAATTTTTTATGTGATCGAAAACCCATGAAGATTGCTGCAATCCAAATGGTCTCCGCACCTGATTTGGCAACGAACTTGGCCACTGCCGCAAGGCTGATCGACCAAGCTGCCAGCGACGGTGCTCAACTGGTTTCTCTTCCTGAGTACTTTGTGCAAATTGGATTGCATGAAACCGACAAATTTCAGATTGCTGAAGAGTTTGGACAGGGGCCCATTCTAGAGATGCTGGCTTCCAAAGCTCGACAACACGACATTTGGGTTGCAGGTGGCTCCATCCCCATCAAGACCCCAGACCCGGCCAAGGTGACAAACACGGCCTTGCTCTTCAGCCCTGAGGGCGAGGTGGTGGCCCGTTACGACAAGATGCATCTCGTCAGCTACCAGGACGGAACCCGTCATTTGGACGAAGGCCGCACCATGGTGGCTGGAACAGCGAAAGTGACTGCCGACACGCCTTTTGGGCGTGTTGGGATGTCTATTTGCTATGACCTGCGGTTTCCTGAGCTTTACCGTGCCATGGGCGAGGTGGACCTGATCTTGGTGCCCTCGGCCTTTACCGTGCCGACAGGCTCAGCTCACTGGGAAGTGTTGTTGCGTGCTCGGGCCATCGAGAACCAATGTTACGTGTTGGCGGCCGCGCAAGGCGGCACGCACGCAAGCGGTCGGCAAACTTACGGTCACAGCATGTTGGTTGACCCTTGGGGTGAAGTAGTCGCGCTATTGCCTGAAGGCGAGGGCGTTGTGATGGGCGACATGAACTCCGAGCGTCTGAAGTCCGTGCGTCAAAATTTGCAGGCTTTGCGGCACCGCCGCCTGAACACAGAAGGTGTTGCAGCGGACAGACTTGTCTCTGTCGGCAAGGGGTTTCGAGAGCTGAACGGCCCCGGGAATCGCGGAGGCTCCAACCTTTAAGAGAATGGAGCCATGAACAAGTCACCCAAATTTTCCCCAAAGGTCCGCGAGCGGGCCGTGGGCACGGTGCATGAGCACCGAGAGGAATATCCATCGCTGTGGGCGGCACTGGAGTCGCTAGCACCGAGGATCGGCTGCGTTCCTCACACGCTGTATGCATGGATGCGCAAACACGAGGTTGACAGCGGCACGCGCCAGGGCTAGACCACGACGGACAAAGACCGACTCAAGGAACTCGAACACGAGAACAGACAACTGTGCAAGACCAACGAAATCCTCAAGCTGGCCAGCGCGTTTTTTGCCCAGACGGAGCTCTCGACCGCCGTTTGAAGCGCTAAAGCGATTCGTGGACCTGCACCGGGCGAGTGAGCCGAAACATGCAGACCGACTTTGTTCTGGGTGCACTGGAGCAGGCTTTGTACGACCGCCAGCCTGCGGCCAACAATTCGATCCACCATTCGGACAGGGGCTCGCAATACGTGAGCATCCGCTACACCGAGCGGCTGGACCAGGCAAGCATCAAACCATCGGTCGACAGTAAGGGCGATTTCTGCGACAACGCGCTGGCCGAAACCATCAACGGGCTATACAAGGCCGAGTTGATTCACCGCCGGGGACCTTGGAAAAACAGAGAATCCGTGGAACTGGCCACCCTGGAGTGGGTAAACTGGTCGAATCACATCCGATGGCTCAAACCGATTGTGGGCATCCCTCCGGCGGAAGCTGAGGCAAACTACTGGCGACAGCTTGCTGCTGCCAGCACCACGAAAGAGGTATCCACTGAAGCCAACCAGCCTCCACGAAACCCGGGGCTGTTCAATTTGCTGTCGTTTGACTGAGCATAGATAATCGAGCGAACCCCTTCCTCCAAGGTATAGCATCCACAGCTGACCACTGAAAAGCACGCACTTCAAAGAGAGAAATCAGCTTTATTTTTCAGCAAACCAAGGGTCATCTTGAACATCCCCACTTTTAAACACATTGCCGTTGTTGGTGCAGGCGCCGTTGGTAGTTTTTACGGTGCCATGCTTGCCCGCGCTGGGCACAAGGTGACGCTCATCGGCCGTCCCGCGCATGTGCTTGCGACCAAGCGCGATGGTCTGAAATTAGATTTGGCCACATCATCTGCAACAGAAATCGTCCACATCGATGCAAGCAGTGAGTTATCGAGCTTGCAGAGCGCAGACTTGGTTTTGTTCTGTGTCAAATCGACAGACAGCGCATCGGTCGCACTTCAAATGGCGCCCCACCTCGCACCGCATGCTTTGATCATGAGTTTGCAGAACGGTGTAGAGAATTCAGCCCTGATTGCGCAACAGGTACCCCATGCAGTGATCCCCTGTGTCGTCTATGTGGCCACAGAAATTCCTGCCCCGGGTTGTGTGAAGCACCATGGCCGCGGCGATCTTGTGATCGGAACGATGCAGACTTCACGGCTGAGGGATCCGCAGAAAACGCTTCAAGAAATCGTTGATCTATTTGCTTCAGCGCAGGTTCAGGTTCAGATTTCAGAAAACGTGATGGTCGAGTTGTGGTCCAAATTGATGATCAACTGTGCGTTCAATGCGATTTCAGGCTTGGCTCAAATTCAATACGAAAAACTTGCGGCCTTAGAGTCCGTTCGCAGCACCCAGACAGCTTTGGTGAAGGAAGTCATCGCAGTGGCGCTGGCCGATGGGATCGATTTATCTGAGCCCATCGCTTTGCAAGCCGTCGCAAAAATAGCAGTCACGATGGGAAGTCAAAAATCATCCACTGCACAAGATATGGCGCGCTCTAAACCCAGTGAAATTGACCATCTGAATGGTTTCATTGTGAGACGTGGGCAAGCACTTGGTGTTGCAACCCCTGTGAACCAAGCCTTATTTTCATTGGTCAAGCTGGTTGAATCGACTTACACCGATCATGTCTAAATCAGAAGTCCCCAAAGAGTTCGTTCGGGCTTTAAACGAACTGAGTCTTTCAAACGCATCTTCCCTTTGGGGTACCCCTCTAACGGGTGGCGTGTCATCTGATATTTGGCGCATTGACACTGAAAAGGGTTCAGTTTGTGCCAAACGTGCTTTGTCCAAATTGCGGGTGGTTGCCGATTGGTATGCGCCTGTAGAACGCAATCTTTTTGAAGCCAGATGGTTGCAAGTTGCCCGCCAAGCTTTTCCAGCTTGCGCGCCAGAATTATTGGGCCAACACCCTGAACTGGGTGTTTTGGTGATGCAATACCTTGACCCAGATCACTATCGCGTTTGGAAACAAGAATTGCGTGCTGGCCATGCTGATTCGCAGACTGCTCAGGCGATGGGACAAGTTCTTTCTAAGATTCACAGTTACGCCGCAAAAAATAGCCATTTGGCGAGTGAATTTCCAACAGACAAAATATTTTTTGAAATCAGACTGGCACCCTACTTACTGGCCACAGCAGAGCGCCACCCCAAACTGGCACACGCATTAGAAGAGTTGGTATTGCAAACTCAGCACAATGCAAAAACGCTGGTGCATGGTGATGTCAGCCCCAAAAATATCCTGCTAGGGCCACAAGGCCCCTTGTTGTTGGATGCAGAGTGCGCCACTTGGAGTGACCCTGCATTTGACTTGGCGTTTTGCCTCAACCATTTATTGCTCAAGTGTCTGTGGACGCCTGCCTCATCGGCAGATTTTTTAAATTGCTTTAAAGTTCTTAAAAATAGTTATTTGACATCAGTAGACTGGGAAGAGCCCAGTGATCTTGAAGCCAGAGCGGCACGGCTGCTGCCTGGACTTTTGCTGGCCAGAGTGGATGGCAAGTCTCCTGTCGAATATGTGACGCAAGAACATCAGCGCGATCATGTCAGACACGTCGCAAGCACATTACTCATCAAGCCTGCAAGCCATTTGCAAGAAGTTGCCCAAGCATGGGCCAAGGACCTTAGGATATGAGCCCGTTTGCCATCCAATCTATCTTCGCAAGACGCGTCTGGGACAGTCGTGGACGACCCACCGTAGAAGCAGAGGTCATCCTCAACGATGGTTCACGAGGCAGAGCCATTGCGCCAGCTGGCGCATCCAAAGGCACGCGTGAAGCACTGGAGTTGAGGGACGGGGGTGATCGGTTTGGTGGGTTGGATGTGATGCAGGCGGTCGGACATGTCAACGGACAAATTTCTAATGCACTTGTGGGCACAAAGGCTGACAACCAGTCTGTTCTTGACCAAGCACTCATTGATCTTGATGGAACGATCAACAAATCCAACTTAGGCGCAAATGCAACCTTGTCCGTTTCAATGGCAGCAGCGCATGCCATGGCTGCTGCCTCTGACATGCCTTTGTACCGCTACATTGGTCAAGGGAAAATTGGCCGCTTGCCCATGCCTCAAATTCAAATTTTTGGCGGAGGTGCGCACGCCGGCAGGCGTGTCGATGTTCAAGACTTTATGGTGGTATGTCCTGGCGCAAGCAGTTTCGCTCAGGCTTTGGAGTGGACCGCTGAAGTCTACCGCCATGCTGGGCTGCTGATGGCACAACGCGGCTCATTGTTTGGCGTTGCGGACGAAGGGGGTTGGTGGCCTGACTTTACAAGCAACGAGCAAGCTCTGGAAATGCTCGTACTTGCCATCGAACGCGCAGGCTTTATTCCCGGAGATCAAGTGGCCATGGCTTTGGACATTGCAGCATCCGAATTTGGGCGACAGGGCCAATACCGCCTTGGACTTGAATCTCGTGTGCTGGACTCCGATGGCATGATTGAAATGCTGCTGGGGTGGGTTGAGAAGTACCCCATTGTCTCCATAGAAGACCCATTGGCTGAAGACGATCCTGTGGGGTTCGCTCGCTTTACCCAAGCCATTGGCCATCGTCTGCAAATTGTGGGCGATGATTTTTTGGTCTCCAATTCAAACCTCATTCGAGAGGCCGCCACTATAGGCGCTGCCAACACGGTACTCCTCAAACCCAATCAACAAGGTACGCTGAGCGAAACTTTGAAGGCTTGGGATGTGGCAAAAGAGATGGGCTATGCGGCCATCGTGTCTGCGCGCTCAGGTGAAACCGAAGACACCACCATTGTCGACCTGGCCATTGGTTGGAATGTCGGGCAACTCAAAGTCGGATCGTTCGCCAGAAGTGAGCGCATGATCAAGTGGAATCATGCGCTTCGCATAGAAGAACAACTGGGTACACAGGCCAGTTTTGCTGGCGGTAGTGTATTCAGAAGAACTCCATGAGCATCATCTTGTTACACCATCCACGATTTGACCAGCTTGTGGGTGGAGTGTGACCAGTCCGTTCGTGTTGCATGCACTGGTCAAGCAAAAATCAGCGTCCGTGATCAGATGGTCATCGACGTCAACATAAGAGCCTCAATCTGCTTCAATTTTGAGTTCCTTGGAAAGAGCACCCCATCGAACTGATTCGGCTTTCATAAAGAGACCGAACTGATCCGCAGTGGACGGTGTTGGGTAGTAGCCCAGGCCGATCATCTTTTCCCGAACTTCCTTCTTGTTCAACGAGTCATTCAAAGCGCGGTTCAGTCTTTGAACAATGGCTGGCGGTGTAGCCAAAGGCGCAACCATCCCTTGCCAGCCGGTCACCACGTAGTTTTTCAAACCAGATTCTCTGAAGGTTGGAATGGATTGAAATTCTGGTGCACGTTCTGCAGCCGTAAGAGCCAACACCTTTAACTTACCGCTTCTGACATGCGGCATGCCAGCGCCAAGGGCATCAATCATTCCAACCACTCTACCGGCCATCAAATCGATCAGTGCAGGTCCGCTGCCTTTGTAGGGGATATGCTGAATTTTGACTTGTGCTTCAGACTTCAACATTTCAAAAGCAAGGTGCGTTATTTGTCCATTGCCGCCCGAAGCGTAGCTAAAGGCATCAGGCTGAGACTTCAACAAACTCAAATACTCGGCTGCTGAATTGACATTCAATGTGGCTGGGACAAAAAGCGCTAAGGGGGCATAGCCAACCTGTCCAATGGGCGCTAATTTGTTGGGTAAATCAACAATGGGTTGCTTGGAAATGTGTTCCAAAACAGAAAACTGCCCCACATTACCCAAGCCAATCGTGTAGCCGTCATTGGGTGAGCGCATGATTTCTGCGGAAGCTATCGCTGTGCCTGCACCAGGCTTGTTGTCCACAATGACGTTTTGACCCAATTGGCTGGACATGTCTTGTGCCAACAATCGGGCAAGCTGATCAATGCCACCTCCTGGGGGAAAGCCAATCACCATTCGTATGGGTTTGTTGGGGAAGTCTTGGGCTAGAAGAGGTTGACTGAAAATTGCACCCCCTAAGAGGGCCAAAAAAACACCCATTTTTTTGAGTTTCATGTTTGTCTCCTGTTTAGATCAACGGTGGTCACGAAAAACATTTTGAGTCTTGATCTGACTCGACATGCGCCAATGCAGCAGCTTGTCCATCAGGCCTTGACGAATAGCCGCGTGAGTTGTTGACGTCCAAAGGTTGTTGGTTTCCTCTGGGTCATTTTCAAGATCAAAAAGCTGACCGAAACTTTCATTCAGAAAATGCACCAGCTTCCACCGTCGGGTTCTGACCATGGTCATGAACTCAACGTCCGTCAAAATGTTGTCGCGACCTTGTTCGCAATAAACGGCTTCACGCCCAGACCATTGAGGGTCATTGAAAGCAGGCTCTACAGAAACGGCCTCCATGCCTTCGGGGTGTTTGGCTTGTGCCTGAGTGAGTAACCATGGAACGATGTCCATCGCTTGAATTAGGGCGTCAGATTTTTGGGCCTCAGGTATCTTTCCGGGCGCCCACAAAATCATAGGAACCTTTGTCACTTGCTCGTACATGGTCCACTTTTGACTGTGCCCGTGATCTCCTAAACAGTCTCCATGGTCGGATGTGAAAACGATGATGCAATTGTCCAAATAGCCTTTCTTATCAAGCGATCCAATGATCTGCCCAACCGCATCGTCAATCATGGTGACGTTGGCCAGGTAATGGGCGCGCTGCCGATGGCGATGCGCATCGCTGGGTTCGAGTTGGTGCACGACTGAATCGTGGTCAATTTCAACGTTGTGCTCGCGAAGCACATGAAACGGCTTTGGCTGTCCTGCCAAATCTTCTTCCGTGACTGTGGCGATAGGTAAATCTTTGTCGATGTATCTGTTGAGGTAGTCCGGCGTTGGGTCGTAAGGTGGGTGCGGTCCCGGAAAACCAATTTGTAAAAACAAGGGTTCTGCTTTGGGGGCGGTGTCAATCCACCAGCATGCTCTATCGGCAACAAAATTGTCTGAATGCGAGTCTGGTGGTAAGCGCCATTCAAATGCGCCGAGTCTTTCGCGGTAGTCTGGAAATTTTCGGTACTGAACTCTTTGTTGTTTGACCAAGCCTCGCGCAGCCAGTGACCGATCCCAATCATCAAAGAAAAATCGACCTTCCAAAAATCGGTCTTTATTCTCTACAACATAACGTTGGTGGTACCCGGCAGGTGTGTCTAAAGGCCATGTGTGCATCTTGCCGACGTTGATGCATGTGTAGCCAACTTGTGCAAGATTTTCTACCCAGGTGTGACGCCATGTGTCTGCATTTTTTAAGATGCCAGTGGTATGGGCGTAATAGCCGGTGAACAAGCTCGAGCGAGCCGGCACACAAGATGCGCCAGCAACATGGCACTGCGTAAAGTGAGTCCCTTCTTTGATCAACCTGTCCAGGTTCGGCGTTTCCATGTGCGGAAATCCCAAGCCAGCGATGGTGTCATAGCGTTGCTGGTCAGTGATGATGAAAATGATATGAGGTTGCTTGGGACTCATTGGATTCTCTGCACATGAAAAAGCCCATGCTAGTCCGTCTCCATGCAAATAAATAGTGATTATTTTTAATCGATCCATTACTATTTGGAATGGACAGGTGACAAGATGGATCTATTCAAACTCAAGCCAATGACCCCCAATACGCTTTCGGCGTTGCGCAGACTTCGCATGCGTCATTTAGAGTTGCTATGCCATCTCAGTGAAGCGACCACAGTGAGCGCTGCTGCCAGCAAGCTCAACCTCACCCAGCCTGCGGTGAGCAAAATGATTTCTGAAATTGAGTCTGTGAGTCAAGCTGCCTTGTTTACAAGAGGTAGAACTGGCGTTCAACCTACCATCCAAGGCGCACTTTTGATACGACAGGCGTGCGACATGGTGCAAAGTCTTGATCGCTGCTTCTCAGAAATCAACTCAATTGGAGAGGGCGCAAGCGGTCTTTTGCGGATGGGATCGTTTTCTACAACCAGCATCTTCCCAAAGCTGGTTATTGATGTCATCCAGCAACTGCCCTTACTCAAAATTCAAATTCAAGAAAGTCCTCCTCAAGAACTGATCAACGGCCTCATCAACCATGAACTGGATTGTGTGGTGACCAGCTTTTCAAGAGAGATGATGGGAGATGTGCGAACTGAATCTCTGAAGCTTCAGCCTATTTCGACCGACAGTCTTTGTGTTGTCGCCTCCACAAAACATCCCTTCTCAAAGCGCAGAAACATCCAATGGGTGGAAGCTGTTAAGCACCGCTGGGCTTTGCCTCCAAGGGATGCCCTCATGACAAAAGAGTTAATGTATGCACTCAAAAAAATGGATTGCCCAGACATCATTCCTGTCATTGAGTCCATGTCGGCCATCACGATGAAAGGCTTGATTCAATTTGATGACAACTTGCTTGGCATCATGCGTGAGCACCAAGCCAAGGAAGAAGAGCGCGCCAATAATTTAGCCATTGTCAAAATTCAGCCAACCATCAATCTTCCCGACCTGTACCTGGTCACGCACAAGCAAAACTTGATCCCCTCGGCAACCATGCAAGCCCTGCAAAAAGCACTTGGACTTTGAAGTCCAATGAAGATGCGTTTCAAGGTCGGGTGATTTCGACGGGCGTATGCATGTATTCAGAGACAACAGTGCCCGTGATGCGGCGACCTTCTACACGGCCAGAGAAGGCGTGTACCTTGCGGTCCTGAGTGATGAATTGGAATTTGATTTCATCGCCACGCAATCTGGCTCCCAACAAGGCGTGGTTATGGCCACCACGGGTGAGAATCCCGCCAATATTCTGAAAGGATTGGCTCATGCTCATGCGCATGGGCCCGCCATCCAGCCCGGTCATGACCCAATTGCCCTCAATTTGTGCTGGGACCACCCAAAAGTAGCCTTGTGAGTGTTGATAAGACATGGTTTCGTCGGGCTCCCAGTCGCCCATGGTGAAAGCATGCGAGACCACCCGAGTGCCAGGCTTCATATTGAGCAAGATAGGGCGTAGCTTCAAGTTCAGTTGAGGCAGCAGGTAAAGGGTCACCACGGTGGCAGAACTGAAGTCTTCTTTGAAGATGTCCCCTGTGATGATCCTCACTTTGTCGGTCATGCCAGCTTCTGCAACTTTGCGTCGGGCAAATTGGGCCATGTCGGGGTTGAACTCAATGCCTACCGCTTGGGTGCCGTATTGCCGTGCTGCGGTAATGGCGATGATGCCGTCACCTGCTCCTAAATCAAACAATCTGTCTTGATCGGTGACCTTGGCTGCAGAGAGCATTTTGTCGATCAGACCTGCCGGGGTGGGGATCCAGATCACATCTTTGCCGGCTTGACCGCGCACGGGCTCGTAGGACGTTGAGGCGGGTTTTGGGCTGGCCGCGTTGGTGGCTGGGGCTGTGGTGGTGGATGCGCAGGCCACATTCAGCCAGCTGGTCAACAGGATGGGCAGCAATACTCGGGATAACTTCATGATCAATTCCTTAGGAGTTGCGTTTGACTTTGCCATGCTGATCTGAGCAGGGGCAGCTCTTTGGTTAAACCACAAGATTATTGTTTGTTTGCGTAAATTTTTCATGAAGCGTGTTTTTTTGCTTCATTGGTATTTACCCTTTACCTGCGGATCAGGTTAAGGTTTTGGACGCATCAGGGCTTGGCGAAGCGTCAATCAATGGGTTCGGATACGGTTGGGCTTTAAAAATTGAGCCACTGAAAAGAGATTTACCAGCTTGGCGTTCAAAACAAAGAGCGCGGTACTTCGCGTGTGGAGTCTATGCATCCCCCATTCGCGTAAACACCTGCGGGGTCACGATAAACCATCATTTTTGACATCACGGATTCCATTTTTTCAGGAGACTGCCGTGTGAGTTCTATCTGTCGCTCAACTTCGCTTTCATCCATTGACAGAACGCCGCTCGAATTGATGCACGCACCATCACGCCAGTGGTAGATTTCGAGACACTTCGAAGTCAAGTCAAAGGGGTTGTCTCGTCGCCAGAAATTACTGAACAAACCGCCACCCAGGTAAAACACCCATGACCCTTCAAAGCCTTTGACATCAGATGACCGATTGTCGGGATTCTTGAACCATAAACGATCGCCCGGAACGTAATACTTCATGGGAATTGGATTTTCAGGCAGGCCGTATTCATAGACATAGGTGGTGTGGAATGGATCAGCCCGAGGAACCGCCAGACGGCACTGAGCTTCCAACTCAAGCAAATAAGTGGGGTTGGTGAGCTTGGCTTCCTCTGCAAGACCGAGCAGCACTAAATATTCAGCCGCGCGGTAACAAGAGAACTCATACTGACGACCAGTGATTTCGGGCTGGGTCGCAGCGATGATGGCCTCCTCCAGACTGACATCTTGCCGGATGACAAACCCGTTTTCGGAGTCTCCTTGCCAGTATTCTGAAGGTCGCTCGGCAGCTTCGGTGTTGAATGCCAAAGAGGTTTTGGCAGCAGCCATGGCGATATTGACGCGTACACGTATGTGCGATTCGAGTTGCGCCACACTTTTAAACGTCATGACCTGTGGCGCAGCCAGCATGGTCAGGACCACTTCGTGTTCCAGAGCCTGATCGACTGACAAATCCAAATCATGAGCAAGTGTTCTGACCTGCAGTGTGTCAAAACCCGGGCACCAAAGATCGAAATACCGCTGCTGGAGCCGGACTTCAATAAAGTAGCCTGCATTTTGAGCAGATGGCCTGATCTGGGTAACCTCTTGGAGGCCCAACCGCTTTAACAAGCGGTCTAATTCGTAAAGCGACTGAGCAGGGTTTAAATCACTGCTGCCTTGAATCAGTAGGCCGACGGGTATCGACATGTTGACATCTGGGGACATGGTTCTCCCATTTTTAATCATCAACCCATTGAACTGGTTTTCCGCGATGAATGGTGATGAATTGAATGGACTTCATATTGCGCAATCACAATCTTAGACACAAACATTTTATACCGCGAGAAAATCATGATATCGATTGATTTCAGAGCTAAAGCCAAAAATTTTTAACCGAATTGAACGCCACTTTCAAGTTCAACTTAAATTTATAATGTCCAGTTTGATTTCTCGTTTAAGAATTTCTCAATCATTGAATTAAAAACCTGTTCTTGTTCAATATTGCTGATGTGCGCTGCATTAGGAATAATAAACAGTTGAGATTTTTTGATGTTGTCGTGCATTTGGCGTGACATTTCAGGTGGGGTGCCATGATCATGTTCACCAACAAGAATTAAAGTTGGGCAGTTGATTTCATGCAATCTGTCTAATACATCTATTTTTGAAATTGCCTCGCAACACCCAATAAAACCTTCAGAAGGTGTATTGAGTATCCCCATTCCAATGCGATTGACGGCGATAGGGTTGTTTTTTCGAAAATCCTCGGTGAACCATCGTGTCAATGTGCTCTCTAAAAGACCCTTCATACCTTCTGTGCGCGCTACTTTTATCCGCTGCCCCCACATTTGTTCGGCGTCAGGTGGTCGTCGGCTTGTAGAATCCGCCAGTATCAGAGATAGAAAAAAATTTGGATTTTTAAGAGCGAAAGTTTGTCCAATCATGCCACCCATCGAAATACCCATCCAATGGGCTTGGTCTATTTTTAAATGAAGAAATAAACCCTGAACATCATTGGCCAGTTGGTCTAGGGTATAGGGTCCGGGAGGAGCGCTGGATTTGCCGTGCCCTCGCGTATCGAATCGGAGAACTCGAAATTTATTTTTAAGTAAATCGACTTGTGCATCCCAAGCTGAGAGGTTACAAGCTAAAGAGTGCGACAAACAAATCCAAGGCCCCTGTGTACCGTCAATGGTGTAATGTAGATCAATACCGTTTACGTGAACAAATGCCATATGTCAATCCGCCTTGATACCTGCTTCTGTGGCTAATTTTTTGAACAGTTGAATTTCGTCTTTGATCAATTGATCAAATGCTTCAGGGGAGCTGGTGATTGGCTCTATGCCTAGGCTGCTGAAGCGTTGTGTGACCGATGGCTGTTTGAGCGCATTAATGACTTCAGATTGAATTTTCAGGACAACGTCTTTAGGTGTGTTTGCAGGCGCCATGAGCCCGTACCAAAAAATCCACTTGTAGCCAGGCACACCTGTTTCAGCAACTGTGGGCATATTAGGTAAATCCGGCATACGATTTGTGCTGGTCACTGCAATCGCTTTAGCCTTTCCTTCACGCACTAAATTAATGGCACTGGCGTAGGGTGCGATAAAAATATGCGTCCGTCCCGCCATCGTATCAGTCAATGCCTCTGGGATTCCTTTGAATGGAATATGAGCTAATTGAATACCCGCTTGGGATTTGAGTAGCTCTGCAGCAAATTGTGAACCGCTGCCAACACCAGCAGAAGAGTAATTAAATTGGCCTGGCTTACTTTTGGCCAAGGCTATGAATTCACGCATGGTGTTCACATTGAGTTCGGGTGACACAATGACTAGCGCTGGTCCTGTGGCTGTCAGTGTGATCCCGGAAAAATCTTTGGATGCATCATAAGCCAGCTTCTGATAAATGGCTGGTGAAATAGCATGCGCAGAAGAAACTGACAAAAGAGTGTATCCATCAGCGGGTGAATTGGCTACCGCCTGCGCCGCAATATTACTGCCGGCCCCTAATCTATTTTCAACAATGACCGATTGCTTCCATATTTCAGAAAACCTTGGTGCCAAAACACGTCCAATAATATCTGGAACTCCACCCGGGGAAAAACCTACTAAAATTTTAATTGGTTTTTGAGGGTAAGCAACCGCATTTTGAGCATTGGATGCAAAGGGGGAAAGTAAAGCTGCGCCCAAAATTAGATGGGCCATTGATCGTCTTGAATATAAATGGGTTTGAATGGTTTTCATTTTTTCCTTGGGTATCAATAATATTTTAAATACTGTTATCTTTGTTTGAATAAAATTAATTTCTCGGGGTTTGCAATATTTAATCTGCACCATGAATAGACATCAGTAACTTCATTCTTTGGGTGGCTAATTCGGGTTTTTCCAAGAGATTGGCGGCATCTGCCAAGCGAAACAACTCTGCCAAGTGAAGTATCGATCGTGTGGTCTGTTGACCCCCAACCATACTGAAGTGCTTTTGGTGTCCATTGAGCCAAGCCATGAAGACTATTCCCGTTTTGTAATAACGAGTCGGCGCTGTAAAAATATGCCGCGACAAGGGGATGGTTGGCCCGAGAATGGCGTGAAAAGTTGCCAGTTGCCCTTGCGCCAAAGCCGCCAGCGCGGCACTTGCGGCGGGCGCTATGGCATCAAAAATTCCCAATAGGGCATCGCTTTGCTGGTTCACGATGTCCAGTCCAATGCCATCGCCAGCGATCAGCTCAGCGTAGTTGAAGTCATCCCCTGTGTACATGCGCACACCCGGCGGAAGTCGTCGGCGCATCGCTATCTCTTTGTCTTTGTCGAGCAAGGAAATCTTGATGCCATCTACCTTGTTGGCGTGTGACTGAATGATCCCCAGTGCTGTGTCCATCGCGGTTTCCACATGAGCGCTGCCCCAGTAGCCTGAAAGACCTGGATCAAACATTTCCCCCAGCCAGTGCAACACAACAGGTTGTTTGGCTTGACTCAAAATCCTGTTGTAAACGCGTTCATAGTCGGTTGGGGTTGTCGCGAAACGTGCAAGCGCACGGCTGGCCATGATGATGAGTTTTCCGCCTAACTTTTCAATCGCCTCCATTTGCGCTTCGTAGCCGGCAATCACATCGTCTACGTTTTTGAGCTCGTCCATGGAGAGATGATCTGTTCCGCAGCCTGAGGCCACTTGCGCTCCAGGAAAATCCTTGGCCGCATCCAAAGTGCGGCGAATAAGTTCCAGGGAGCTCGTCCAGTCCAAACCCATGCCGCGTTGTGCAGTGTCCATGGCTTCGGCCACACCCATTCCCAAAGACCACAAATGGCGTCTGTATTCGATGGTGGCATCCCAATCCAATGCACATTGGTGCCAAGGATCTCCTGCAGCCAATGGGTTCGACACCACATGAGCAGCCGAGAAGGCAATGCGGTTGAAGGGCGTGCGTGTTGGGGGGCTCGGTGGCGGGTTGCCAATGAGCTTGTAGTTGGCTAAATCGCCCGTGGCCTGTGGAAGTTTTAAGGTAAAAGACACAGACTTAAATTACAAAGGTAAAGGATTCAACAGTCACCTTGGCTTTTCTTTCGACAAGCATTTCGGTCATCAGAAATCAAAGCGTTTGCTGTGGGCTGCTTGCGCCTCAAGGGGCTGGTGAAAGTCCAGCGGCTTTGACCAGAACAGCATTTGTTTTGATTTCATCGCGGATATAAGCATCAAATTGATCGGGACGCATCGTCCAAGCATCGGCTCCCAATGTGGCGAATCGTTCTTTGACTTCGGCGGTGGCGAGCGCTTTGATGACCTCTTCATTCAAACGGTTGACGATGTCTTTGGGCGTTTTCGCCGGGGCCATCATGCCAATCCAAAAGTTGAACTCTGAGCCGGGAACACCTGCCTCTGCAGTCGTGGGCACTTGAGGCAAGGCACTTGCACGTTTGGGTGAGCCCACGGCCAATGCAACCAATTGGCCACCTTTAATTTGACCGATCACCGGCGCTATGGGAGAGAAGTAATAGTCCACACGACCCGACATGACCTCGGTCACCGCTTCACTCGAACCTTTGAATGGGATGTTGGTCGCCTCTATCTTGGCTGCCAATTTAAACTTTTCAGCGTTCAAATGGGTGGCACTGCCTTGGCCAGCAGACGCAAAATTCATCCCTCCCGGCTTGGCCCGTGCCGCAGTCAACAATTCTTGCAGTGTCTTGATGTTTTTGGACGGCGACATCACCAACACATTGGGGGTGCTGGATATTGGCGTTACACCCACAAAATCGTTCAGAGTGTCAAAAGGCAATTTGGCGAATGTTGAAGGACTGACTGTGTGTGATGAGGAGTGAATCATGATGGTGTAACCATCGGGGGCAGCTGTGGCGACGGCTTGCTGTCCTATGGTTCCGCTGGCGCCTCCGCGGTTGTCAATCACCAGTGGTTGTCCCATGCTTTGACTCATTTTGTCGGAAATGGCGCGGGCAATGATGTCGGTGGTGCTGCCAGCTGCAAATGGAACGATGACACGAATCGGTTTGTTGGGATAAGAGCCTTGTGCACTCGCAATCCATGGTGTCAATGAGGTGAGGCAAGCCAAAGACAAAAGAACTGATCGGCGAAAAATAGGCATGTTGACTCCAAATGTTGCGATGACCGTTCAAACACCTGTCATCTATCAAAACTGATAGATTGGCTTGGTGCTTTTAATTTTCTAATTTCTTTATAAGGTTCATTATTTTTGGCGTCAATTGAAATCAAGCCAGCAGCACCTAGGACATACCCTAGGACAGCTTGGCGGCTTTTTTCACTTGGGTGAGGATGGCCATTTGAGGTGACTTTTTGTAATGGGCATCCAGCGGATAGCAGCCTGACACCATGCCATTGCGCGGCGCTGTGGTGCAGTCGCTGAATGTGCGGCACAGCCGCTTGCGCTGCATGATCCGACCAGCCAACACATCCGCTGGTAACTCGGGGTAAGCCAATACCATTCGGCCTAGGCCAACAAAATCCGTCCAGCCTTGTTTGACTGCAGCTTGCGCGACGTAGGGCAGAAATTCTTGCAGGTAGGTGTAACCACTGCCAACAAAAGCCATTGCAGGAAACATTTTTTTCAAGTCTCGAACGATTTCAAGATGCCGCATGACGCCGATCAATGGGTCCTCTGGCGGCTGGTAGCCATCGGATGGTGGGTAGAGGGCTGGGCGAGTGACGTGGGGTGTGTAGTAAGGACTTCCGACTGTCACATTGACCAATGAAATGTCGAGTGATTCAAGGACTTTGAGAAACTGAACTGTTTCGTCTAAGGCGTGAAGCATCGGGTTGAGTTCGTTGACTCCAAATCCGTAGCGGTAGGGAAGAGCGTTTGCGAAATCAACGGGAATGCCAGGTCCGAGAGCGTTACTGTCAGACAGATTCGGATCTGCTTTGAAGGGCAAAAAATCAACTGCCGACAACCGCACGCCAAGCGCCAAGCCAGGCACCTCAGCTCTTATGCCTTCTGCCAGTTTTCGGATGAAACGGGTTCGGTTTTGCATCGATCCACCAAATTCACCGTCACGCGTTTTCGCAGACAAAAACTCATGCCCTAAATAGCCGTGGCAGTGCTTGAGATCGACGAATTGAAAACCACATTCCCACGCACGCTTCGCTGCTAAAACATAGTCATCGATCAGTTGGTGAATGTCACCATCAGACATGAGAACAATGTTTTCTTTCGGGCCAAAGCGGCCATCCAGCAGAGGGTGGTGGTAAAGCACCCTTGGCTCCATGAGCGTTTCAAGATTGGGTTTGCAAAAACGCCCCGAATGTGTCAACTGCAAACCAATCACCAGATCTTTATCGCTTCCCATGCTGTCGCGGTGCGCCTGCACAAGGCCCTCGCGCAGTTGCGCAATACCCGATTGGGTATGGGCGTTCATGACCAATTGTTTGGGGTTGGCGCGCCCATCGTGGCGAACAGCAACTGCTTCGCCCCCCCAAATCATTTTGGCGCCAGATCTGCCGAATAAAGTCCAGCGGCGGCGGGTGTTGTCGGAGGGGTTGCCATCGGGTTGGCCATCCCAACCTTCCATCGGGTGAATGGCATAACGGTTGCCAATTTTGAGACCGGAAACCGTCAGAGCTTGGGCCATGGCCGCGGTGTCACCCGATTCCAGATGGTCATCGCAAGGCATTTGCAAGCCCAGCCGATTCAAGTTTTCTTTGAAATTTTGCGTGTCTGACAAAGATTTGACTTTGACGAAATCTCCAAATTTCATGTGCTCTTTCGAAGAAGGGTTTTTAGAAAGTCAATCTGGAAAGGGTGCCGCCTATTTTTCCTTCAAACCATCATACCCATTTGCTTCAGTGTATCAAGCGCATTTTCAAGGGATACTTTTAAGAGTTTGAGGGTGGGGTGTAGGTAACCGATTTTGGAAAATCGAACATCTTTTCAATGCGCTCTGTGAATCATTTGGAGCCAATCGTTGGAAAAAATTCCATCGATTGGCTCGCAGCGTGGACAGCGCTCGGATTCAATTTCAAAAAACTGTTCAAACCATTTGCAAAACCTGGCTGACCTTCAATTCAGACTTCCTTGCTTGCACCTCGCTGGCCACCACGTCAGCGGTCACGGCCGACAGCGTCCAGCCCAGGTGGCCATGGCCGGTGTTGTAGAACACATTGGCTTTGCGACCAGGGCCCACGCGGGGCATCATGTTGGGCATCATGGGGCGCAGTCCGGCCCATGGCACCACCGAGCGGGTGTCAATTTTGGGGAAGCATTGCTCCACCCACTCGATCAAGGGGCGGATGCGGTCCGCTCGGATGTCGCGGTTCACGCCATTGAACTCGGCTGTGCCCGCCACGCGGAAACGGTTCAGGCCCAAACGGCTGGTCACCAATTTGGTTTCGTCGTCGAGCAAGCTCACGTTGGGCGCACCGGCCTGGCTTTTTTCATCGTTCAAGTTGACGGTGATCGAATAGCCTTTGACGGGGTAGATATTGACGCGGTCACCCAGCTGCGCCGCGAAATCTCGGCTGGCCACACCGGCGCAGACCACCATGCCATCGAAGGTGTGCACCAGGCTGCCGTCATCGCCTGCGACGGTGATGATGGCTTGCTGACCATCGCTGCTGACCGTCTTGACGTCTTGACCGTACAAAGTTTTCACACCCAGACGTTCTGCCGCTTCGGCCAGGCCGTGTGTAAATTTGTGGATGTCGCCGGTCGAATCGCTCTCGGTGAAGTAGCCGCCGTAGTAGTCACCAGCCAAGGTGGGTTCGATGGCTTTCATTTCTTCGGGCGTCACCGCTCGGCGTGGCAAGCCACCTTGGGCCAGCAATGCCGAGACGCGACCGGCGTGGTCAAAGCCCTGCTTGTCGCGGTAGATGTGCAAGATGCCTTCTTTCTTCAAGTCAAAGTCGATGCCTTCTTCTTGCGCCCATGCAAACAGATGTTGCCGAGCAGCCACGGCCAAGCGGGCTGTCTCGACGGTGTTGCGCTCGTAATGAGGCATTGCCGCGATGAACTCCGCAAACCATGACAGTTTGTGCCATGTGGGCGCAGGGTTGACCAACAAAGGTGCATCGCTTTTGAGCATCCATTGGATGCCTTTGAGGATGGTGGACCAGTGGGTCCAGACCTCGGCGTTGGAGGCGGACAATTGACCGCCGTTGGCAAACGAGGTTTCCATAGCGGCGTAGCGATGGCGCTCGAACAGGGTGACGGCAAATCCGCGTTTGGCCAGGGCGTAGGCGGTGGTAACGCCGGTGATGCCGCCACCGATGACTGCAATGGTTTTCATGACAAAAGAGCTTTCTACAACGTCAAGGATGGAAGCTTGGCGTCAGCAAGTCGCTGCCGCCAAGCGCCCCCTCTGTTCAGAACCTGAGAGATTCACGCTGCGCACAGCTGCGCGTCGCTTGCTCCTTCGGTGCACTGGCGGACGAAACGCCAGCAGCTCTTCAGAGAATTGGCATGTGACCGGTCCTTTGGCCTGAGAGTTTCCGGGGCGGTTGCTCCTTCGGCGCTGCCTGCCGCGAGCGCGGTGGCAGTCTCTCCCGATCACATGTCGACACAAGGTCGATGGTTTTCAATCATTCACGGTGTTGAGGTGTGCCTGAACCAGTGCATGCCTCACCCTTCAAAAAGAATCATGACGACATTCAAAAAAGGCCGCCACTGGTTTATCGAGCATCTATTTTTGGGGATCCATTTTTTTTAGATACTCACCCACCAAGGCCAGCCAAAATGCCGCTCCTGGTGCGATGAGTTCATCGTTGAAGTCATAGCCAGGGTTATGGACGTGACACGCACCACGAGTTCCCGGACCGCCGTTGCCGATAAAAATGTAGCTGCCAGGTACTTGCTGCAGCATGAATGCGAAGTCTTCGCTGGCTGTATAGGCAGGTCCGTTGGGCTCAACCTGATGCGTGCCAAAAACCTTGGTGGCGACCTGCGTCGCGAATTCAGTCTCATCAGGCGTATTGACCAGCACAGCATACCCTTCTCTCCAGTCGATGGCAGCTTGCACCCCGTAGCTTTCTGCCTGAAGCTTAACCAGCGCCAGAATTCTCTCTTTGAGCAGGGCTCGAATTTCTGTGTCGAGCGCTCTGATGCTCAGCTCAAGCGTGGCAGTCTGCGGAATCACGTTATTGGCGATGCCCGCGTGGATGGCCCCGACCGTCACCACGGACGTCTTCTGTGGGTCGACATTGCGTGACACGATCGTCTGGAGCGCCATGACGATCGAAGACGCGGCCACCACTGTATCTACTGCCTCATGAGGAAACGCACCATGTCCACCCCGTCCATTCACAGTGATGGTCACGTTGTCGCTGGAAGCCATCGCTGAACCTTTTCGGAACTCCAAGCGACCGGCTTCAACGCCTGGCATGTTGTGCATCGCAAATACGGCATCGCATGGAAACTGATCAAACAGACCATCGGCCATCATTTTCAGCGCACCACCAGCCCCTTCCTCGGCAGGCTGAAAAATCAGGTGAACCGTTCCATCAAATTCAAGGTCTTCAGCGATCAGCTTGGCGGCCGCTAAAAGCATGGCTGTGTGTCCATCATGGCCACAAGCGTGCATGATTCCAGGGACTTGACTTTTCCAGGGGCTAGAGCCTACCTCTGAGATTGGCAGTGCATCCATGTCCGCCCGCAGGCCAATGGACTTGCCCTGTTGACCACGGCGCAATGTTCCCACGACGCCCGTTCCACCCAAACCGGTTGTGACCTCATAACCCCAGCCATTCAACTTGTCGGCAACCAAAGAAGCGGTCTGATGCTCTTCGAAGGCCAGTTCAGGGCGCGCATGGATATCACGACGGATCTGAATAAAATCACCAACGCGCTGCACCCAAGAATGCGCGAGATAGTTGCTGTCTTGCATCCAACGCTTTCGTTATTGGGCTTGTAAGCCCATCGATTTGGCGATGGCGCGGTACCTGGCCGTGTTATCTGAATAAAGCTTGCCCAATACGGACAAAGTTTGTGGACGGGGGACGATCATGGCTTGAGCTTCCAATGCGCTCTTGATGGTTGGATCGCTGGCCACGTCACTCAAAGCTTTGTGCAAAGCCTGAACCACTGGCTCTGGCGTATCTTTGTGGACAAAGTAGCCTGCCCAGGTATCAAAGACAAAGCCCTTGAGTGCTTTGCTCTCATTCAAAGTTGGTACTTTGCTGAAAAGCGCTTGTCGCTCTGCTGATACGACAGCGGGAGCCCTGAGCTTGCCATCCTCAACCAGCTGAACCTGACCTTTGCCATAAGGCGTCATGAAAATATCGACTTGTCCACCCATCAAATCTTGTACAGCTGCAGCACCGCCTTTGTAGGGGATATGCGTCATAGGAATGCCTGTGATCGATGACATGTGCTCACCCATCAAGTGGTAGAGAGAGCCGAGACCGACGCTGGCGTATGTCAGAGGCTTACCCTCAGCAGCTGCCTTTTTAGCGTAAGCGATCAATTCATCGCCATTTGCGGCGGGGAAATCTTTGCGTGCAAGCACCACAAGAGGATTGATGCTGATCATCTGCACAAGTCGAAAATCTTCGGGCTTGTACTTGATGGCTGCATTGGCCAAAGGTGCCAAGATCAATTCATTGGGTGAACCCTGAAAGATCATGTGTCCATCGGCGGGGCTGTTCAAAACCTTTTGGCCAGCGATACCGCCACTGGCTCCACCCAGGTTTTCGACGATCACCGTCTGTCCGAGGTGTTTGGCTAAGGTGTTGTTGAGCGTGCGTGCAATGACGTCCGACACACCGCCCGCAGGATATGGAACCATCAAGGTGACGGTTTTATTGGGGAAATTCTGAGCAAATACCGCACCACACACCACCAAGGAACTGAGCACACTGGACACGACTTTGAAAGCAAATCTCATCACCCACTCCAATTCAAATGAAAAGAACATGCACCCATGCTATTGACCTCATATCATGATGTCCAATGCATTGTTGGTAATATCTATGCAATCTAAAATGCATAGATTAATATGACGCTTGTCCAATTACGCCAATTCATCGCTTTAGCCAAAGTCGGCTCCTTTGTGAAAGCTGCGGATGCCTTGCACATGACACAACCCGCCCTGAGTCGAAGCATCAAGTCATTGGAAGAGGAGTTTGGGAGGCAACTGTTTGACCGAATCGGCAAACGAATTGAGCTCAATTCATTTGGGCATGAAGTGCTGACTCGCAGTCACACACTCATGGAGTACGCGCAGCAGCTCAAAGACTGCGGTCGCAGTCTGAGTGCCGGCGACAGTGGGCGTATTCGCTTGGGCCTGAGTTCCGGGCCGGGGGCCATGCTCAGCACGCCCATCTTGGCCCACTTCGGGACACATTTTCCGAACTTTCACATCGAAATTGTCCGATCAAACACAGCAAGCTTGGCCCAAATGCTCCGAGACCGGTTGATCGATGCAGCCGTATTGGACATACGCGCATTGATACCAACGCCTGATCTCAGGGTCACGCAAATTGCTGAGATGGAGGGCGTGTTCATGTGCCGACCAGATCACCCTCTGGTGCACAAAAAAAAGCTCGTCTTTGCTGATCTCAAGACTTACCCGATAGCTTCCACGCCTTTGAGTGAAGAAGCCGCAAGAATCTTGGTGGAGAGGTATGGCGAAATCGCGCATCCGGATGTTTTGGTGAAACTGCAAAGCGATGAAATTTCACACCTCATTCAAGTCACCCAACAAACAGACACCGTCCTGCTCGCCATTCGTGCCTCGGCTCCTGACTTTGTTGAATTGCCGATTCAACCAGCCCCGCGCATCAAAGCCAGATTCGGACTGGTCACTGTGGCCAACAAAGCCGAAGCTCTTTTCCTCCCAGAAATCAGGCAGCTGATGCGAACCGTCATGCCATAGTTGATGTTCCCTTGAGCCTGCGTTGGCACTCACAATCAGCACATTCAACGCTGCCACGCATACCCAAGATGCTGCCGTTGGGGATGTGCATCCGCATGATCAGGTCTTCTCGACTTTTGGTTGAGGCTGAACTTGAAGCGGTGATCGCGCTGTCGTCGGCAAGCTCAAAGCCATCAGTGCGCCCAGCAGGTTCACGCCAGCGGCCATCAACATGGCTTGGTCATAGCCCTGGGTCTGGTCGTACAGCCAGCCCGCCAACACCGGCAAACTGATGGCCGCGATGCACCAAGCAATGTATAACTGTCCGGCCACCCGGCCAAAGGCATTGGGATGCCAGTAGCGCGCAATCGCACCAGCCGTCAGACCCGAGATGAAGCCATAACCGCAGCCAATCAGTGTCATGGACAGGACAGCCATGCCCGCCCCTGGCCAGGTCAACAGCAGGCAAGAACCACTGAGGGCGATGAGATGGGCCACGCAGGCCACGCGAGGCACCGCGAAACGATCAATGAGCCAGCCCCCTCCAATGCGTGCAGCAGCAATCGCACCGGTGATGAAAGTGGTGCCGCCCAGCGCGAACAGACTTTTTGCGCCATAGGCCTGCAAAATGCCAGCAGCCTGGCTCATCACCATCAGACCCGCAGAGGCGGCGAGAAAGAAAACAGTAAACAACCGGGCAAACAAGCCCCAGTGGCGGGCTTCGCTGTCGGCCGAACTCGCTCCTGGATCTTGCATGCGAACCTGGGCACGATGCCAAAGCATGGCAGCGATGGCGCAGCAAGTCAGCACCGTGAGCGCAAGACCCGTGAGGGTTGCACGCAGGCCAAACGCCTCAATGGCCCAGCCAAAGACTGGTGCACCCAGCATGGCACCCATGGGATACAGGCTCACCACGTAGCCGTTGGCCAGCCCGCTCATCGGGCTGATGGTCTGGTTCAGACCTTGTTGCATCATGATGAAAGCCACCCCGCCGCCCAGTCCGAACAGAACGCCGTAGCCCAGCAACAAATGCTCGATACCCTGTGCAGCGGCGCAGATCAGCAGGCCAGAGGCGCTCAGAACCCCGCAAACCAGCAGCAGGGGCACGGGTGCGAAGCGACGGTAAAGGCCGGGTCCGATGAGCATGCCGATCGTGAGAAAGATCGACGCCATGGAAAACACGATCGCCATCTCGGCCCGACCAATACCGAGCAGCGCCTCCATCGGCTTGAGGAAGACAGAAAACGCATAGACGGTGCCGAACGGCAGATTCACCACGGTGGCCGCAGCCAGGACGAGTGCCCCTCGGCTGATGCCTCGTGAGGCGGGTGAATCGCTCATCGCTTCCCCGCGAGACTGACCCGATCACGACAAGCGAGACCCAGCCGATAGGACAAGAAAGGGTGGGGCATGCGATGCGCTTTCATTTTTTCAGAAAGCCAGTTTATCCGACCGATTGAGGCGGCCATGCTTGTTGATGGTGATGTCGCTGGCACGTCGCATCACGGTAGGCACAAGACGCTACTGCAGCGGTCGTAAGGGTTTGTTGCCAAGGAGTCTGGGATCCGCTTTTTCCAAGGTCATCCAGCAACACGGTATCGCTCAATAATGCTGCGATCGAGTTCAACACCAAGCCCCGGTCCGTTCGGTATCGACACCCAACCGTCGCGTTGCTGGATGGGCTGTGTGATCAACTGCTGCCTGAATGGATGAGATGAGCAATCGTATTCAAGCAAAGGCTCCTGCGCGAACAGTGAATGGTGCGCGACCGGCAACGCAGCAATGAGCTGCAAGGATGCCGCCTGGGCAATAGCCGATCCCCACACATGCGGATTGACCGCAACGCCATGCGCTTGCGCGAGCGTCACAATGTGGCGGGCCGCACTGATGCCACCGCAAGAACACAGGTCTGGTTGGGCAATGTCGACTGCGTTTGCAGCAAACAGGTCGCGATAGCCAAACAGCGTGTGCTCATTTTCACCCCCTGCGATGGGCATCGTTAACTTATCCCTCATCTCCGCATAACCGCGCAGATCCTCCGGCGCCACGGGTTCTTCGTACCAGCGCAAGTTGTAGCGCTCCAGTGCACGACCGAGGCGCAGCGCTTCCGCGCGGCCATAGGCATGGTTGGTGTCAATCATCAGCGTAATGCCGCGGCCATCAATCGCCGCACCGATGGCTTTCATGCAATGGATGTCATCGTCAACGCCGTAGCCGAGCTTGACCTTCATCGCCCTAAAGCCAGCATCGTGGTGCCGAATGGCTTCGTCCGCCAGTCTTGCGGATTCGCCCTGACCATTGACGCGGTAAAAGCCTGTTGCATAGGGCTGAACGCGGGTTCTGAATGCACCGCCCAGCAAGACGTGAATCGGAACGTTATGCGTCTTTCCGGCGATGTCCCAAAGTGCAATGTCGACTGCGCTGATCGCAGCGATCACCGAGCCTTTGCGGCCGAAGTCACGTGTAGCGTGATACATCTTGTGCCACAGCACTTCGGTATCCAATGCGTTGGCGCCCAAAAGGAGTGGTTTCAGCGCGTATTGAACAGCAGCCGCAGCGATTTCTGGTGGCTCCAAACCTTGAGCGAACGCCTCGCCCCAGCCGGTAATGCCCTCTTCAGTGAGCACTTCCACCAGCGTTGCACTGCGCTGGCGAACCCAGCCCTGTGAGAACGCGAAAGGTTCTGCAAGCGGGCTTTTCAGAACGTGAATTTTGATGTCGACGATTTTCATATCGCTGCTTTTCAAATTGAAAAGGGGTCGAGATAAAAATGGTCAGCTGAGTCGCTGTTTTAATTCAGGTGGGTTGGCTGACTTTTCCCTAAACTCATTGATTCCGCTGGAAAACTTCACACCTGCGCGCTTGATAGCGCCATCGTCGACTTTCTCGAGCGGCGTGTAAAAAGGATGATGATGCTCTAGGTAAGGGTTGTTGCGCGCAGCGTTGTAGCAATGCAGTACAGTCCAGCGGCGATTTTCTGAGCGATTTTGGTCTGATCGGTGCAGCACATTGCTGTGGAAAAAAAGGCCATCGCCAGGTTCCATCTCGGCATACTCAATCGGCATCAGCTTGAGCATTTCAGCGACCCGCCGCGGATCGGCTCCGACCTGCTCGCCAGGCAGGACGCCATGCTCAATGCGGCCACAGTGGTGCGATCCCTTGACAACTTGTAGACAGCCGTTTTCGCGAGTGCTGCGGTCGAGCGCAACCATCACGCTTGCCATGTAGGGGAATACACAGCCGTTGTGATACCAATAGCCGTAATCCTGATGCCACTCCCAAGCCCCTCCCTCGAATGGCTCTTTGGCAGTCAATTTGGAGTGGTAATGATAGACCTCGCCGCCAAGCAGATCTTCCATGGTGTCGACCACACGATGGGAGCGTGCAGCAAGACCGTAGACGCTGTCACCGGGATGATTCCAAGTGGCCATTCGCGTGGATTTGCCAGATGAATCGTTCCGGTCATACAAACGACTGCGCATTGATTCGTCGTTTTCAATCGCGGTGCGCAGGATTGAAATTTCCTCATCATCGAAAAGCTTGCGGACCAGCACGTAGCCGTCCTGTTCGTAATGAGCGCGTTGTTCGGGTGTGAGAATCGAGCCGGGCATATTGTCTCCAAGAGTTTTTGCAGATTCAATCACAGCAAGGCCAGTATTGCAAAAACTATTGCACCCTAACCATCAGTGGCGCATATCGATGATCACAAACACATTCATGAAACCACTGTGAACCAAGATCAAACAGCACATTGGGCAGATTGCAGTCACTTAGCGTCGCCCAATTGACTGCCAAGGCCTTGGCAACCACCGGCTGTCGGCTCTCTGGCGTCTTGGTTAACCATTGTCAATGGAACGTGGGCACGACTTGGGAAAAGACGATGTCTGGTCGTTGTTGGACCGATGGCTTGATGAACGACGGTCCGTTCCTATGTCCTGACTGAATTTATACAAAAGTTCGAAAATTTCCAAGTGCTTCAAAAATGAGCAGCTTGAATCACAGGATCCATTCAATAATGACCCAATCAACCCTTGAAGCTGGAGATCTTATGCCCATCAAAAAAATGATTGATGTGACTGAAAAAGTATTTCTCATCACTATCGCACTGTTCACTGTGGGTGCCATGGTGCAAGAAGTCATGCTGTTGATAGAACAGCGTAGCGTAGCGCTGAAGGACTTGTTACTGATGTTTATTTATGCGGAAGTGTTAGGTATGTTAGGAGCTTTTTACAGCAGCCACCGAATTCCAATCACCATACCTTTGGTCATTGCCATGACCGCATTGAGCCGCTTGATCATCCTTCAGGGTAAAGACGGTGACCCTTCGATTCTTTTGTATGAAAGTGGCGCTATTTTGATGATTGCTATTGCCTGTTGGGTGATCAGCAAAATACAAGACCGCGATTAACCAAAGGCGCTTGAGTTGACTAAGTCATCGCATGCACGATTTCAATCACTGTGAGAAAATTTATCAATTAAGCCATCGTCAATAGGAACTCAGATGACCAGCGTCAAAACATGTTTAGCGCAAAAAGGACAAACCGTTAACGTGATCAGCATCAAGCCTGACGAAAAAGTGGTCGTGGCTTTGCAGCTGATGCGGGACAACCGTGTGCGTGCGATTCTGGTGATTCGTGACGAAAAGCTGATGGGCATCATCACTCAGGGCGACTGTGCCATCAAGGTCCTGTTACCCGGTCTGGATGCCAAACAAGTCCTCGTTCAAGATGTCATGACAGCCGACCCGGTCTCGGTCAAACCAGACGATCCGATTGAAGCCTGCACAGGCTTGATGGCTTCCCGTAACTTCCGTCATCTGCCGGTTGTGGAGGCTGGGCGGGTCGTTGGCGTTATTTCTATTGGTGATGTCGTCAAAGACAATATCCGACAAATGGGTCAGCAGATTGGGTTTTTAGAGACTTACATCAAAGGGCACAGTGCTGCGCTTTGATGGGTGATTTTTAGACCATTCTTTGAGTAACTTGTATCGGCTCTGGGTCATCTTCAAGGGTCATCCAAAATCGGCAGTGAGATCGATTCGTTCATGGCATCGCCAATTCCCATCACTCAAATCACATCATCATTGAATCTCTGAATATTTTGGGAGTTCCCGGGGTGACCACCGATATGCTTTCCAGCCCTTTGTCTAGCTCAGACAGCACCCCAACATCGCCAGCGACGGGCTTGGAATCAAGGTCTACAAAGCGTGTTCTTTTGCTCGGGGCGACGGGCACGATCGGCATGGCCACTGCACGGGCGCTGCTTCGTCGAGGCCATGAGGTGGTTTGTCTGGTCCGGCAGCGCGAAGGTGTGGGCTCAACGCAGGCCGACACAGGGCTTTCAGAACGTCTGGCTGGGGTCAAGCTCATTTGGGGACATGCGGCCGAGGAGGATTTTTGGAAACAAGCGGATTTGGCGCACTTTCATTTTGATGCGATGGTCTCTTGTATGGCCTCGCGCATGGGCTCGCCCCAAGACGCTTGGCGGGTCGATCACCAAGCCCATGTGTGGGCGCTGCAAGCGGCACAAGCTGCGGGTGTGAAACAGTTTGTTCAACTGTCGGCCATCTGCGTGCAAAAGCCCTTGTTGGCTTTTCAACATGCCAAGCTGGCCTTTGAAAAAGCCCTGATCGAATCAGGCCTGACTTATTCCATCGTGCGGCCCACAGCTTTTTTCAAATCGCTGTCGGGCCAACTCGATCGTGTCAAGAAAGGTAAGCCTTTTTTGATTTTTGGCGACGGGCAATTGACCGCCTGCAAGCCCATCAGCGACGACGATTTGGCTGATTTTCTGGTAGGGTGCCTGGACGATGGGTCGCGGCATAACCAGATCTTGCCCATCGGGGGGCCGGGGCCTGCCATCACGCCGCTGGCGCAGGGCGAGCAATTGTTTGCTTTGTTGGGCAAATCGCCGCGTTTCAAGCGTGTCCCGGTGGGTCTGTTGGATGTCATCGTGGGTGTTTTGAGCGTCTTGGGAAAGCTCATTCCAGCAGCTGCAGAAAAGGCCGAGCTGGCCCGCATTGGGCGGTATTACGCCACTGAATCCATGTTGGTGTGGGATGCACAGGCGCAGCGCTACGATGACCCGGCCACACCCTCACACGGTTCACAAACGCTGTTCGATGCCTATGCCCGTTGGGTCAAAGGCGAGGGCGCGCCCGATCGAGGGGAGCACGCTGTTTTTTAAGCGGGCTTGGGTGACTTCTTTTTCAGACCGAACGCCATCAACAGCATCACGAGCATGCTCAAAGCCAGTGCCAAGTAAGCATGGCTAAAGGCGGTTAACTCGCCGCCTTCAAAGTCAGCAATGGCACTGATGCAGGTCACCGCCAAGAGCGTCCCTACGGCATTGAAAATATTGATCAGCCCCTGGGCTGTGCCTCGCTGGGCAGGGGGTGCTTCATCTATCGCAATGGTGCGCAGCGCACCGCTGACCACCACACCCACGCCAATCCCGACCAAAACAGTCGCGATCAAGAACGCAGTAAAGCCGGTCTGTGGCATGGCGCTTTGCAGGTATCCCAGCGTCAGCATACCGAAGCCAAAGATCACCATGCTTCGAGCGCCCAGTCGGTTGAGCAACCGCCCTGCCGCCATAGAGCCCACCATGGAGCACAGCACCAGAGGCAGCAGGGCCAGCCCCGCAGATTCAACGCTGACCCCATAGGCCAGCGTAGCGATGGTGGTCAAAAATACAATGCCCCCCATGGAGAAACCCACACCCAGCGTCAGCACATAGGCAAAAGCCAGTTGTCGGTTTGCAAACAGCTCGATCGGAATCAGTGGTTGCGCCTGATGTTTCTCAATGACCACCAAAGCGACCAGCAGTGCCCCACTTGCCGCCAGAAACCAAGGCCACAACACCATCGCGGTAGCCGAGTCCGGCAGGCGCGAAATGCCCAGCACCAAGCACAGCAGAAATAACAAGGTACAGGTGATACCTGCCAAGTCAATGTGCCCTGGTGCCGCGCGGGTGCGTTGGCTTGGCAAGCTGAGGGCGCCCCACCACAACACGACCAGTGCGACGGGAATATTCACCAAAAACAGCCAGCGCCAGCCCAGCGTGGAAGTGAGCACGGTCGCCAGAGGTGGCCCAAGCACAAAGGCCATGCCGTGGGTGGCACCAACCAGTCCTAAAATACGGCCCCTTCGCTCGGCTGTGAACACATCACCAATCACAGCACTGGCTACCGGCGCTATGCCCCCTGCGCCGATGCCCTGGATGGCACGGCCCACCAGCAGCGTATCAAAGTCGGGTGCAGCGGCGATGATCAAAGAGCCGATGGCGAAAAGCGCCACACTGGCCAGATACACCGGTCGGCGGCCATGGCGGTCGCTGAAGTAAGCCATCAACGCTGTACTGCACAAGGAACTCAGGGAAAAAACAGTCGTTATCAGTCCAGCGGTTCGGTTGTCGATGCCAAAGACGGCAATCAATGCTGGCAGGACAGGCCCCACGATGGCTGAATCAAGTGCCGCCATGAAGACGCCGACAAACAGCACCTTGACCAGGCGGCTTTGTGCTGGATCACCATCCGGCAAAGAAATAGGGGTCTGCTGCTGGCTCATCGAGGTATCTGAATTAGGCTGATCTTTTGTACACAGGCACCGGATTTTGGGATCCGCCATCTCGGATGTGGTTTTTACAGGATCGCCGATTTGGCAAAGTATGCCGGAATCCAATCATCAGCCCAGCGGCTGAAATGTCAGTTTCCTTGTGCTGATCTGAGTTGTCGAATGAGCCCGTGTGTGACCGAGAAGGTCAGCCGCCAGTGGCATCCTTGATGCATTTTTTGGTGAAATTGTTTTTGGCCGCACCTGCCAGTTTTTTATCAGTAGCCTGTGCCTCACACGTGGCGGTGGCGGTGGCCAAGGCAGCTGCAGCGTCTTTTTCGCACTTCTGAACAAAACTGTTTTTTGCAGCGCCTGCCAGTTTTTTCTCTGCGGCTTGTGCTTCGCAAGTGGCAGCAAAAGAGGGGACACTCAAAGTCATGAGGGCAACATACAGCAAGACAGTTGATTTTTTCATTTGATTTCCGTGGTTGAAAGCCAACTCAAAAATTAACAAAATTAATAATACTTTGCAAGAGGGATGACTTTGATATTTTCAAAATATGCACGGTCCTTGACTTTGGAAACATGGCGGCTGCCACCGTCATCACAGGGGAAACGCTTGATGGACAGGTGCACGGATTCGCTGAATGAACAGCTTTCGAAGAGGTCAAGCAAGGAATCGGAAAAAGGCTATTGCAGACAACGGACTCATATGATTTTCCCCATCCTGACAAAGCTGCGCGCTACGCTTGCCAAAACAAGGAGCAGACCCAAAATTGACACATAGGCGGTGACCTCGCTCATGGCGCGTTTTTCAAACCGAAGCCGATGGCCTAATTGGTTGTAGATGCTCTTCAACGCTTGGGCACTGTCGGCTTTGAAATACTCGCCTTGCGTGATCGCTGAAACTTTTTTGAGAGCCTCATCTTCTAACTTGACACGCATGCTGCGGCCTTGCATTTGAACCACATCGCCTTCGGTGGTGCCGATGCCAACGGTGTAAATTTTGACCTGGTGTGTGGCGGCCAAATCCGCCATTTGCTTCAGCTCTGGCCCCATGTTACTTTGGCCATCGCTCATCAGAACGATGGCCATCTGTCGCCCCTGACCTGTCGATGGGCTGGCCGTATTGGGGGCTGTTTTTTTATCGTCCAAGGATTGGCCAGAGTTGGCTTGGTTCTTGGCGCCACCTGGTTCAGCCGATTCGTTGATGATCTTTTGCGCATCAATGCCTGCTCCAGGCAGCAAAGCTTCTAGCGAGACCAAGATCCCGGTACCCAAGGCAGAGCCATATTGCAGCGGTAAGTAATCGATCGCTTTGAGCAAAACATCGCGATCATCGGTCGGGGCTTGTGCCAGGGCAGCAGTGCCCGCTACGGTCACCAAACCGACGCGCAATCTGCGGGGCTTGTCTTCAATGAATTGTTGCGCGGCTTTCTGTGCCACTTCGATGCGTGATGGTTGAAGATCTTTGGCGCGCATGCTGCCAGAAGTGTCCATGACCAGCATCACCGTGGCATCACGCATTGGGGTCATCAGCACAGTTTGAGGCCTTGCCAACGAAATGCACAGCAACAACAACCCCAAGCCCAGAACGACGGAAGGTCTCTTGCGCGTTTTCAGCGAATAAACAAGAGCTAGGGCGGGGACCAGTGCAGATGCCCAAAGCATCAAGGGCCATAAAAAATAGATCGAGCTGAAATCAGGCACGCCAAACTCTCCGTTTTCTCAATTCAGAGAAGCGTATCAAAGCACTGGCCAAGTCTTCATCTGTTGACAGTTCCAATGCATCGACACCTGCGTGTGCAAACGAGTCAGCCAGTTGCTGCTCTCTCTTTTCAACCGTTTGGGCATAACGGGTTCTGAAGCTTTTGTTGGCTGTATCCAGCAGCAATTGTTCTGAGGTTTCTGAGTCTTGCATCAACACCAAGCCTGCGTTGGGCAGATTGATTTCTGCGGGGTCGAACAAACGCACCGCGACTGTTTCGTGTCGTTGGCCCAGTGCGCTCAGCTCGGTTGCCCAGTTGAAAGCCCCCATGAAGTCAGAGACAACAAACACGCTGGACCTGCGTTTCAATAAGCCATTGGCTTTTCTGAGCCAATCCGTCAATCGGGTTTGATGAGATTGCTGGGTGACGGGTGATGTCTCTAAGACATGCAACAAATGCAACAAGTGGCGTCTGTGCATGCGTGCAGGAACGTACTTGAAACCTTCGGGTTCCGCAGGGTTTAAGACCAATGCACCGATTCGATTTCCGCGTTTCATGAGCAGTTTGGCCATCACGCCTACGAAGCGCAGCATTACATCACGCTTGGTCATATCGGTGCTGCCAAAGTCCATGGACCCACTCAAGTCCAACAAAAACCAAGCATTGATTTCTCGATCCTCTTGGTGCTCTCGCACAAAGGGTGTTTGCATGCGAGCCGTCACATTCCAGTCGATGTGTCTCACATCGTCATGGGCTTGGTATTCGCGCAGGTCTGCCAGTTCCAAACCTGATCCTCTGAACAAAGTTCTGTGATCACCTTGGAGCAAGCCGTCCAGCCGTCGGATGACCGTCCACTCCAAATGTTGGAGTAAAGCCTCAGCGGACATGCGCTTCCAGCGGCTGGTCTGGCATCGGCACGGCGCGCATCACATCTTGAATCAAAGTTTCCGCATTTTTGCCTTCGGCCAATGCGGTGTAAGACAAAACCAAGCGATGTCTGAGGACATCGGGTACCAAATCGGCCACGTCTTGGGGCAATGCGTAATCACGCCCACGAAGCAATGCCAATGCGCGGGCACCTTCGATGAGGCCGATGCTGGCCCGTGGGCTGGCGCCGAAGCTGATCAGTCCCTTGATAGATGCCATGCCATATTGCTCAGGGAAACGGGTCGCTGATACGAGCTTGACCGCATAGTGAACCAAGCTGGGGTCCACATAGCAGTGACGGCACTGTATTTGCAGCGATTGGAGCTCTTCAAGGCTTACGACGCCCGTTGCTTTAGCGCCACCGGCAATGACCCTTTGGACGATCACAAATTCTTCGTCCTCGCTGGGATAGTCAATCAGCACCTTCATCATGAAACGGTCAACCTGGGCTTCTGGCAGTGGATAGGTCCCTTCTGTCTCGATCGGATTTTGTGTCGCCATGACCAAAAATGGCGATGGAACACGGTGCGTTTGTCCTGCGATGGTGACTTGCCGCTCTTGCATCACTTCCAGCAAGGCGCTTTGAACTTTGGCAGGCGCTCGGTTGATTTCATCGGCCAACAACAGATTGGCAAAGACGGGACCCAGCACGGTGCTGAATTCGCTGGTCTGTTGGTTGAAGATCCGTGTGCCGATCAAATCAGCAGGCAACAAATCCGGCGTGAATTGGATCCGACTGAAACTGCCGTTGAGTGATTTGGCCAATGTGTTGACGGTCAGTGTTTTGGCGAGACCGGGAACACCTTCAATCAGCAGATGGCCTTGCGCCAACAAAGCAATCAGGACGCGCTCTAAAAAAACGTCTTGTCCGACCACCACCCGTTTGACTTCGTACAACAAACGCTGCATCAGGGCTGCAGCTTTCTCGGGATCTGTGTTGTACGTGGACCGATGGGCACCGCGCCAAGCCTCATTTGCATTCGCCATATGTCTTCCTTTGAATTTTAAAAAGGTGGCAGACCCACAGCGCTACCGGCACTTTCAATGGTGGTGGCAAAGCCAATCCCAATAAAAGTCCGAGCCGATGTGGGGTTCAAGATGGCCGTGACAATGCCAACCACTTCGCCTGTCGTGTTGACCAAGGGTCCGCCTGAGTTGCCTGGATTGGCTGCCGCGTCAAATTGGATCAATCCTTTGAGCATGTGTTGACCATCGGGTGATTTGAAGTGTCGATTCAAGCCGGACACAACACCTGATGACACCGAGGGACCAATCCCGTAAGGGAAACCGACTGCAACCACGACATCTCCGGGTACCAGTTGTTGACTGGAGCCCAAAATGGCCGCCTCTAAATCGTCCGGAATTTTTTGCGGCTTCAAAACTGCCAAATCTTTGTCGGCCTGGACACTGACCACAAACGCTTCTGTTTCTGTGCCATCGAAAAAAGTGACGCGCAGTTTTTTTGCACCGGCAACCACATGAAAATTGGTCAGTATCGTGCCATCGTCCTTGATGACGACTCCGGTGCCTACGCCACTCTCAATGTCGGTATTTTTGTTTTTAGGATCTGCGGCAAAAGCCAGAACACGGACCACAGCACCTTGAACGGCAGCGGCTGCTTTGCTGCTTTGGGAAGGCAATTCTTTGGATTGAAGCGTGTGCAAAACTGCAGCATCAATGTCTTTTTGCGTGAGTACCTGTCGGCTTTCAAATGCGTTCGTAAAAAGCCCCATACCCAACAAGCTGACAAGTACTCCAAACAAAAAAACAGCAAGAAGATCAGATCTGGATTTGATTTTTTTTAAATCAATGTATTTGTTTTTTGTTGTTTTTGATTTGGATGTGATTAACGACAGGTCAGGTGTTGGAGGATTCAACTCGGACGCAAGCGATCCAGTTCCCCTTGGACGGAGACTTTTGCTGAAAACGGCATCACGTTTCATAAATAACCCAAAGCATAAGCGTCAATGGTAAATTGGCGAAACTGGCTTAAACCCTGATAAAGATGCAATTCTTACAGCCCTTCATGCTTTGGTCTTTTTTGCTGATGCCACTGATGGCAGGTGTGTATGTTTGGCTTTTGAGGCGCAAACGTCAACAGGTGGTTTCTTTTTCGGCCGTCTCATGGATTCTGCAAAACATCGAAACACCATCGGCATGGCGACGCCATGTGCCGCCAGCGCTGTTGTTCCTGGCCATGGGGCTGCTGTTATTCGCATCTGCCAGACCCGTGGCGCGGGTCACATTGCCAGCCGATTACATGACCCTTGTCATGGCCATGGACGTTTCACGCAGCATGCTCGCAGAAGATGTGGATCCCAGTCGCATCAAAGCGGCGCAAAAAGCGGCCAAAGATTTTTTGCAAGATTTACCCCCCAACATCCGCGTGGGCATCGTGTCCTTTGCCGCCAACGCACAAGTTGTGCAGCACGTGACCCCTCAACGGGAAGAGTTGGTCGAAGCGATTGACCGTTTTCAATTGCAAAGAGGCACCGCGACGGGCAGTGGTTTGCTGATGGCGTTGGCCACGCTGCGGCCTGAAGCCAAGCTTGATTTGGAAAAGCTGCTCTTTCCCCCCAGCCCCGCTGGCTTCGGTGGTGACGCTGGGGGTGGCCTGAATAATGGTGGTCGCAGTTTGGATGCTAAACCGTCCGAAAAAGAGCGCGCGCCTGAGCCACCTGGCTCCTTCAAAGGGGGAGCCATTGTCTTGTTAACGGACGGCCGCAGAACGTCAGGTCCCGACCCTTTGTGGGCGGCTCAAAAAGCAGCCGACTTGGGTGTTCGTGTTTACACCGTGGGGTTTGGAACCCCTAACGGGTTCATCCCAGGCTTTGAGGGCTCTTCGTTTTTTACCCAGGTCGATGAAGAATCACTCAAAGCCGTCGCCAAGATCACAGAGGCTGAATATTTCAAAGCAGGATCTGCGGATGACTTGAAAAAAGTTTATCAGCACTTGTCGAATCAATTCACCTTGGAAAAAAGAGACACAGAAATCACGGCACTGCTCTCTGGCGCCGCTTTGTTCTTGGTGGTCATTGCCCTTGTTTTGTCGGCCATTTGGTTTCGCATTGGGGATCCGGGGCCGATGAAAATTTTCCGTCATGACCAGCCTTAAACCAACGCTTGATCCATATGGGTTTTTGAAATGCAAAAGTACGAAAATCAATTCATTCAAGTCGGTAACTTGAAGTTTGCATTCATTGAACAGGGCACTGGCCCCACTGTGATTTTGCTGCATGGTTTTCCTGACCACGCTTTGACTTGGAGTCATCAGATTGACGCGCTGAGTGCGCAGGGGTACCGGGTGATAGCGCCTTACCTGAAGGGCTATCCACCCACAGAGGTTCCGCCGGATTGTTTTTATGACAAAGCAACGCTGGTTCATGAAATTGCGCAGTTCACTCAAATGATTTGTGGTCAAGAGACTTGTCATTTGGTCGGACAAGATTGGGGCGCGATCATTGGCTATGGCCTTTTGGCGGCGTATCCAGAATTGTTCAAGCGGGCTGTACTGATGGCCGTTCCTCACCCCGAAAAGGTCGGGCAAAGTATTCTGGAGGCCAAGCACATCCATCGGTCATTCCATTGGTGGTTCTTTCAGTTGAAAGACTTACCGGAAAAAGCCATCCTGCAAAACGACATGGCTTTCATCGATTACTTGTGGGCCTATTGGACTGTTGAAGGCTTTCAGGACGTAGATCACATCCGAAGCATCAAAGCGATGTTGTCTCAACCTGGTGTTCTCAAAGCCACCCTGGGCTATTACCGAGCGATGTTTGACCAAGACAAATCCAATCCTGAGCATGCTGATTCAAGGATCAAAATGGCGCGTCCAATTGGCGTGCCAACGCTTGCATTGTGTGGTGCCCAGGATCTGCGTGCTGAGTTGATGTTGGATCAGTCTCAATACTTCACTGCTGAATATGACTTTCAACTGATCGATCAAGCAGGTCATTTTTTGCATCGAGAGCAACCTGCGGCGGTCACGGATCAAATTTTGGCTTGGCTTAAAAAATAAAACCCATCACCCATTTTTTTAGAAATGCATTTATTCCGCGGAAAGATTGTTGAATTTCTTGGATTGATCCTGTTGCTTTCGACGAGCTTTTCGCAAGCCCAGGAGCAACTGTTGATTGAAAAATTGCAGCAAGGTGGATTCAATATTTTTATCAGGCATGCCATCACGCCTGGTAAGGATCCGGTCAAATTCAATCCGCCCACTGAACGGCCCCATGACTGTTCATCTGGTTCGCGACAGCTCAATGATGAGGGCAGGGCGCAAAGCAGGCGAATAGGCCAAAGGATCAAAGCACTCAATATTCCAATTGGCGAGGTTTACGCCAGCAGTTTTTGTCGGTGTGAAGAAACCGCCAAGCTGGCTTTTGACAGATTTACATCGACGGATTGGTTGGTGGTTCGTCCTGGTGTGTTCAAGCCAGACTTAGACAGAGCGTTGAGATCGGTTCCGACCCAGGGTTTCTTCAACAAGGCGCCATCAGGCAAAAACAATGTGTACGTTGGGCATGGGGTAACGTTTACCCAAGGTGTGCTCAGCACTGACTTTGGACTTTCTGAAGCCAGAATTTTCTTGGAGGAGGGTGAGGCTGCAGTCTTCGAGCCCGGTGACAAGCCCAGGATTCTGGGGAAAATTAGATTCTATTGAGATCAAGCACTTAGAGGTGTCCCTAAGTGCTTTTTTGATCTAAGTAGTAAGGTCCGTGTTGGCTACTGCCTTGAGGCCTGTTGTTTGGCTTTGAAAACCAAGCCACTGGCTCAGTTTGTCTGGCTATTCAACATTGCAGAGTTCAGTCTGCCTTCGCGCCAGAGGCTCTGACAATCGGGCCCCAACGTTGCACTTCGGCCCTGCTCATGTCGGTCATGACCTCAGGGCTTGTGCCCATGATGTTGTAACCCAGCTCAGTCATTCGTTTGACGAATTCGGGTGATCTTGTGCCTTTGATGGCTTCAGCGTTCAGTTTCATGATCACGTCGCGAGGTGTGTTGGCGGGCACTGCCAAACCAAACCACACGCCAGACTCATAGCCCGATACACCGGCTTCTGCCAAGGTTGGCAATTCGGGCAGCAAGGGATCACGCTTGGCACCTGTTGTGGCCAGTGCCTTAAGCTTGCCTGATTTGATGTGAGGAATGGCAGAAGGAATATTGTCAAACATCATCATGACTTGCCCACCCAGAAGGTCGGTGATGGCTGGTGCACTGCCTTTGTAGGGGATGTGCGTGATGTTGACGCCAGTCAAAGATTTGAACATCTCGCCTGACATGTGAATGCTGGTGCCGCTACCGCTGGACGCGTAATTCATGGCTCCGGGTTGAGACCTGGCCAACGCAATGACTTCAGGCACAGAGTTCGCTTTGATGGAGGGGTGCAAAACCAAGACATTGTTCAAAGAGACCAGGGCAGAGACGGGAACCAGGTCTTTGCTGGGGTCGAAGGGCATCTTGGCGTACAGCACAGGGTTGATGGCTTGTATGCCACTGGTGGTCATGAAAATGGTGTAACCGTCAGGATTGGCGCGGGCCGCTTCGGCGCCACCAATGTTCCCACCTGCACCGGGTCTGTTTTCGACGGTCACAGGCTGGCCTAAATTTTTGGACAGTTCTTGAGCAATCGCCCGCGAAGCGATATCCACAGCACCGCCAGGGGGGAACGGGCAAATCAGTCGCAAGGGTTTATTTGGAAAAGCCTGTGCCAAGGCGGCTGGGGATGACAGCAATGCGCCGGCCATGCCCAATGAAACCGCCAAAGATGTGACCCAAGAAAATGAGGGTTTTAATTTGATGAATGCCATGTGATGTCTCCTAGTTATTGAAATCGAACTCCAAAATGCATTACTTTTGAAGTCAGGGACTCAGATTATTGGAAATGATTGTGAAGTGCAAGCCCTTCTTTGACTGCTGGATATTTGTTGGCAGATTTGAAGTCACCAGAGTTGCACGGTTTTGGCTTGGGGCGCTTGAATTTTGATCCATATCGCGTAGTCTTGAGCCATCTACTTAACTGCGTTGATCCATTTATGTCTGTCCACCCACTCCCAACCGTTGGCGCGCAAGATGCGGCTGTTCAAGAGGTCAAGATTCATTTGGCGGCTGCTTTGCGAATGGCGGTTTTAGATGGCTTTGAAGAAGGCATTGACAACCACTTCACCGCCTGTGTTCCCGGCCATCCCAATCAGTACTTTGTTTTGCCGTTCGGCTTGCATTGGTCTGAAGCCAAGGCCAGCGACATGATGATCTTTAACGAGCAAGGGCAGACCCTTGAAGGGCAGGGCGTTGTAGAGCTTTCGGCCCAAAGCATTCATGCGCCCCTGCACCGATTAACCGGTGCAAAAGTGGTTTTGCATACACATCAACCTTGGGCCACCGCGCTGAACATGTTGCAAGACAATCGTTTGTTACCCGCTACCCAAACGGCTGCTTTTTTTCATGGGCGCATCGCTTATGACGATACCTATACAGGTTTGGCATCGTCTTTAGAAGAAGGTGAACGTCTTGCCGCATTGATGGGTGACAAGACAGTTTTGTTCATGAAAAACCATGGGGTTGTGACCATTGGCGATACGGTGGCACAAGCTTATCGCCGCTTGTATAAACTGGAAAAAGCTTGTCAAACACAAGTCTTGGCCATGAGCACGGGCAAAGCCTTGAACATCTTGAGTGACGATGTCATTCAACGTGTCCTTCATCCTTCCGGCAATGACCGCCACCCCCGTGGCGACCGCGAAAGACTTTATTTTGAAGCCAATATGCGCATCCTGGATCGCATCAACCCAGGCTACGCTGATTGAGTCGTCGAGGTTAAATCAGTGGTTCGCAGCCACCGTCTGCCGTTTGCGCTTGGCCAGAATCCTGGCTGAGTTGAGACCAGTGAGGATCATGATTGGCCACAAAAAAGTGCAGACCATGGCCCACAAAACGCGACCGCCCAAAGTGGAGCCATTTTGCGCCGTCTCAACTTTGTGTGGCCCCTCGCTGAAGAGGTGCATATAAGAGAACGTTGAGAGGCCGAAAACACAGCCAAACAAGAGGAACAGATAGATGTAAATGTTCAAGGCAATCTCCCTGATGAGGGCCACCTGAATTGGTGGTTTACCTAGTCTCAAGTTCACATATTAGATCAATGTAACAAAAATCTGACAATTTAATGTGTAAATAATCTGTTACTTGTGGGGTTTATTTGTCTGTAAGCCATAAGCGCATCTCATCTGGAGTCGCCCCCGCGAACGTTCTATTCACAACAAGCAAGGATGATGCTCCTGTGCATCATCCTTCATGCTCACCATCAGATCGCCAACAATTTTCGGTTGTCAACATGAACCATTCCCTGGCTGAGACCATTGCATTCATCCAATCTTGTGAAACTTCGTGGTCGCGCGACACATCGCCGCCTTGGGGTATCCACGATTTGGATCCCCCGCCCTACAACCGCCTGTACGGTCCGATCCATGGGCGTGGTCCTGTTTCTGGGGTTTTATTTCATAAAAACAAGATGTTGGTCGAATGGGGAGAACCTCACAAGGCAGACCTGACCTTCAGCGTTGCCAAAACTTACTTGGCCCTACTGGCGGGTTTGGCATTTGACCAAGGGCTTTTGGAAGATGTTCATACCCCGGTCGTTCAACAATGTCCCGGCATTGGCTTTGAAGGTGATCGTTTGTCGCGCATCACCTGGCACCATTTATTGCAGCAAACCAGCGAATGGGAGGGGACTTGCTTAGGTATCCCGGAACAAGTTGACCGGTACCGTTGGCTGGCCTACCAAACCGGGCAAGCAGAAGGGATCAAGGGCGAAGCGAGACCCTTGGTTGAACCGGGCACTAAGTTTGAATACAACGACGTTCGCATCAACCAATTGTCTTTGGCCTTGCTGCATCTGTTCAAGCGGCCGTTGCCTGAAGTGTTTGAGGAATTTTTCAGAAAACCTCTGGGATGTTCAGATCCATTCCAATGGGTGGGGTATGAGCAAGGCTTAACCCAAGTCAATGGTCAACGCATGATGTCGGTACCAGGTGGAAGTCATTGGGGTGGTGGTATCTCCATCTCGGCCATGGACCAAGCGCGCATTGGTCTCATGCTCATGGAACAAGGGCAATTCAATGGCCGACAAATTTTGTCAAAGCAATGGCTCCAAATGATGCAGCGGCCCTGTGATGTAGCACCCTACTATGGCTACCTGATTTGGTTGAACAAAGACGGCGTACTGTTCAAAGATGCGCCCCGCAGTTCATGGTTTGCCATTGGTGCGGGTTCATCCATCACATGGGTAGACCCTGTGTTGGAGTTGGTTTGCATCATGCGTTGGATTGATGCAGCCAAAACCAATGAATGCATTGCCAAGGTAATGCAATCTTTGGATGCATAAGCCTCCGGCTTGTTGAGTGGTCTGCCTTAGGGTGAAGGCTCTTCAACGTCAGTGATGCAATCGACGTGTTCATCAGCTCATCCAAGAGGCATTGACGAACTCAATGGTACTTCTCATTTGCATTGCAACGGATTCATAACAAATTCGTCTGCATGAAATTGAGAAGCCTCAACTTGCAGGGTATCCAGGCATATTTTTTTCACGGCAGTCACCATGGCTGAGCTGCCACAACAGTAGACTTCTTTGGGTGCCAAGCTGCTGGCCTTGGAAGTAATGGCTTGGTCAACGCGCCCTTGAAAGACTTCGAAATCTTGCGGCTCAACAGCCATTTCAATGGCTGCTACAAATTGAAAGTTGGGCAATGACTTCTTCCACTTATCGATTTGTGGCAACAAGTACAGACCAGCTAAATCACGGGATCCCCAAATTAAAGTGACAGGCCTCGCAGATTTCTGTTTGGCCATGTCGTCCAACAAAGATTTGATGGGTGCAAATCCGGTGCCGCCGCACACGCACAGAAGCGGATCATTGGGATCGTTTGAAATCGTGACTTGTCCAAAGGGAAATTCAACTTCCAGCATGTCTCCGGCAGTTAGGCCGCTTGCCATTTGACTGAAACGGCCACCCTCTACATGACGTACATGAATTTGAAGCACATCACTTTCATGTGGCGGATTCGCCATTGAATAACTGCGGCGATGGCCATCTGGCAACAAAACATCCAAGTATTGTCCTGCTTTGAATTTCGCCCTTTGCCCTGCAGGCAGTCTCAAGTGCAGCATGCTGACATCGGGCGCAACAGCCGTGTTGCGATACACCTTGACCTGAAGACGCTTGGTTTCGTTAGGTTGACCTTGACGCCAGTCTGCAGGTCGGATGATGAGGTCACTTTGTGGCCTACATTGGCACAAAAGATCATCGCCCGCAGCAGAGGTTTCGGGGTGGGTCACAAACCTCTGTACTTGTCCGGACTCTATGCGAACAGCACAGTTGCCGCATGCGCCTTTTCTGCATGCATAAGGAATTTGTATGCCCGCCTTGAGCGCTGCATCCAATATAAAAACACCTGGATCGCAACCAAAACTGACATCTGAACCTGCGATGTGGACTTGGTAGCTCATGGTCAAGACTTGTTTTTTGAATTCGCAGGAGGCATTTTTAAGACAGTCTTGAGACTACGGAGCAGAGCGTCGGGTTGGGCCTGGCCAGATCCTGCAATGTCCATGGCGCAGCCATGGCCAGTGGTGGTCAATAAGACATTGGCACCAATTGAAAAAGCGCTGGCTGCATGTGGTGCCAGCAATTTAATAGGAATATGACCTTGGTCATGAAACATGGCTACATAAAGCCCGTGAGGCTTGGTGGCGTGCTCTGACAAAAGGACATCGGCCCCAGCTGGAGGGCTGACATTCAAACCTGACTTGCGAAGAAGTTCTGCCGCAGGAACTGTGCATGCCAAATCATGGGGCCCAAACAGGCTGCCTTCTGAAGCATGAGGGTTGATGCCAAAGATGCCAATTGTTGGATTCGAATCACCTAACCGCATGCATGCACTCACCCCGGCTTGAGCCGCTGAGACCACGAGGTCGGTATCCAGCCTTCTCAAAGCAGTTTCGACGCTTTCATGCAAAGTGACATGCACAATTTTGAGGCCAGCTCCGACGAGCATCAAAAAAACGCTTCCTTGTGGCATTTCGCATACAGACGCCACCAAGCTGGGGTATCCACTGAACTCGATGCCCGCTTGTGCAATGGCTGTTTCGTGGTGTGGACCGGCAACAACACAGTCGTAAAGGCCTGAACGACAAGCTTGGATGGCTGCAGTCGCGCTTTCGATGGCGCTGCGTCCGGCTGCGGGGTCTATCCTTCCCGGTGTGACTGGTCCGGAAAGTGTGCCTGCTTCGATCCAATTCAATTGGGCGAGCAAACGATGAAGACCGGATTGATTGGCAGTTGCCGTCAGAACATCGATGGGCGCGAACAGGGTGATTTGTGCGAGTTCCTGGACATCGAGAGAGGCCAGAGCCTTGAGTGCAATTTCTGGTCCGATGCCATGAGGATCACCCACAGTCAAAGCAATACGCGATAAAGCGGTGGTGCTCATTGGGCTCACAGTGGCAATGCCATCAGCGTGTCGGTGACAGTGCTGTCGCACACCACCACGCGCTCGGCCAAAAGCAGACGACCGTCTTGTTTGACAAAGCGATCTCTGTAAACCCCGGTCGCAAAAAGTTCAGTTTCACCACTGGCCATGATTCTTGCCACCATGAAAGGTGTGTCAGCGGTTGCAAAGCTGGAGTCTGCAGACTTCAGCAGGGGTATGCCCATCAGGTGTCGGTAGCGTTGTTTTTCATAGATATTGGCCTCACGCAGCGCCGCAACACGGTCCTCGAGCATGTGGCGCGAGTCAGCCCACACGATGCCTGCAGGCAAGTTCTCCATTTCGTTTTCGACATGCGTTATTCGGTAAAAAGTGTCGTGCGTGAAAAAATCAGGCCACAGTTCAAGTTGATCACTGTCAATGGTGGAGGCATAAGCGGCCTGAAAAGCCATCAAACTCAATAAGTCGATCATTCTTGGATACCCATGTGATGGCGATATGCTTTCCAAAATCCCCTGACCGAAGTTTCTGTGGCTCGACCTTCTCCACTGGCGACATCGTGACCGCCCATTTCAACAACCGCTTGCTTGTCGTTTGCACCGGTAATACCTCTTTGGACAAAACCGCCCACAGCACCGTCCTCCATGGATATGAAACCAGCAGGGCCAACCAGGTTGCTTTGTTTGAGCCGCGCTTTGAGTTGATCTGGCGTATCGTCCTCAAAGCCGAGGTACACCCAGTTCAGTTCACTTCGTTCATGGCCCTTGGGCAGTAACTGCCTAACGGCCAAGCAGTTCTGAATTTGTTGAAGCACAAAACCAGGAAAAACAGACAGAATTTGTAAACTGATGCCATCCGGCCATTCGTTGAATCCTGCCAATAAACTGGTGTCTTTGAGCCGATAACGATCTTGGTCCGAACGCAGTCCTTGATCCTTGTAAGAGGTGTCCTTGGCGGCAGGGTCAATCATGGAAAAGCTCACATGGTTGCCACCCGATTCGTCAACAATCACGCCGCCCTTTTGAGACAGGCGATTGATCTCAAAGGTGGTGAAGAACATGTGCAAAAGACTGGCGTGATAGCTGTCCCTCACGTTTTCACAATACAGCTTCCAATCGTTTGGCAGGGCTTGTGTAAATCGTCCAATCACCTTGACAGGTTTATGCAGCACGCGTTCAATGCGGTCGCAGATTTCTTCGCCCAAATATTCTTCAATGGGAGGTACATCTTCGTCGAAGCTGGCAAAGATCAGCCCACAAAAAGTGGCGACTCTGAGTTTTCTTGGACCATGGTCTGATTTGCAGAAGCTTTCACCCATGCCTCCTTGACCGCGCACACCTTTTTCAAATGCAACCCCAGTCAAGTCGCCCTGTCGGTTGTATGTCCAGGCATGATAAACACACTGAAAGCTGTCGGCTTTTCCAGATTTTTCTAAAGCGATCAATGCGCCACGATGGGCGCAACGATTTTCGAATGCATAAATTTCACCATCGTTGTCGCGAACCACGATCACGGGTGTTTCCCCCACAAACGTGGTTCTGTAGCAGCCAGGCTCTGTCAGTTCAGCTTCTAGGCAAAGGTAATTCCATGTTGGACCTTGGAAAATTTGAGCCTCTTCAATGTCTCTGACGTTCGTGTCGGCATAAACGGCATAAGGGACCCTGCTCAGTTCTTTTGCCCATTGGATCGCTTTGATTTGCATGGGTTCGATCAATCCAAGGTCACATTGGCTGTGCTGATCACTTTCTTCCACTTGGCCGATTCGTTTTGAATGAAGGTGGCAGTGTTCTCAGGTGTTTGACCTCCTGGCTCTGCACCCTGGGCTGCGAATTTTTCTTTCACATCAGGCAATGCCATGGCAGCAGCGAGTTGGCCGTGAATTCGCCGGGCGACGGTCGCAGGGGTGCCGGGCGGGGCAACCACGCTGAAAAAAGTTACCGCCTGCATGGCCGGTAGATTCAGCTCTGAAAAAGTTGAAACATCTGGCAATGCTCGCGAGCGACGCGTGTCTGCCACAGCCAAAACTTTGATGCGCTTTGCGGTGTGAAATTGCGCGGATGATGCAATGTTGTCAAAGAAAACATCCACCTGACCACTGACCAAATCGTTCAATGCGGGTGCTGTGCCACGGTAAGGAACGTGAAGCATTCGGGTACCAGTCAATTGCATGAAAAGGTTGGCGGTCAGATGCGAAGTCGACCCGTTGCCCTGAGATGCATATGAAACTTTTTCAGGGTTGGCTTTCAAGTAAGCCACAAATTCATTGAAGTTACTGACGGGCAGTTTGTTCGATACCGCCAAGACGTTTGGAACCGTTGCGATCACCGTGATGGGTACCCATTTCGTGGGATCAAACGTCATGGTCTTGTAAAGGTTGTGGTTGATCGCCACAGGGCCTGGCGGCGATACCAACAAAGTCGTGCCATCAGGTTCTGCTCGCGCGACGAATTCCCCCCCCACATTCCCGCCGGCGCCTGTTCGGTTTTCAATCAAGATACCTGCTGGATAGGCATCGCGCATTTTTTCGGCCAAGATCCTGGGCAGCACATCGGCTGTACCTCCAGCGGGAAATGGAACCACCATGCGCAAGGGTTTCGCTGTTGAGTCGGTTTGCGCAAATGTAGGGGTCGACATCATTGAGCACATGCCCAAGACCATGGATGAAATGACGATTCGGCGTTGGATGGCCATTTTTGAATGGGTCATGATTTCCTTTGATGGATGGATTCAGGGGGCAACATGAAAAACTTCACGCCGAGAAAGTTTAGGCTTGGTGACGGGTCAAATCAAGAAAATCACAAATAATGTTCGCACAGCGAACTGATGGGGTGTATCGTGAAACATGGGCGTGATCAAAATGAGACCGATTCGGCAGCAGTTGTTGACCGAGACTATGTGATTGCGCTGGAAAAAGGCTTGGCCATCATTGAAGCTTTTGGTCGTTTACGTGCTTCGGCGACATTGACTGAAATCTCCGAGATGACAGGAAACACCAAGGCTTCGGTTCGGCGCTCATTGCATACACTGTGCCGTTTGGGCTATGCCTTGCAAACAGGACGGCAATTTCAATTAGCCCCACGCGCCTTGAGATTGGGTTCGGCCTTCGTTCTCAGTGATGATTTGACGCGTCTGGCGCAACCTATATTAGAGATGGCAGCTGAAACCACCAGGGAATCTGCTTCCATGGCTGTTTTAGACATGCAAGACGTTGTTTTTGTGGCGAGGGCAACACACCGAAGAAGTTTGTCTGTGGGGCTGAGCGCAGGTGCACGGTTGCCAGCCTATGCGAGCGCAACCGGGCGAGTTTTGCTCGCGGGCCAGCCCAAGGACTGGACCTTGTTCATTTTGAACAGAATGAACCGTCCGATGCTGACAGCCAAGACCAAAACTCAAATTGCCGATGTGCTGGGTCAGATTGAGTTGGCCAAGCAGCAGGGCTACGCAATTTGTGATCAAGAATTAGAGTTGGGATTGAGATCGATAGCAGTCCCCATCAGCGACAGACAAGGTCGAGTCGTTGCCGCCATGAGTTTGTCGGTTGCGACAAGCCGAATGGACATTGCAAAAATCATCGAAAAGTTGTTGCCCGAATTAGAGAGGGCCAAACAAAAACTGACGGTCTTAATTTGACCAAGCAGCCTGTTCGCGTGCTGTGTGTGAATGGCTGTGGGCCAATTCTTGATGACCAAAATTGCGTCACACAAGCTCACGCCTTCGATTGATTTTTTTGATTCATAAAACCGAGTAGGGTCGCAAGCACATCTGCTGGTTTTTCACGCTGCGGAAAGTGACCCGCGTCGGCAATCAATACGCGTTGGTAAAGACCGCGGAAAAATATTTCTTTACCCAAACTGCTGCTGGGATGATTCACGCCATCTGCATCGCCATGCAGCAATAAAGTGGGGACTTCTAAGACGGGTGCCGGGTTCAGGAGCATTTCTTCGCTGGCATAACGCGGATCTGCAGGCGCATGCCCCCATCGGTGGCAGTAAGAGTGCAGCGTGATGTCTGCCCAATCGGCGTTGTCAAAAGCTTGCGCAGTGGCCGCAAACTCTTCTTGTGAATACCAACCCGCTGGAGACCACGTGTCCCACATGGTTTGGGCAAAATGGCGTCCGTCTTCTCGGACGGTTTGCTGGCCCCGAGGTGTTGCCATGAACCAGTGGTACCAATAATTGCGGACCTGTAACATGCTCAATGTCTGCGCAGGATCGTTGGTACCGTAGGCTACTGACAACATGACCAAATGACTGGCAACACCAGGCCTCAGACCGCAGGCAATGGCCACTGCCCGTGCGCCCCAATCGTGACCTACCAGTGCAGGTGTTTTGAGGCCAAGCGCGTCAATGAACTCAAGCAAGTCACAACCCAGTGATGCAAGTTGACCCGTGCGTGGCGTTTCGTCATTTAAAAACCGAGTGGGCAAAAAACCGCGGAGTGCTGGAACCAGCACGCGCCAACCAGCTTCGGCTAAGCCTGGTGCAATGGCAGCCCAAGTGCGGGGACTGTCAGGCCATCCGTGGAGCAAGATCACTGTCCGAGACGCATCTGGATTCCACTCCTCATAGCCTATGCGCAACAAGGATGTGTCCACAAATTGAAGTGCAGGAACCATGTTTTCTTTCGATTCGGTTTGTCAAAATCAAAGGCTGCGTGCGCCAGAAGCCAGAAAACCACCGTCAACCGGTAAGACAATACCCGATGTGTAAGCAGCGGCTTCAGACACCAGATACATGACCGCGGCGGCTATTTCTGTGGTGGATCCGTAACGGTTCATGGGGATGGCTTTGGTGTATTCCTCGCGGAATCTATCGTTGTGCAAAGTGCGGGTCATGGGTGTATCCACTGGACCTGGCGCGACTGCATTGGCTGTGATGCCGTGGTCAGCCAATTCAACGGCCATTTGTCGCGTCAAAGCGATGACAGCGGCTTTGGATGTTCCGTAGGCTGTTCGCCCGGAGCCAACCGCTCTGATGCCTGCCACAGAAGCGATGTTGACAATGCGGCCCCATTGATTGGGCAGCATAAGCCGCGCTGCGGCTTGTGAGCAAAGCAGTGTCCCCGTGACATTGACATTCATCGTGGCGACAAAATGATCAAGCGGGAAGTCTAAAAAAGGAAAAACTTTGGCGATGCCGGCACAGTTAACCAGCATGTCGCAGCGGCCAAAGTCATTTCCAATCACCGAAAAAGTTTGGGCAATGGATTCTGAAGATCCCACATCGAGACTCACCGCCATGGCTTTGCCGCCAAGCCCTGACAGGCGATGTGCAGTTGCTGTGGCCTCTTGTATGTTTTGGTCGGCCACCAAAACAAAGTGGCCTGCTGCCGAGAGGTGCGCACAAACTTCTGCACCGATACCCATGGCGCCACCGGTCACCATGGCAATGCGCTGCTGAGGACTTGGCGTTTGATTCATCACGGTGCCTTTCATTCGGTCAAAAAAGTTTCATTGAATCAGCTTGTTTGGCAATCATAAGAATTTTCTGAGCGGCAAATCAAGCATTTCTGAGCGACAGCAGAGCGCAAAATCGAGACTGTTGGTTGTGCACCAAGCCACTCTTTTGGCGAAAACTCAAGACCTGTAAATAACCAGAGTCCTCTGTGAATTGGCCTATCGCAGCGATAGCTTGTTGTCAGCTCATCAACCCATCCATTCTTGTCAAAAATAAGACAAGCTTCATGGTACGTTCTGGTAGTCTGATGGGCTTCAAATTTTTATAAACAAGGAATCATCGTGAATACATTGACCTGCGAACAAGCACTCAAAATATGTCAAGGCGCGCTCAGCGCTGCGCGGTCGGCCCAGTTCAAACCGATGGGTGTTGTGGTTCTCGATGCATCTGGACAGTTGATGGCTTTTGTACGAGAAGACGGCGCTAGCATGTTCCGCTTTGACATTGCAAGAGGGAAGGCGTGGGGTGCTGTGGGCATGGGTTCGTCAAGCCGCGCTTTGGCTGAACGCGCCAAAGACAATCCTAACTTTTTCGTTGCATTGGCCGCCACTGCAGAAGGTAAATTTTTAGCGCAACCTGGCGCAGTTCTGATCAAGGATGCAAGCGGTCAAATTCTGGGTGCGGCTGGAGCCAGTGGAGGCACTGGCGATGAAGATGAGCAGATTTGCGTATCCGGCATTCAAGCGGTCGGTTTGTTTGCAGGCTAAACAGCCTCATCTGATCTAGACATCGTGAGATGTCCACTGATACTTGGCTTCAGGGTCTGACCGCGGAGAGGCGTTGCGCTCAGGCGCTGGCATTATGGTCACTTAGATGTTGAAGATGACATTCTCGACAAGACGTTGAAAACCGACGCTGTGTCGTGTTCGCCGTGACCCAAAGCCATGGCCGCGTTATAAACCGGAACAGTCGACGAGAAGACCGGAGCTGGCACTTGGGCTTCAGCCAATGCAGAAGCAATCAGGGCCATGTCTTTTTGCCAAATCGCCACTTTCATGGTGGCATGGGTCCAACCTTCATTTTCCATCAGAGGCCCTCTTATTTGCAGCATGCGAGAGCCTCCAGCGCCGTCGCTGAGCACCTTGACGGCTCTCGACGGTGCAATCCCCCAACGTTGCCCCAGCAAAAGAGCTTCTGCGGTGGCTACGTTGTGAACAGCAACCAGCAAATTGGCCATCAGCTTCATCTTCATGCCGTTGCCAAACTGCCCCAGATCGAAGCAGTTCTTGGCAAAGCCCTCAAAAACCGGCGTCAAGCGTCGTATGACCGATCTTGGCCCACTCGCATACACGGTGAGATCTTTGACTGCAGCTTGAGCCCCTGTACCCGATAAGGGGCAGTCGAGCATCACGATCGAGTGTGTCTTAAGAGCTTCACGCGCCGTCTTTTTGTCTTGAATATCCAGTGTGCTGGTTTCCATCACGACGAGTTGACGGTTGCCACTGGCAACGATCTGTTGGATGGCCTCATGCAATGCCTGCGGTCCGGGTAAAGCGCAAATGATCACGTCCACTTCAGCAGCCATTGCAGCGGCGTTGGGCTGCGCTTTGCCGCCTGCAGCTTTCAGTCGCTTGAGCGCTTTGGGATTGGGGTCATAGCCGGACACTTGAAAGCCGGCTTTGACCAAGTTGGTGGCCATGGCCAATCCCATGATTCCAACGCCCAAGACGCCTATGCGTTTGATGGGCAGGATGGGTTGGTTTTTTAGCAGTTTGGAAGCAAGTTGGGTCATGAGCCGAGCCCAGCGGTCAAATTGACCTTAGGGTAAACGCTGTTGAACGCAAAACAATCACTGGACGTCTTCAATCCACTTTGATGTTCAGGTCGTTGACCACTTTGTTCCAAAAGGCGTAGTCAGAGTTGGCCACTGCGTCCAACGCTGCCGAGGTCGTGCCGGTGGGCGTCAGGCCCAAGTCCAACATCCGGGCTTGAATTTCGGGCGTTTTGACGATCTTGACGATCTCAGCATTGAGCTTGGCGATCACATCGTTGGGCGTACCCGTTGGGGCAAAAATACCGTGCCAAGAGCTTCCGATCACACCGTTGACATCGAGGTTGGCATCAAATTCGGTCATGGTGGGCACATCTGGCAAACTGGGGATGCGCTGAGCACCTGAAATACCCAGTGCCTTGACTTTGCCTGTTTTGATCAATGGAATGGCTGTAGTGGAGGCTTCTACCGACAGGCTGATCACGCCGCTCATCACATCGGGTGAAGGGTTGGTTTTGTAGGGCACATGGTTGAGCTTGATGCCCAGTCTTTGCGACCAAGCTTCTAAAGCCACATGGGGCTGAGAGCCCACACCCAGGGAAGCGAAGTCGATTTTGCCGGGATTCTTTTTGGCGTAGTCGACCAGCTCTCGCATGTTGTTATAGGGCGCTTTGAGGGTGGCGGTCAACACATGCGGAACCAGCAGCAGTTGGCTAACGGCTTTGAAGTCACGAGGTGGGTTGTACTTGGGATCGCGGTACACATTGGGTGCGATCGCGTGTGACGCCTTGACACTGTAAAACAAGGTGTAGCCGTCAGCCGGCGTGGCCGCTGCAGCCAAAGCGCCAATCATGCCGCCGGCTCCGGGGCGATTGTCGATCAGCACGGGCTGGCCCATGGCATTGCTCAGTTTGTCGCCGATCAACCGGGCCACCACGTCAGGAGACACACCGGCAGGGAAGGGAACGATCAAACGTATTGGGCGGTTCGGGTAACTCGCTGTTTGCGCAAAAGCATTGGGCAGTGCCAGGCCGGTGGCTGCAGCCGCCGCTTGTGTCAGTAATTCACGACGTTTCATAAGACAGGTCTCCAGATTTATTGATGAATCCAAGCAAATTGACAGGGAGAGCCGCTCCCTCTGAACAACAGACAAGTCACAACCTCATGTTTGAAAATATTCAACATGGAAAACAACTTGAATGGCAGAACCATGTTTGTACACAGTGTCATTCCTGAAGCAAGACGCGCAGGTTACAGGGCCAAGCCGCAGTGCAGATAATTGAAACTGGCATCGCCAAAATGGGTATGGCCTGATCGGCGACCATCTTTAGTCCGATTGGACTCATGACCCATCCGATACACAACGCATTTGGCTTATTGGGGCAGGGGGCATTGCCCAGGGTGCATGATGGTGTCATCTGACATCACCTTTTAAAACCACCATGCAAAGACGCCAATGGCTCCAAGCCGCTTTTTTAACGGGATTGTCGACGTCGATCTTGCAAACAACCGCATTCGCTCAATCGACCACGATGGAAATTTGGAAAGATCCCAATTGTGGTTGCTGCCAACTGTGGGTGGAGCATTTGCAGGCCAATGGGTTCAAGGTCAATGTGCGCGATGTGGGCAATACCGCTGCTCGTCAAAGATTGGGCATGCCTGAAAAATTAGGTTCTTGCCACACCGCGACTGTTCAAGGTTACGTCATTGAGGGGCATGTTCCCGCGGCCGATATTCGCCGTTTACTCAAAGAGCGCCCGCTTGCTTTGGGCCTTTCTGTGCCCGGCATGCCCATTGGCAGTCCTGGTATGGATGGCCCAGAATACAAGGGCAAAAAAGACGCCTTTGATGTGCTGCTGGTGCAAAAAGATGGCACTTTCAAAAGCTTTCAGCGTTACCCCGCCCATGGGCGAATGGTCTAACCAGTTGTCCCGCAAGTGCTGGGGGACCATTTGGGTTTTATGTTGTCAATGCCTCTGTCCCTATTTTTAGAGCGTGAGTTGCGCTCTGACCATGCTGGTGAAACCGGCGCGGTGAGCATTTACCGAGGCATCGCGGCGGTTGCTCAGTGGCGAGGAGACCCACAAATGCTTGCTTTTGCACACATGCACGGCACAACCGAGGCAGAGCACTTGGCATTGGTCGAGGTGTGGTTGCCAGTGAGCTTGCGAAGTTCTCTTTTAGGACCTTGGCGTTTGGCAGGTTGGCTGACGGGTGCTTTGCCCGCATTGTTCGGATCGCATGCTGTCTACGCCACGATCGAAGCGGTTGAAACCTTTGTTGACCGACATTACCAACAGCAGATCGATCACATCAACCAACATGGCGGTCCTGAAGGTTTGTTAGAGATGTTGGTCAAGTGTCAAGCTGACGAACAACACCACAGGGATGAGGCAGCAGTATTGGCGGGTCCATTGCGTCCTTGGTTTCTACGGGCGTGGTGTTGGACTGTGGGTTGGGGCTCTGAAGTGGCGGTGGTTTTGGCTCGACGTGTTTAATGGCGCCAAGACTCTAAACAATCACAAGGAAAAATTCATGCATCACACCCCAAGTACGCAGCATGATGAGGGTCTTGAGGGGCGGTCCCTTTACAACCTCATTTATTGCAGCCTAGCGGCACCCGCGATGCAGCCTGGTGAAGTGGGCAAGATCATTGCCACGGCCAAACATCACAACCCGCGCTATGGCATCACGGGTTTGTTGGTGTATGGCAGTGGAATATTCTTCCAATGGCTCGAAGGTCCCCGGGATAACGTTTCTAGCCTGATGAAGATCATTGCGGATGACCCTCGCCATTTGAATGTGGTTGTGCTGAGTGAAGAGGACGAAATGCGTGACCGATTGTTCCCGGATTGGGACATGGAGCTGGTGGAGGCGTCTGAGATCAGCGTCGTCCTGGAGGGTGCCCTGAAAGAAGCCTCTGACGACAAACAAAAGCAGATGCTGTCTTTGCTGCTGCGAGAACTCAAAAGTCGCCCGCCCCAGGCTTGAAAAAATCCAATTGTCTGATGGCGTCGGTTTTAAACCCCCAGATTGGCCGGTGATGAGCCGCCAAAGCTGAACACACCGTGTCGCATCAAGCGTGAAACTTCGGATTCAACCAGTTCTTGAACCTGACTCAGTTCTTGACTGCTCTTTGCATTCATTCGGGTGGCCAGCACCAGCATTCTGTTGATTTGAATGCCAGAGATTTCTGACATGGTGATGTGGGTGTCGACAGGCAGGTCTTTGAAAACCGACACGGGCATGACGGTTGCCCATGGTCCACGCGAAATCAATTCGCGAATAGAGTCAACGGAATCAATTTCCGAGTGGACATTCAGCTGCATGCCCAGAGCTTGCATTTGCTTCTCAACCAAGTGGCGGTGCAAACTGGTCATCAGCAGCGGAATTCGTATTAAATGATGGATCGACACAACCGACCCCAAGCGCATGGATTTGTTGGAAACCAATGCGAAGGGTTCACCCAAAAGAGGCAAATAGGAGAAGTTTCGACCAGGGCCCGGGTTGGTCATGATGGCCATATCGATCACGCCTTTTTCGAGCCAATCCATCAAGGCGGGTGTAAACGCCTCACGCGTTCTCAATTCGACTTTGTCCAAAATATTGAAGCAGTTTTCGAGCAACCCGGGCAGCAAAACCCTTGCCAAGGTGGGCGACACTCCCAGAACTACTCGGGCGTGTTGGTTGTTTTTCTGGTGCGACAAACGTTGCCGAAGCATGGCCGCTTCGTTCAGGATCCTCTGGGCGGACTCGTAAAAAGTCACGCCAGCAGGGGTCAACAGGACGCCTCTTGGCAGGCGTTGCAAAAGTTGAACTCCCATGTCTTTTTCAAGATCACGCATTTGACGCGTGAGGGCTGGCTGTGCCAAGGGGATCGCCGCTGCTGCTGCGGTCAAGCTGCCAGCGTCAGCAATGGCTAAAAAGTATTGAATAGTTCGCAAATGCATGGATTCATGGCTTTGTGTTATTTCAATATGCTATGGCAAAAAATGAAAAGAGTATTGGACAGCACCGAAATCAACTTTTAATCTTGATGTGTGTTGTTTTAATCAACCCGTTTGGAGACAAAGAGTGAATCAACAAATTAAAAAGATCCGTACGCTTGCTTGGCTGGCTTTATGGGGCATAGGCGCTATTTGCAGTGCGCAGACGGCCTATCCGCAAAAACCCATCAGGATGATCATTCCGTTGGCTGCAGGCAGTGCTGTTGACAATGCAGCTCGTGTGTTGACACTGAAGATGGCTGAAAACATGGGGCAAGGCTTTGTGATCGAAAACATCACCGGCTCTTCTGGTTTGATTGGCGCCGAGCGTGTGGCCCGAGCGGCACCTGACGGTTACACCATTGGCGGCTATAACGACAGCATTTTGACCATGGTTCCGCATCTCATTCCCAAGATGCCTTGGAACGCGTTGACTGACTTTGAGCCCATTTCTTTGGTGGGCACCATTGAATGGGGTTTGGTCGTCAAGGCGGATGGACCCTACAAAACATTGTCTGATTTTTTAAATGCGGCCAAAGCAAGCCCCAACAAGCTCAACTACAGTTCTGGTGGAAACGGTAGCCCCCAGCACATTGGTATGGCGTTGGTGGCCAACCGGGCCAATGTTGATTTGATGCATGTGCCTTACAAAGGGGCAACACCTGCTGCCGTTGCTGTGGCTGCAGGCGAGGTCGATGCCGCCATGCAAGGTCTCGGCACCGTGACTGCTTTGATTCAGTCGGGCAAGCTCAGACTTTTGGCAGTTTCAACACCCGCTCGTTTGGTCCAATACCCTCAGACGCCTACATTCACCGAAGCAGGCCTGAAAGACTTTACGTTCAATTCGTGGTTTGCGATGGTCGCACCTGCTGGAACACCCAAGTTCATCGTGGACAGACTCAGCGAGGAGTCGCGCAAAGCCATGAACGATCCAGCGACACGCGAAAAACTCATCGGTTTGGGCGTCACTCCCCGGGGCACCACCCCAGCTGAGTTCGGTGCAGCGACCCGCACCCAATTTGAGTTGTACCGCAAACTGATCCAAGAAAAAGGCATCCGTGCTGATTAAGATTTTCAGATGAGTTCTTCTATTCATATTCCGTTTGGTGCGCTTCAATCTTTCATTGAAGCCGCCTTCATCAGCCAAGGTATTCCAAAAAAGGATGCCCATCTGATTGCTCAGCTCATGGCTGAGGCTGACTTGCAAGGATCTGACGGTCACGGTGTCATCCGTTTACCTCAATACATCAAGCGAATACGCGCAGGCGGTATCAATAAAAACCCCAAAATTCGAGTGGTGCAAGAGCGGGCAGCCATGGCCGTTTTGGACGGTGACAATGGCATGGGGCACTTGGTGGTTTCCCAAGCGGTAGATTTGGCCATCCAAAAAGCCAGCGAAACGGGTGTTGCTTGGGTCAGTACGCGATGGAGTAACCACGCCGGGCCTGCGTCTCTTTATTCTCGGCGCCCACTCCAGCACAACATGTTGGGTCTGTATTTCGCTGTGGGCAACGCCAATCATTTGCCGCCATGGGGAGGTACAGACATGTTGCTGTCAACCAACCCGATATCAGCAGGTATTCCAACGCTGGATGAACCCCCTGTTGTTCTGGATATGGCGACCACGGTCGCTGCGTATGGCAAGGTCAAAGCCAAAGCCAAGCGCGGAGAAATGATGCCGCCAGGCTGGATGATTGACCGTCAGGGCCAGCCTTTGTTGGATCCCAACAAAGCAGGCGATGGTTTCTTGTTGCCCATTGGTGAACACAAAGGCTATGGTCTGGCATTGGTGGTGGGTCTTTTGGCGGGCACCTTGGGCGGCGCTGCCATGGGGCGCGATGTCATTGACTTCAATGCAGACCATGTCAGCGTGACCAATACAGGGCAAGCGATACTGGTGATTGACTTGTCAGCGTTTGGTGACCCTGAGCATTTCAAACTTCAGGTCGATGCTTTGGTGCGCGATTTGCGAAACAGTGAAAAGCTGCCCGGTGTTGAGCGGATTTGGGTGCCCGGCGAACAAAGTCACGAAAAACGCGGTCGATATCAGCGTGATGGCATTCCCTTGGCGCCCGCTTTGGTGGCCGACCTCCATGCGTTGGCTGTGGAGTTGGGTATCGCCTCTTTGCATCACGACGAATTGGCATGATTTGGCGCTAAGCTGCGCAACTTTTAAGGAGTCCCTATGAAACACGCTGTTCTACAACCTGATCAACTCAAAAGCCATGACCGTGGCGGTGGGGCGCGGACAACCCCTTTGGTGCTGCCCGCATTGGGCGCTACAACTTTCATCAACGGCATCACCGAATTTGCGCCCAAAACAGCCATTCCTTTTCACTCACACAACTGTGAAGAAAGCGTGATGTTGCTGACGGGGCATGCTTTTCTGGACATAGATGGCGAGGTGCATGAACTCAAGCCGCATGACACCACTTTTATCCCTCCCAACGTGCCACACCGTTTTCGCAACAAATCGGACACCGAGCCGATGAAGATTTTTTGGACTTATGCCTCTGTCAACGCCACGCGCACGTTGACTGAAAGCGGTGAGACAAGGCCTATTACCGCTGAGCACAACAAATAAACGTTTGTTTTTGAATGGGCAGCAGGTGGACACAGGGGCTGGAATGGGTTTCAGCCAAAGCTGCTTCTTCGGCCCAACAATTGATTAAAAAAACGGAGACACCGAGATGCTTTTCTTCCTCCAATGCCAGACTGCTGGCTTACCCTCTGGTGCGCATCGGTCTGATCGCTGGTTCGCTCGCGCATTGTTTTTGAGCTCGGTGATGGTGCTGGGTTCTTTTGCACACAAGGCCCATGCCCAATCCAATGCGACTGATTTCCCGAACAAGCCGGTGCGTTTGGTGGTGCCGTTTGCACCTGGCGGCCCCACTGACCTGATGGCCCGAGCGATCAGTAAAAACATGGCGGCATCGATGGGGCAGCCTGTGGTGGTTGACAACAAGCCGGGTGGTGGGGGATTGATTGGTTTCGGCGAAATCGTCCGGCAACCCGCAGACGGTCACACTCTCATGTTTCCGTCTATTTTGGCGGTGACCAATCCGGCGCTGATGCCCAATTACCCCTATGACATTGCCCGAGATTTCAGTGCGGTCACGGTAGTGGGTTTTATTCCTCATGCGCTGGTGGTCAAGCCCGACTTCCCGGCCAAAGATCTGGCTGGTTTGGTGGCCCTAGCCAAAGCGAAACCTGGCACCATGGCTTACGCCTCTTCTGGCAACGGGACTTCAGCTCACTTGGCTGGAGCCATGTTTGCCTCTCGTGCAGACATTCGGGTCACACATGTGCCCTACCGAGGCGCCGGTCCTGCATTGCAAGATTTGTTGGGTGGACAAGTGCAATTCATGTTTTTGGACATGAGTTCGGCCTTGTCCCAGATTCAAGCTGGAAAACTGCGTGCTTTGGCCGTAGCACCTGCCCGTCGTTTTGAAGGCCTGCCCGATGTCCCCAGCATTGCTGAGCAGGGTTATCCTGGTTTTGATATCCGAGCTTGGTACGGTTTAATGGCCAAAGCTGGCACACCCCAAGCCACTTTAGATCGCTTGCATTCAGAAGTGAAAGCTGCATTGGCAACTCGTGAAGTGAGAGATCTTTTCAAAGCTCAAGGCATTGAGCCCGGTGGCATGCCCCCAGCCGAATTCCAGCAAATCATTCGTGCCGACTTACAGCATTGGAAACGCATGGTGGATCAACTGGGCATCAAACTTGAATAGACCCACCCAAAGGCGAACGTATGCGTGTGGCGATTCTTGACGACTACCAAAACTGCATTCAAAACCTGAATTGCTTTTCAAAACTGGTCGGGCATGAGGTGGTGGTATTTCATGACACTGTCAAAGGCCATGACTTGGCAGCGCGTTTGCAGGGCTTTGATGCGGTCGTTTTGACGCGCGAGCGTACGGCCATCAGTGCAGGCATCTTGGACCAGGTACCCAGCTTGAGGCTCATTAGCCAAACTGGAAAAATTGCGGGACATGTTGACTTGGTCGCTTGCACTGCGCGCGGTGTGGCGGTGTCAGAGGGTCAAGGAACGGGATCAGCAACAGCAGAGCTGACTTGGGCGTTGATCTTGGCCAGTCGACGTCACTTGTTGAGTGAAGCGCGTCGCATGCAAGATGGTCTGTGGCAAGGGTACTTGGGGCAACAATTGTCTGGGCAGCGCCTGGGCATATGGGGCTATGGGCGCATTGGTCGACAGGTGGCTTTGTTTGGCCGCGCTTTCGGCATGCATGTTTGGGTTTGGGGTCGTGAGGGCTCCATGAGCAGAGCCCAAGCCGATGGGTTCGAGCTGGCGACATCACGCGCTGAGTTTTTAGCCGCCAGTGATGTGATCAGTCTGCATGTCAGGTTAAACGCTCAAACCCGTGGTTTGGTCACTTTGGAAGACCTGGCCTCCATGAAGCCGAGCGCCTTATGGGTCAACACCAGCAGAGCCGAGTTGCTTGTGCATGGTGCATTGGTTGAGGCTTTGCAATCAGGCCGGCCAGGGTTCGCTGCGGTGGATGTTTATGAGTCCGAGCCGGTGTTATCTGCTGATCATCCTTTGCTCAAATTACCCAATGCCTTGTGCACCCCGCACATTGGCTATGTTGAACGTGACAACTACGAACATTATTTCGGAATGGCATTTGACAACGTGAATGCATTTGCAGACCGCAAACCACAAAATTTGGCCAATCCCGGAGTCGTTCCGAACTTTTCCTGGACCTGAACGCTTCGGCGTCTGAAGAGATCTTGTGGTTTTTTCAAACTGTTGTATCAATTAGCCTTTGATTGCAGTGTGGGTGCCATGCGAGAATGGGTCATGAATAAACTGAAAATTTCCAACATTCGAAATATTTCTGCAGGCTATTACGCTGTGGGTATATTTGTTTTTTCTATTGTCTTGTGCGTCATCGCAGTGCTTGTGGAGTTGGTCAACCGAAACAGTTGATGTTTTGGACTCGCTGACTCTTCGGCGATAAACTTTTTATGAGTTTTTTGATCCATCCAAACCGCCTATGATTTGGCATCTTCCTTTTCCCATTGATCTTGTTAACCAAAAAGGCAAGGCTTGTGCCAACGGTCATTTGGGCATTGAAATCCTTGAGGCGGGGGAGGATTTTTTGAGAGGCCGCATGCCTGTGGATCCTCGAACCCGTCAACCCGCAGGTGTTTTGCACGGAGGTGTCTCCGTGGCTTTCTGCGAGACCTTGGCTTCATGGGCGGCAGCTTATGTGGTGGACCCAGATCATTTCCATTGTGTAGGTCAGGAAATCAATGCCAACCATGTCCGGGCTGTGACCTCTGGATGGGTTCATGGCGAAGCCCGTCCACTTCACATCGGTAGAAGCTCTCATGTCTGGGAGGTCAAAATTTACAACGATGCGGGTCAACTGGTTTGCATCTCCAGAGTCACTATGGCGGTTCTTCAGGGGTCTATGCGTTACTGATTCACGATGATGCGGCTGCTGTCTGTCATTTTGGAAGACCCGCAAAGCAATGGCTGTTATTCGACTTCCAAGGTGGACCATGGGTCAGCAAACATTCTTGAAAAACTTTTTATCGGCAGTTCTTTTTTGGTTTTTGTTTGGGGTCGGTATGGCTTGTTCCGCCGATACCCTCAAAACCCGTGCAGATGGGCCAGATGCAGAGCGTTTGGGTATGAAGCAGGGTTATCCGGTGTGTCCCCAAGCTCTGACTCGTCCAGAGTGCAGAGTTGGGACATGGTCAAGCAATGACAAAGTGGCCATCAGCGCGGTGGTTCGAGCATCCGATCAAGTTTTGCACTTGCCAGCGATGGTGGGTGGTCCGCCCATCACTTACCGCTGGGGGTTTTCTAGCAAAACACTGGATGATTTCTTGGCCGACACCAAAACCACGGGATTGATCGTCATCAAAGATGGCCAAGTGGTGGCTGAACGCTACCAATACGACCGACAGCCAAACATGCGATTTCGATCGTTTTCCATGGCGAAAACGGTCACGGCCATGCTGGTGGGCATCGCGCATGAGAAAGGCATGATTCGCTCATTGGATGACAAGGCCGCTGATTATTGGCCAGAAATATCGCCATCAGCTTATGGTCAAACGAGTATTCGAAACTTGCTTCGCATGGCCTCTGGAGTCCCTTTTCGCGAGTTGTATACCTGGACTCCCGATGACGATATTTGGGTGTGGGGGAGGGTGTTGAACCTGCCCGAAAATCGTATGCGACCCGAAAAAATTGTTGAATTTCTCAATACCAAGACCTCGCGCGAGGTGGAGCAGGGCGTGCGGTTCAAGTACGCCACGATTGAGACAGAAATTGTGGGCAGGGTGCTGGCACGGGCCAGCGGCATGAGCATCAGCCAATTGACCGAAGAGTGGCTTTGGAAGCCTATGGGTGCTGAGTCGGAAGCCCGTTGGTTGCTGGCAGGAACCGACCGAGGTGAGGGCACCGGCGGAAGTTTCAATGCCACTTTGCGCGATTATGCTCGCCTAGGTATTTTGCTGGCCAATGATGGTTTTCGAGATGGGGTATCGGTCATTCCGCGTCAATTTTTACTGGACGCCACCGACTCAGCAAGGCAGCCGCCAGCGTTTCGTCCCCGGGTTGCCACGCCCGGACACGGATATGGTTACCAAACTTGGTTGATGCCCTTTAAAGAGCGGACATTCGCCCTTCAAGGCATTCATGGTCAACACATTCTTGTTCAGCCAAAGACGGGCATCGTGATGGTTCAAACCTCGGTGAACGACCAAGCCAGCGGAAGGCAAGACATGCGACCTTACCAAATGCGCGATGCGCTTTGGTCTGGCATCCTCAAAAGCTTGGGCGGTTCGACCGATTGACTTTACCCTTCGCCACGCAACTCCACCCTTCGAATTTTTCCGGAGATGGTCTTGGGCAGTGTGTCCCTGAATTCGATCTCTCTGGGGTATTTGTAGGGCGCGGTTTGCTCTTTGACGAAATTTTGAATCTCGACAGCCAGCGCGTCTGAAGCCGTGTAACCCTTTGCCAGAATGATGAAGGCCTTGACGATTTCGCCGCGCAATTCATCGGGTTTGCCAATCACAGCGGCTTCCGCCACGGCGGGGTGTTCGATGAGGGTCGACTCCACCTCAAAAGGACTGATCCGGTAGCTGGAGGACGAGATGATGTCGTCCGAGCGGCCCACAAACCAGATGTAGCCGTCGTTGTCTCGTTTGGCGGTATCACCCGTGTAGTACCAGCCATGCCGAAACGCCTTGGCGGTCGTTTGGGGGTCACCATAATAGCCACGGAAAAGACCTGGAGGATAAGGGTCTGTGACCTTGACGGCAATGTGCCCCACCTCATCATCGGCCACCACTTGACCATCATCATCGATCACATCGACATGCAAACCGGGGCAAGGTTTGCCCATAGAGCCAGGTCGAATCGCCATGCCCGGGAAATTGGCCACGATGTTGATCGTTTCCGTTTGGCCATAACCGTCGTAAATGTCGCATCCCGTAGCGATCTTCCAAGCCCGCATGGCCTCTGGGTTGAGGGGTTCACCTGCACCAAAACAGTGGCGAAGCGAGCTGAAGTCAGCGCCCGATAAATCGGCCTTGGCCATCACGCGGTAAACAGTGGGCGGTGCGCAAAACGTGCTCACTTTGTATTTGGCAATGATGTCCAAATGCATTGGCAGATCAAACCCTTCACCGTCGTAAAGCACGATGGTGGCGCCGGCTGTCAATGGGGGGTAAAGCAGGCCCCAGGCAGCTTTGGCCCAGCCGGTATCGGTCAAGGTCCAGTGCACATCACTTTCGCGCAAGTCTTGCCAGTAACGCCCAGTGATCGAATGGGCCAAGGCGTAGGCGTGGTCTCTTTCGACCATCTTGGGCAGTGAGGTGGTGCCAGAGGTGAAATAGATCAGCATGCACTCATCCGATCGGGTGAGCGGGATTTTTTGGCGGTCTATGCCGGGCGATTGCGCCGCGCACATGTCTTCAAACGAATACCAACCGGCTTTGCTATCGCCCACCAGTATTTTGTGTTGGAGGGTTGGGCAAACTGATTCGATCGATTCAAGGGCCTTTGCATGGGGGGTGCCCACCACGGCCACCGATGCGCCGGATCGGTTGACCCGGTACTCCAGATCTTTGGCTTTGAGTTGGTTGGTACCAGGCATGGCAATGGCCCCGATTTTGGCGCAACCCAACAGCACAAAATACCACTGTGCAATGCGCGGGAGCACCACCAATACCGAGTCACCTTTGCCAACACCCAGAGCCAACAGGGCGTTTGCGAAACGGTTCGACTCACGCTCAAGGTCGCTGTAATGGTAGTGCGTGACGTTCTGGCCGCTTCGGTCAATAGCGATCAAGGCCAGCTTGTCATTCGTCTGAGCACGTTTGTCCACCACGTCAAATCCAAAGTTAAAAAACTCTGGAACGGTGTAAGAAAAATGGGCGCGAGCAGCCTCGTAGTCAAAAGCAGGAAATGGCGTTTTCATCGGATCAGGTCTGGGCTGAAAGTTTGTCGATGGAGTTTTCACGGATTCGCAAAATCAGCAAAGCCAGGACACCACTGGCAATGAGCCACATAGAGACATGAATCGCCTTTTGCGAGATGGCGTAAGTGATGCTGGAATAAGTCAACCAGGCGCAGACGGCACAAAAAACAAGTGGCAAGATGGGATAGAGCGGCACTTTGAACGGTCTGGTGGTCTGGCCATCTGTTTGCCGCAACCAGATCAAAGACAGACCCACCAAAAACAAGAATCCCCAAAAGACAGGGGCAGTGAACTCGACCATGGCAGAAAAGCCATCGGCTTCTTGCGTGCCCAAGATGATCAAACCGATGCTGATGAGAGCTTGCAGCAGCAAGGCGGGTTTGGGGCTACCGATCTCCAATTGCCACTGCCCCAATTTGCGCAGGGCCTTCCAATCAGTGCCAACCGCGAAGTTGGTGCGAGCGCCGACAAACATGGTGGCGTTGATGCTGGTCAATGCAGCAATGGCCACGAACAATCCCAAAGCCTTTTGCGCCCAAGGACCGAATGCCAAACCCAGCAGGTCGGCCGCTGCAGTTTTGCTCTGACTCAAGCCACTCAAACCCAAGCCCATGAGCAGCGCCACATTGACCAGCAAATAAATCGCGGCCAAAGCGACCATGCTGGCCAGGATGACCCAGACCATGGTACGCGGGCCACCTTGCAATTCGGCAGAGATGTAAGCGGATTCGTTCCAGCCGCCAAAGGTCAGCAAAACAAAGACCAAACACAGACCCCACTGTGAGGCCGCGGGCGCTTGTGCGAACCATTGGATTGCCCCTGAGGCGGGGGCATCCACCCAAAAACCCGCCACCACAATGGCCAGCAATCCGACGATTTCTGTTGCGGTCAGCCAGTTCTGGATTTTGGAGGAGGCTTGTATGCCGAGAAAGTTGACAGCTGTCAGAAAAACCACAACGCCCAACGCCCAGATGGCACTCGAAAAAGCACCCAAGGGCACCAGTGTGCTCATGTAATCACCGAAAACAAAAGCCAAAAGGGCGATAGAGCCCGTGTTGATGATGGTGGCGCGCGACCATCCGTAAATGAAAGAAAAATCACGCCCAAAGGCGCGCTTTAGAAAATGGTAGTCACCGCCAGCACTGGGGTATGCCGTGCACAGTTCGGCATAGCACAGTGCACCGATGATGGAGATGAGCCCTCCAGCAACCCAAAGAACCAAGGCCCAGCCAGCATCGCCGCTGATGCCCGCCACCATCGATGGGGTTTTGAAAATGCCGGCGCCAATCACGATGCCGACGATCAGTGCAATGGCTGACAAAGGATGAAGCAAGCGCAACATATTCACGGGGGCTGTTTTTTCGGCGTTCATGGTCTGAGAAAAAAGTGGGAAAGTTCGGAGAACGAGAAGATCACTGACGAACGCCTTCAATGGAAGCGTTTGTGAAGCCTGAACTCACGCTGCCGGTCATGCGTTTGCCCTCCACCTTCCCCGTGAATGTGTGGACGGTTTGGTCGGGCGTGCTGAAGCGGAATTTGAGTTCTTCACCCTGAAGTTTTGCGCCCATGAGCGCTTGAGTCACGCCGCCACGGGTCATGGTGCCGCCTATGTGTTGAAAGGTTTGGTTCATTCTCAAGCGCACAGGACCGCCTTCCAAGCCCGTGATGACCCAGTCACCTGCAACCTGCGCAGGCACCATCCAGTAATAAGCGCGTGAGTACTCGTGTTGCATGGTTTCGTCAGGCTCCCAATCGCCCATCGTGAATGCGTGCGACACCACGCGGGTGCCTGGTTTCATTTTGAGCAAAGTGGGTCGAAGCTGAAGGTTCAGATGCGGCATCAGGTAAAGCGTGACGACAGTCGCTGATGTGAAGTCTTCTTTGAAGATGTCGCCAGTGATGATTCGGACCTTGTTGTTCAGTCCCGCCTCATTGACCTTACGACGGGCAAATTGGGCCATGTCGGGGTTGTACTCAATGCCCACCGATTGCGCGCCAAACTTGCGCGCAGCCGTAATGGCGATGATCCCGTCACCGGCACCCAGGTCGAACAAACGGTCTTGTTCGGTGACTTTGGCTGCAGCCAGCATTTTGTCGATCAGACCTTCGGGTGTGGGGATCCAGATCACATCTTTGCCCGCTTGACCCCGAATGGGCTCATAGGCAGCGTTGGGTGCTTTAGGGTCGGCTGCTCCAGCTGTCGAAGAGGCTTGAGCCAGAGTCATGGAACACGCCATCAGTGTGGCCATAAAGAAACGCGTCGAATGCATTCAAAACTCCTGATGTTTAAATTCAGTTGGGTACTTCAAAAAAATGCGGAAGTCCAAACTCATACGGTTCAATTAAACCATTTCAAAGTGCAGCTTTGATGAGCTGAGGAAGACAGCAGTGTTCCGTATAAACCCTTGGTTTCAACGATTTTCTTCGAGGAAAAATTGCAGTGAGACGGTGCTTAAATAGGGTGCCGACAAAACCTTTTTTAAAAAGGTTTATGCGCTTGCTCAGAGGGTACATGCTCCGATCTTTGGCTTGTAGAATCTGCGCCGTTTAGCTTAAAAATCTAATCTTTTTACCTGTCAGCATTAATCGGTTTGCGCCAAGATCATTGATCAATCAAGCGTAGCTCATCTCCGATAATTTTTGTTAGACCATCATTCCTGTTAAGCGAATGTTTATCGCACTTTTGTTGACATCATCAAAACCATGAATCCTCACCTTGCCCATCAATCTTCAAACCCTTGGAGTTTTCTGCCATTCGCACTCACGATATTCACGAGCGCTTTTTTGTTGTTCCAAGTTCAGCCCCTGCTGAGCAAGCAAATACTTCCATGGTTTGGTGGCAGTCCTGCGGTTTGGACCACAGCCATGCTGTTTTTTCAGACCTTGTTGTGCTTGGGTTACCTGTATGCGCATGCGTTGGCCAAGGTGCCGTCTCGCCAAATACAGGCACGGATCCATGTGGTTTTGTTGGTGATCGCTGCCCTGTTGGCCTCCAGGGTATTGCCAGGAGCAGAACTGCGGCCAGAGTCCCCCGACTCACCTGTGTTTCAGGTCTTGTTCATTTTGGGTGTCAGCGTTGGCTTGCCTTATTTTTGTCTCGCCACCACCGGGCCCTTGGTTCAACACTGGTTCACCAGCACGGCACACGCATCGTCTGTTTTCCGTTTGTACGCATTGTCCAATGTGGGTTCTTTTTTGGCCCTGTTGTCTTTTCCATATGTTTTGGAACCATGGCTCGAACAGCAAGAAATGGGACAACTCTGGACAGCCGGGTTTTGGGTCTTCGTCCTGCTTTGTTTGCCGGTAGCTTTGGGAGCTTGGCAAAACAAGCCTGCGAACGCTCTTGCCGCCAAAGGTCAAGGCGAAGAGGCCTTATTGCCCAAAGCCAATGAACAAGACGCCAATCAAGCCACGACATCATTGGCACAGCGGTTTTCGTGGGTTGCTTTGCCCGCATTGGCCTCACTGGTTTTCATTGCCGCCACCGATCAAATCAGCCACGACGTGGCGCCAGAGCCCCGGTTGTGGATCTCCACCCTGGGCCTGTACTTGGTCACTTTCATCCTGACCTTTGACCACCCTCGGTGGTACCGCCCCAAGTTGTTTGCCTTTTTGACCTTGGTGTTGCTGCTGGTCACTGCCGGTATGAGTGACATTCCGCGTTGGTTGGGCATTGAGTGGGACTATGGCGTCAACGAAGTGCGTTGGTCGCATTTCGCCTTGTTGTTTGTGGTTTGCATGCTCTGCCATGGAGAGCTTTACAAGCGCCGACCTGTGGATACACGTCGCCTGACTGAGTTTTACCTGTGCATGTCCGTGGGTGGGGCATTCGGTGGACTGTTTGTCACCTTGGTGGCAACCCAATGGTTTGACGATTACCACGAATGGCTGATGGCGTTGGTTTTGGTGGCTTTGTTGGCCTGCCAAGTGTTGTTTCGCTCAGACTCAAAGCGTCCTGGCTTGGGGGAGCGTCTTGTGGGCGTATTCACAGCCATCATCATGGTGGCTTTGTTGGTGGCCATGCAAAACCCGTGGTCTTGGCGCGAGGTGCGCAAAGCGGACCGCACAGAAGTACTGCTGGACCAAGACAGAAATTTTTACGGCACGGTTTCGGTCAAAGAACGCCGATTTTTGAACGAACCTGAGCGCAACGACAGGGTGTTTTTCAGTGGCAACGTGACCCATGGCCAGCAGTTTTTGTCTGAGACCCTTCGACATGTGCCCACCACTTACTACGCTCGCGACAGCGGCATAGGCGAAACCCTGTTGTGGGCCATGTCGCAAAAGCCGAATCTTTCGGTGGCGCTCATTGGTCTGGGCGCCGGAACCTTGGCCAATTTTGCCCGGGAAGAAGATGCTTACGATTTTTACGAGATCAATCCAGCAGCCGTACGATTTGCACAAGAATGGTTTGACAACCTGTCCTCTTGCAAAGCGCGCGAGCAAAATATTTTGTTGGGTGACGCGCGGCTGCGCATGGAGCAGTTGCCCAAAGACAAGCTTTATGACGTGATTGTGCTGGACGCGTTCACTGGCGGATCGGTGCCCATCCATCTGCTGACGCGGGAAGCCTTCCAGATTTACCGCGATCACCTCAAACCTGACGGTTACATTGCCATCAACATCACCAACGCCTATCTCAACCTGTACCCCGTCGTGAAGGCGCAGTCTGAGGGCTTGGGCATGGCGTTTCGGCACAAATCTCAAGCTGCTGACGAGGTTCGCAATATACGCAGAAACTTGCACTTCATCATGACCCAGGATCAGGCTTACCTGAAAGCCTACCCTTCTGTGAACCGCGAGGTAAGGGATGCAGCGGGTCGTTTTCTAAGGCATGAGCCTCAAGACCAACCCGGTTTGAGGTTGTGGACCGACCAATTCAGCAGCATTGCACCCATTGCCAAATGAGGCCTTGAAGGCCGTATCCTTGTGTTTTATTTTTGCATCAAATGCTTATGAAATGTAAGGATTCGCCTTGATTTCATTTGGTTGATTGAACTTGCTCGCTTACGATGGATTGGTTTTCACCTTCAACATCAAAAACCAGGAGTCAAACATGAAAACCCGTCGTCAAACCCTGATTCAGGGCGCCAGTGCTGTTGCTGCTTTAGGCTTGGGGAACTTGCCTGCCTTCGCGCAAGCCATTCCAGAGACTTTGAGGATTGTGGTGGGCTTTCCACCGGGTGGAACCACCGACGCGTTCGCGCGTCGCATCGGTGAGAAGCTGCGCGGTGTCTATGCCACCAACATCATCATTGAAAACCGCCCAGGGGCGGGTGGCCAAATTGGCGTGTCCACCTTGAAAGCCGCAGCAGGCGACGGTGCAACGATGTTGTACACGCCTGCGTCCATGTTGACTGTGTACCCTCACTCTTATTCCAAGCTGCCTTACTCGCAGGCCGATGTCGCGCCCATCAGCATTGGTCACGCCACCGACCATGCCTTCGTGGTGGGCCCAGCCGTGCCTGCTGAAGTGACGAATTTGCGCCAGTACGTGGCTTGGGCCAAAGCCAACCCTGGCAAAGCCACGGTGGGTAACCCGGGTGCTGGCTCCATGCCACATTTGTTGGCAGGGCGTTTTGCCCAAATTGCCGACATCCAATCCTTGAACGTGCCCTTCGCCGGCTCCGGCCCTGGCGTACCTCAGCTTCTGGGTGGGCAAATCACCTCGATGTCCTCGCCTTTGGGCGACTGGATTCAGCACCACGCCACAGGTCGTGCACGCATTTTGGCCACATCGGGCCCCACTCGGTCCACCTTTGTCCCCAATGTGGCCACTTACCGGGAGCAGGGTTTTGATGAACTGGTCATGCGCGAATGGTTTGGCTTCTTCTTGCCCGCCACGGCCCCTGCTGCCATACGTGACCGCGCTTCCAACTTGCTGCGTGCCGCACTGTCTCAGCCGGATGTGGCTGAAGCCGTGGCGCCTTTGGCTGTCCAAGTGACGCCCACCACGCAGGAACAGTTTGCCGAACGCATGAAGGCCGATACCGAGTTCTCTGGCCGATTGGTCAGAGCACTGGGTTTCCGTGCCGATTCTTGAGCTCACACCTTAAGCTTGACTTAAAAAAAGGGGCGCTTGTGTAAGCGCCCCTTTTTCATGAAAGAACAGGTTTTTGGATCCATCCAAAGGGCCATGTCCCCCAACTCAGTCCAAGGTGATGTTCTTGGCTTTGGCGATCTTGCTGAAAATCTCGGCATCGCGACGAACCAACGCGGACATTTCGCTTCTGGAGATACCCAGCGGCTCTACGTTCAAATCCTTGATGCGTTTTTGCATCTCTGGATCTCTCGTCACTTCCACAAATGCTGTGTGTAACCGGTTAACAATGGGTATGGGAACGCCAGAAGGTGCCCAGATGCCGTGCCACGACATCACTGTCAGTCCTGGGTAAATTTCAGCAAATGTGGGCACATCTGGCAAGGATGGATGGCGCGTTGCTCCCGAATAAGCCAGTGCTTTGGCACGGCCACCAGCAATCATGGGCACTGCCGTGGAGATGGGCTCCATCAATGTATCGACCTGTCCGCCAATTAAATCGGTCATGGGCGGTGTGCGGTAGGGCACATGGAGCATGTCGATTTTGGCTTCATCTTTGAACCACTCGGCAATCATGTGCGATGGGCTGCCCGCACCGTAGGATGCATGTGAAATCGCGCCAGGCTTGGCCCGCGCTGCAGCGGCCAGTTCGCGAATGTTGTTGGCTGGAAACTTGGGATTGGTGATCAACACCAAGCCTTGAACCATGGTGGTGGCCACAGGCACCAAGTCCTTGGCGGGATCAAAAGGCAGTTTCGAATAGATGAATGGGTTGAGGGTGAATGCGGTCGATAAGCCGTACAAAACGGTGTAGCCATCGCTCGGTGCTTTGGCAACGAGATCGGTTGCCAAGTTGGTGGCAGCACCTGGTTTGTTGTCGATCACAACGGGAACCCCGAGCTTCTTGGATACCTGGTCACCGTACATGCGGGCAAAGACGTCTGGTGCCGTTCCTGGTGGAAATCCGACCACGATTCGAATGGCTTTGTTGGGCCAGTCTGCTGGAGCGGCGGTTTGGGCTTGAGTGACATTGGCCAATGTCAGCAAAGCACCAAGAGTCGTTATTTTTGCCAGGGTTCTTCTTGAGAAGCGCATGTCATTTCCTTATGTGTGAGGGAGGGAGAAAACAAATTGATGCTGATTTATCAGGGAAGTTGGTGGTCATTGGCCGCCAACCTTGCCAGACCTTTGCGTACGGGCCAACCTGCATTGAATTCATCGTTGTGCTGACCCAACAGAGGGGGGGCGGTGACGTCTAAAGACCTTTTGCCGTCAAAGGAAACGGGTGATCGCACAGTCTTAAAAACACCACTGGTAGGGTGAGGCGCTTCCACAAAAAGCTCCAGATGTTGTGCTTGTGAATCGTGGGGGACTTCCTCGGTGGTGTACATGGGGGCATGGGGTACGTCTTGTGCCACCAAACGCGCGCACCAATCTGCTCGCGTGCGAAGTTTGAAAATATCTCTGAGCACCAGCATCAGATCTTGCTGGTGATCAATGCGCGCTTGACGGCTTGAGAATCGGGGGTCTTGGAAAATATCTTCTCTTTCCATAGCATTGGCCAGACCCTCCCAGAACTTGGGTGGCGAAGACATGTGCAAAGCCAGCCACAGGCCATCGCTGCAACACATGACATACGACTGCGACACATTGGGGCGGCTAAAAGGGCCCATGACCTCTTGTGCCGAAAAGAGATGTGTGAATGCATCCAAGTTGAAATGGGTCATGGCCTCCATCATGGAGACCTCTACCAGCCGACCTTGGCCGGTGGTATTGCGTTCATACAGCGCCCCCAGCACGCCATAAGCCGCATAAAAACCTGTAAGAGAATCGGCCATAGCAGGGCCTACGACGCGTGGATCTGCTGGATTGATCAGCAAGCCTAAAAAACCACTGACGGCTTGAGCCACCGTGTCGTAACTGGGACGTTTGGCATACGGTCCAGTAGGGCCAAACCCACTGATGGCGCAATAGATGAGTCGGGGATTGATGGCGCGAAGACGCTCATGTCCAGCGCCAATTAGCTCCGCAAAGCCAGGCCGAAAATTTTGGATGTAAACATCGGCTTCGGCAATCAGCGCATCGAATTTTGCCAAGTCGGCTTTGTCTTTGGTGTTGAGGGTGATGCTGCGCTTGTTTCGGTTGTAGGTCTGAAAGTGTGGGCTGTAAAGCTCACCCTTGAAGGCGCGAAATGGGTCGCCTGTTCCAGGCAGCTCCACCTTCACGACATCTGCGCCCAAATCTGCCAAAAGCATAGAAGCTGCCGGACCAGTGATGAAGGTGCCATGCTCGACCACTTTGAGGTCTGCGAGAACTTGGGTCATGCGTCGTCACCCAAAGGCATCTCGCCAGTGTATTCCTGCTCGCGAGTGGCTTGGTAAGACAGCGCAAAACCAATGCTGTCCTCCATCTCTTCGTTCAAATGGGCGATCAAACTGGCCGTGCGTGCCAACATGGGAACACCCTTCAGTGCATTGACTGGAAAGCCGACGCCCAGCAACACGGCCGGTATGGCGCCAGACACATTCAGCTTGAGTGGTTTGCCGACGACCTCAGGCATCAGGTCCTCGACCATTTTGGCCATTTCAATGTATTTTTGACCACCACCCGCTTGTGCAGAGACTTCAAAGAGACGTCCAACGCGAGGGTCTTGGCTTTTGTGTTCGGGGTGCCCATAGCCAGCGATGGGTAACTTGCGTGCACGCAGATCGCTCAGAACAACCCGAGCTGCTGCTCTCAGATCGCCACCATGATTGGCTGACTCCTTTTCAATGGCCAAGTAAAGTCGCCCAGCAGTTTCTGATGCACCCAATATGACCGAGCCCGATCCCAGCAGACCCGCTGCAACAGCGCCTTGCATGGCGTCGGGTGCTGCAGCCAGTGTCATCCGTGCGGCTTGAACGCTGGGCACCAAACCATGCTCTGCAATCGCGACCAAGGTGGCGTTGAGGACGGCACTGGTGGCGCTGTCGGCACGCTTGCCAGTCAAAAGCAGGAAGAAATAATCCCCAAAATTGATGTGCCCAATCAGATCGCGCGCCAAGTCTGCGCCGCGCACGACGATCGTGTCTTGGTTTGACGTACAGATCGCCGATCTTGGAACGGTGGCTTTGCCAATTTTCACGATAACACTCCGGTAAGTGGGTTGACGATTTAAACGGTGGGCACCAAGGCGAAATCAAATTGGGCCACGTGGTAAGGCTCAGACATCTGGGTGCCATCAGGCGCGGTACCAGCTGGGTGCGCTTGAAACGGAACAATCAAACTGTTGCGCACGCCAAATACGGCATCGGATTCGAGGTAAGGGCTATCTGCCACAAACAAGTGGGTGATCAAGGTTTCATGTCCTGCTGCGCTGAGCATCGTGTGCATGTGTCCGGGACGGAATGGGTGTCTGCCCATTTTCCGGAGCATCACGCCAACCGGACCATCGTCCGGCACCGGGTAGCAAGTGGGCCTGATCGACCAAAAACTGTACTGCCCTTGAGCGTCGGTGTGAAATCGTGCTCGAAGCTCCATCGGGGCTTCAGCGCCTTTTTGCAAATCGTAAAAACCATCAGAATCCCCAGACCAAACATCCAAAGTGCAATGGGCAATGGGTTGACCTGCGGTATCGGTGACGCGGCCGCAGTACAGAGCGGGTGTGCCAGAACTGCTGCCCCGGATGTCTGAGCCCAAGGGCAACTCAGGCGCGCCCTCCCAAAAGAATGGGCCGAGCACGGTGGCTTCTGTGGGCGCCAGTTGGGGTGGGTTGTGTTTGAGAGATGCCGACCCTTTGGCTTGCGCGATGGCCACCACCGCCATGGATATGCCCAAGGTGTCGGACAGCAAAATGAACTCTTGCCTTTTTTCATCGCACATTTTGCCCGTGGCGGTCAAAAACTCGATGGTATTCATCCACTCTTCGGGTGTGATCTGCATTTCTTCAAGAAAAGCATGAACATGTTTGACCAGTGACGTCATCACGGCTTTGAACCGGGGGTCTTGGCTATCAGCCATTCTGTCAATAACTGCCTGCGCGATGTCGTGCGTCTCTGGATTTGCCATGGAAGTCTTTCGTGAAATGGTGTTGTTAAGTGGAACGGGGCTTGATGTTTGGCGCGACTTTTTGAAAATCGAATCAGTCCCGAATGGATTGGATGGTCTCAATGCTTGCTTGCCCTTTCGAATCTTTTTTGGACAGCCGATTGGGCGCCCTGTTTGTGAGCTTCAGGGTCGCCCTCTTGCGGCTGGGTCGAACTCGTCATGCACCTCTTGCCATCATCAGCAAAAATAAAAAGGAGGGGTGTCTTGTACACGACTCCTTGCGGAGTTTGCCCATGCAAAAATTTGGTGATTCGATGTCAAAACTCAAATAATGCTTTTCTCATTCGTCCTGATGGACAAACCCCATAGCGCTGAGTTGCGTCTGCGCTTGCGTCCTACCCACAAGGCCTATTTGTCCACTGTGGCTGATCGGGTTGCTTTTGCCGGGCCGCTCATGCAGGACGATGGCCAAACCATGTTGGGCAGCTTGTTGGTGATGGACTTTCCAGACCGTGAGGCTGCCCTTGCATGGTTGGATCAAGAGCCTTTCACGCAGGCGGGTTTGTATGGCAGCGTGGCAGTCCATGCATTTGTCAACCTATGGCCTCAAAAAACGGGCTTCCCTTCTGTGACTTAAAAAGGCGATGACATGATCAAACACATTGTGATGTGGCATGTACGAGGCACATCTGAAGCAGAAAAAGCGACGTCCATCGCGCAGTTGAAAAGCAGTTTCGAAAGCTTACGGGGCCAAATCCCGGGTCTATTGCACCTTGAGTTGGGCATTGACACCAGCCGCATTGACTATGCCTGCGACGTGGTTTTGTACACAGAGTTTGACACCCAGGACGCTTTGAACGCGTACGCCAGTCACCCAGAGCACCTGCGCGTGAAGGAGGAGGTGGCAAATTTGCGAACTTCCCGTTTCCAAGTGGATTACACCCCCCATTGATTTTTCAGGAGATAAAGCATGAACCCATCATTCAGTGACGAATTACGGGTGCGTCAAATGGTCGAGCGCTGGGCGGTTTGGCGTGACGCGGGTGACTGGGATCGTTTCGCAACGGTTTGGCATCCCGAAGGCGTGATGATGGCCACCTGGTTTCAGGGGCCCTTCCGTGAGTTCATCCGTGTGACGCAAGAGGGTTGGGCCAAAGGGGTCAGCATCTTGCATTTTTTGGGCGGTTCTGCCATCGAAGTGGTGGGTGACCGTGCCATAGCCCAGACCAAAATGACCATCTCTCAGCGGGGTATGGTGGAGGGCGAAAACGGCCCTGTATTGTGCGATGTGGTGTGCACAGGTCGTTTTTACGATTTTGTCATCCGTCACGAGGGTGAATGGAAGCTGCTGCACCGTCAGCCCATCTATGAAAAAGACCGCATCGACCCCGTGGACTCGACAGCCGTGTTGAAGTTGGATACTGCCGCGCTGGCGACCTTCCCAGAGGGTTATCGCCATTTGGCGTATATACAAACGCGGATTGGTTATACGGTCAAGATGGACATGCCCATGCTCAAAGGGCCTGTGGTCGAAGAACTCTACCGACGTGGCGCACGCTGGTTGGCCGGTGGTGCCCTAGAGCGCTGAGCACATTGAGGCACACTTTTCTCAAGGAGACACGGATGAACAAAGAACAAATTTTTGGGGTGAACGCGGATCGTCGTGGCATCTTGCGGGCACTGCCAGCCATGGGCATGTTGGGCTTGACGCCTGGTGTTTGGGCGCAAGGGGGATACCCTAACCGCCCCTTGAAGGTGATCGTTCCTCAGCCACCAGGCGGTGGTTTTGACTTTGTCGCGCGTGCGTTGGCCGAGCGGTTGTCCAAATCGCTGGGACAGAGTATCGTGGTCGAAAACAGGTCTGGTTCGGGCACGCTGGTGGGTACGGACGCGGCGGCCAAAGCCGATCCGGATGGTTATTCGATTTTGGTGGGTTCGGTCTCCAATATTGCGCTCAACATGGGCTTGTACGACAAATTGTCTTACGACAGTTTGCGCGACTTTGAGCCGGTCGGCCTGGCCGTGAGTTACAGCTACACGCTCATGGCGCGCAAGGACCTCCCTCTCAATTCGCTCAAAGACCTCGTTGCATTCGCCAAAGCCAATCCTGGCAAATTGTCTTACGCTTCAGCGGGTGTCGGATCGGGCCAGCATGTGCTGCCAGCGGCTTTGTGGCATTTGGCCGGCACTGACCTTGTGCACGTTCCGTATCGGGGCGCGCAGGCCGCGTATTTGGATTTATTAGGTGGTCGCGTTGACCTTTTCTTTGATTTATCGTCCACGGCCCGTGTGCACGTGAACGCTGGCAGTGTGAAGGCCTTGGCCGTCTCGGGTGCTGAGCGCAATCCCATGCACCCAGATGTTCCCACCGTTGTGGAAAGTGGTGTTGCTAACCTGGACTTGGAGTCTTGGTTTGGTTATTTCGTGCCCAAAAGGACACCGATGGACATTCAAGACCGCTTGCGCAACGAACTGGCCAAGGTGATTGCACAGCCCGATTTACAAGAAACTTTTCGCAAAGCGGGTGGCAAGCCACTGAGCCTGAACGCCGATCAGACGCGGGCTTTGGTTCGCAGAGATGTCGAGCGCTGGTCCAAATTGGTTCGCGACATCGGCATCAAGGCAGAATAAACACTTTACTCTTCACTCAGACAAGCCCCATGAAAATTGACAATGCCTCTCTCCAGCAGCTGTTCTTGGACGCCCGCACGGCCAATGGTTTTTTAGACAAACCTGTGCCCGCGGCCTTGTTGCAGGAGATCTACGACATCGCCAAGATGGGGGCGACATCCATGAACTCGCAGCCTGCGCGTTACGTGTTTCTGACCAGCGATGCGGCCAAGCAAAGACTCATGCCCGCTTTGAGTCCGGGCAATGTGGTCAAAACCCAATCGGCACCGGTGTGTGTGATTGTGGCAACCGACAGCCAGTTCTTTGAGCACATGCCCTTTGTTTTTCCGAGCAATCCGAATGCCAAAGCATTGTTTGAAGGCAATGCGGCAATGGCCCAAGGGACTGCATCACGCAATGGCACTTTGAGCGGCGCTTATTTCATGATTGCCGCACGTGCTTTGGGACTCGATTGCGGTCCAATGAGCGGCGTAGACTTGGCCAAGGTGAATGCCGAATTCTTCCCAGATGGCCGATTCACAGCCAATTTCTTGATCAATTTGGGCTATGGCGACAGCAGCAAGCTTTTCCCGCGTCATCCACGATTGTCTTTTGAGCAGGCCTGCACCGTTTACTGAGCATGAGGATGAGACCTAGGCTGTGGGGTCTGGTCGGCGGTCGGTCAGGCTTGCGTGCTCAAGCCAAGCGCATCACAAGACTGGGCGGTTCAGTTGTTCACGTGCTTTTTCAAGCCAAATTCTCAAAGCGTCCAGCTGGTCTTTTTGGCTGAAAGAACAACTTTCCTCGCTGAACAAAGCGCTGGACTCCATGCGATCCAGCTGCCCATTCAGCACTTCGCCGTATCTTGAAGGCAGGGGTAATTGAGCCGCTTGTGCGCGCCAAATTTGTACCATTTTGGCGGTGGATGTTTCGCCTTGCTCGCACTGCTTGAGGGCATGCGTCATAGCGTCCAGCGGACTTGAGTTCTGGGTCATCTTCAAAAGGCTGTGGGTTGAAGGTGTTTTCGAAGCGACAATCATGCCCCATGAATGTTCCAACTCTTAAACCCATGCGCCTGGAAGACATTTTGTTCAGTCAGGGTTTTGGCACCCGGCGGGTCTGTGCTGGATTGATCCAGCAAGGTCATGTGCAAGTCCATGGCGAGACCGTGGTCGATGCGGGTGATTTTTTCGACCTTCATGGCCTTCGGTTTCAGGTGCAAGGGGAAGACTGGCCCTTCGCAGCGCAGGCTTATTTGATGCTGAACAAGCCTGCAGGAACCGAATGTTCTCAAAAGCCATCGACTTGGCCGAGCATTTACACCTTGCTGCCACCACCTTTGCGTCAGCGCCCTCAAAAAGCGGCGGTTCAGGGGGTGCAGGCGGTTGGGCGGCTGGACCAAGACACCACGGGACTTTTGCTTCTCACCGACGATGGGAAGTTCATCCACAAAATGAGCTCTCCCAAACACCATGTGCCCAAGGTCTATGAAGTCACGACCAAGCACCCGATCACGACAGAGATGGTGGATAAATTGCTCAGCGGCGTGGTGCTGGACGATGACCCCAAGCCCGTGAAAGCCGCGGATTGTGAGGCCGTGGGAGAGTTGCACCTCAGGTTGACCTTGAAGGAAGGTAAGTACCACCAAGTCAAGCGCATGTTGGCGGCGGTCGGTAACCGGGTGGAAGGGCTGCACCGGTCACGAATTGGCGGTTTGGAGTTGAACGATTTGGCACCTGGTCAATGGCGCTGGCTGACCGAGCAAGATTTGGCTTTGCTCAAGCCCTGAGGTTCTTCAAAAAGGCCTCGATCGTTTGATTCACTGCCAAGGGTTGGTCCCGGTGGGGAGAATGGCCGCAGCGGGTCAGTTGGAGCAATTGGGTTTGGGGCGCAAGGCGCGCGATGTCTTCGATGTGAGCCATGCTGCCATAGGGGTCGTCCACTCCCTGAATGGCCAGCACTGGGGCGCGGATCTTGGTCAGGGTGTCACGCATGTCAAAACTGCGAAAGCCCTCGCTCAGCCAGACATCGTTCCATTGCCAAAAGGCGCAGTCCACGTCTGCATGAAAAGTCTTGAGGCGTTCGCGCAAAGAGCCCTTTTCAAAGGCTTCGCGGGCCAATTGGATGGCCTGAATCGACATGTCTTCGACCATGACATGGGGCGCCATGGCAATGCAAGCATGAACATCGCTATGAGCGGCGTGAAGTAAAGCAATGGTGCCGCCGTCCGAGTGACCGATCAGAACTGGTCTTTGAATGCCCCAACGGTCTAGCAATTCTGGCAAGACCACTTGGGCCTCACGGTGCATGTAGTCTGGCTGGAGACGGCCGCTTCGAATGTGACCTTCCGGGCTTTGCTTGGCGGGCCCCCGCACATCTGCCACGGCATCGGATAGGCCATAGCCTTGGCGAGAATAGACCCAACCAGCGCAGCCGAGTTGCTGACAAAGCAGTCGTGGCCAGTCGCGCCACATGTGCACACTGCCGAGGCCTTCGTGCAAAAAAACCAGAACAGGGTGTTCTTGGCCCGCTGGCGCTGGTATGAACTGGGTCTCCAGCTGGATGCCAAACACGTCTGTTTTTTCGCTCACGGGCAAAAGCATCTGAGGGGCTTTCAAATTCAAAGATGAGCGCTATTTTGATGGCGTTTTGAAGTGGGCGGTTAAGCACCCGTAACGCGGTCGGCTGTTGTCAGCTGTTAAGCTTTAAGGCATGAAGTTGTTGATGGACTCATTTTGGCGTGCTGGCGCATATTGCTTTCATCCCCGTGTCATCGGCTTGTCGCTGTTGCCCCTGTTTTTGATGGTCGCCCTGTCCTGGTTGCTGGGCTACTTGTACTGGGATGACGCCATCGCGCTGGTGAGGACGGGCTTGGACGCCTCCAGTTGGCTGGACACGGTGTGGCGCTGGTTGGAAGGCGTAGGCTTGCCTGATTTGAAAGCGGTCGTGGCGCCTTTGGTGGTCATTTTCCTGATCACCCCCATGGTGGTTGTCGTTTGCCTGGTGCTGGTTTCTTGGTTGATGACGCCGGCCTTGGCCCGCATGGTCGCCCAAAGGCGCTTTGTTGGGCTAGAGCCAAAGCACGGCGCAGGCGTTTTGTCCGGTTTGGGTTGGACATTGTGGTCTGTGTTGCTGGCCTTGGGGGCCTTGTTGATCACCTTGCCCATGTGGTTGGTGCCGCCTTTGGCCATGCTTTTGCCCGCATTGATCTGGGGGTGGCTCACCTACCGCATCATGGCTTTTGATGTGTTGGCCGAGTTTGCCAGCCCCTCAGAGCGACAAACTCTGCTGTCTCGTCACCGTTTGAGTCTTTTGGGTATGGGCGTGATCACTGGCATGATGGGCGCCGCACCCAGCTTGGTTTGGGCATCGGGCGCATTGTTTGCAGCCGCTTTTGTGATCTTGGTGCCCTTGGCGATCTGGATCTACACCTTGGTTTTTGCGTTTGCATCTTTATGGTTTGCACATTACGCCTTGAGTGCCTTGCAAGACATGCGCCTTGAGGCACCGCCAAGCTTTGCCGGTGAAATTTTTTCTGCGCAGCCTGTCTCGCCGCACTCTGAGGCCCGTTTAGCTGCCAATGTTTCGCAAGGGCTCAGCAACTCCCCTAAAACCGATGTGACCGATGTCGATCCTCGGCGCGGCTCTTGACCCCTTTGTTCCCCCTCATCTGACCTTCACCAGCACCATGACCCCTCACTTTGGACTGATCATCATTGGCGACGAAATCATGTCCGGCAAACGCCAGGACAAACATTTGCCCAAAGTCATCGAATTGATGACCGCTCGCGGCTTGAATCTGGGCTGGGCTGAATACATCGGTGATGACCCCGGTCGCATCACCGCCACGCTGAAGCGGGCTTTTGAATCAAATGACGTGGTCTTCAGCTGCGGCGGCATTGGTGCGACCCCGGATGACCATACCCGCCAATGTGCAGGACGGGCGCTGGACGTGCCACTGGTTTTGCACCCAGAAGCCAAGGCTTTGATTCAAGAGCGCATGCAGGACACTGCCAAAGAGCAGGGCGTCGCCTATGAACCCGAGCGATCCGACAACATCCACCGTCTCAACATGGGTGTGTTTCCGCAAGGGGCGACCATCATCCGCAACCCATACAACAAAATCCCCGGTTTCAGCTGCCAAGGAGCTTCTGGAGGCTGCGTTCATTTCGTGCCCGGCTTCCCGGTCATGGCTTGGCCCATGATCGAATCGGTTTTAGACACCCACTACAGTGCGCATTTCAGGCTCAACGCGTACATTGAGAAGTCGGTCATCATTTTGGGCGCTATGGAGGCTACTTTGACCCCACTCATGGAAGCCATTGAAGCGGCCCACCCTGAGGTCAAGGTCTTCAGTTTGCCGAGCGTGGACCACCCTCAGTGGGGGCGGCATATCGAATTGGGTGTCAAGGGCGAGCCCGCCGCAGCCCATCTCGCCTATGCGGGCCTGCGCCAAGGCTTGCAAGCTTTTTCATTGGAATATGGCCCCGAAATGGTGCGGTAATTGATTTTGCACCAATATAATGCGCAATTGCACTATTTAAGTGCATCGCTGGGATTTTGAGGCCACCCGAAGAGTTGGCTTTTTTGAGGCACATGGGTTAATGTGCGTGATTGGAGTGAAGACTTGTGCTTTTTTCTGCAGTGCAAAGCTAGAAAAGCATGCGCTCAGGGCACAATCTCGGTCTGTTGGCAGTGGTTGAATGTGTCAAGTTGGCACAAAAACTGCAAGACCTGTCAGTAAACTTTTCAATCCCTTTTTATCCAGGAGAATTTGATGGCCAAGACCGTCGCAGATGTGATGACCATGGTGAAAGACAACGAAGTCAAGTTCGTTGATTTCCGTTTCACCGATACCCGTGGCAAATGGCAGCACATCACGGTGCCCGTGTCCCAGTTTGACGAAAGCAAGTTCGAAGACGGTCAGGCCTTTGATGGCTCTTCGATTGCCGGCTGGAAAGGCATCGAAGCCTCCGACATGCTGCTCATTCCCGATGCCAACAGCGCCATCATTGACCCATTCTTTGAAGAAGTCACACTGGTCCTGATCTGCGACGTGATCGAGCCCACAGATGGCAAGGCTTATGAGCGCGATCCCCGCTCCATCGCCAAGCGCGCCGAGACGTACCTCAAGCAATCGGGCTTGGGCGACACCGCTTACTTCGGCCCCGAGCCAGAATTCTTCTTGTTTGACGAAGTGCGCTGGAGCACTGAGCCCAACAACACCTTCTACGCCATCGACGAAGCCGAAGCCCCATGGAACAGCGGCGCGAAGATGGACGGCGGCAACAAAGGCCACCGCAACCGCGTCAAGGGTGGTTACTTTCCAGTGCCTCCAGTTGACAGCACGCACGACATGCGCAGCGAGATGTCGCTCATCCTCGAATCCGTCGGCATCCCAGTCGAAGTGCACCACCACGAAGTGGCAGGCGCTGGCCAGTGCGAAATCGGTACCAAGTTTTCCACGCTTGTGGAGCGTGCTGACTGGACACTGTTGCAAAAGTACGTGATCCACAACGTGGCCAACGCCTACGGCAAAACCGCCACTTTCATGCCCAAGCCTTACGCTGGGGACAACGGTTCTGGCATGCACGTGCACCAGTCCATCTGGAAAGACGGCAAGAACCTGTTCGCAGGCAACGGCTACGCTGGCTTGTCTGAATTCGCCCTGTACTACATCGGCGGCATCATCAAGCACGCTCGCGCCTTGAACGCGATCACCAATCCCGGCACCAACAGCTACAAGCGCCTGGTCCCTCACTACGAAGCGCCGGTCAAGCTGGCTTACTCGGCCAAGAACCGCTCCGCTTCGATCCGCATCCCCAACGTCGCGTCTGACAAGGGCCGTCGAGTGGAAGCCCGCTTCCCCGATCCACTGTGCAACCCTTACCTCGGCTTCGCAGCCTTGTTGATGGCGGGCTTGGACGGTATCGAAAACAAGATTCACCCAGGCGAAGCAGCGACCAAAGACCTGTACCACTTGCCTCCAGAAGAAGACAAATTGGTCCCTACCGTTTGCTCCAGCTTGGACCAAGCTTTGGACGCACTGAATGCAGACCGTGCTTTCTTGACCAAAGGCGGCGTGTTCACTGACTCATGGATCGACGCTTACATCGAATTGAAGATGCAAGAAGTCAACCGCAGCCGTGTCGAAGTTTCGCCTGTCGAATACGACATGTACTACTCGCTCTGATTGGCATGCGTTCCATTGCACGCCTTGTGCAATGCGCCCTCAGGACGGCTTCGGCCGTCCTTTTTTTCTGGTTCAATAGGGTTTTGATGGTGTCCACTGCCAGTCGGCAAAGGAGTCAAATCATGCTCGCGCTTCGACGTTTCCAAAACGGCTTCATGGTGGGCCATCTCTGGGCCTTGGGTTTCAGTGTGTCGGTCGCCGCTATGGGGGTTGCTTCGGCCCAAGAAGCCATTTACCGTTGCGGTCAGGAATACACCAACGCGCCCAGTGATGTTCGCCAGTGCGAGCGCCTGGCGCCGCAGGCTGTCACGGTCATCACTGGAACCAGACCTTCGCCTGCTCGTGCCCCTGCCCCCGTGCCCAGCGCCGCATCCACTGAAGCGCGCAGTGCTGAGTTGTTTCGTCCCTTACCGGCACTTCAAGCCGAACGCGATCTGCATGCCCGCACCATTGTGGGTCATGAGTTGGACAAGGCGCGACAGCAACTCACCGTATTGGTGCAGGAGTACAACGATGGGGAGCCGGTCAAATGGGCCTCTGAAAGTCGTCACCACCAAAGGTACTTGGACCGGGTCTCCTCGCTCAAGGCCTCCATTGAACGCACGCAACGTGACATTGAAAGTTTGCAACGTGAGCTTGAACGCCGTCCGGCTGTCGTCAGCACCCGCACCCCATGAGTAAAGTTGCCCGTTTTCAAGCATTTGATTTATTGGCCACCCCCGTTGCGGTGATGCAGGGGCAGGGGCGGATCCTTTTTGTCAATGCCGCCCTAGAAGACGCTTTGGGCATGTCGCGCCGAACGCTGTACGACATGCACTTGCCTGATTTTTTTTTGGATCCCCAACCGCTGATGACGGCTTTGTTGGGGGCACAGTCCAACGAGTTTGCCGCCTTGCGTTATGAAGCACAGTTGCGCCGTCTGCACCACGAAGACATCTTGCCCGTTCATGTGATCGTGGCCGCGACAGATGAGCCCGATGAGGTGATTGTGGAGCTCATGCCTGTGGAGCAGCAAACGCGGCAAGAGCGTGAGGAACGCCTGCTGGACCAAGCTCAGGCCAACAAGGAGCTGATTCGCAATTTGGCGCACGAGATCAAGAACCCGTTGGGAGGTATTCGGGGCTCGGCCCAGTTGCTGGAGATGGAGCTGGATGACAAAGAGCTGACCGAGTACACGCAAGTCATCATCCACGAGGCCGATCGCCTGCAAACGCTGGTGGACCGCTTGCTTGCGCCGCATCGCAGGCCACATGTGGTCGGTGACGTGAACATTCATGAAGTCTGCGAGCGCGTCAGGGCCCTGATATTGGCCGAATTCCCTCGCGGCCTGAAGGTGTTGCGAGACTATGACATCTCTATTCCGGAGTTTCGGGGCGACCGCGAGCAACTGATTCAAGCGGTGCTGAACATCGCACACAACGCTGCGCAAGCGCTGCAAGAGCGAATTGCTCAGGGCGATGGCCAGATCACACTGCGTACCCGTATCTTGAGGCAGGTCACTTTTGGCAAACAGCGGTATCGCCTGGCATTGGAATTGCATGTGATGGACAACGGGCCTGGTGTTCCAGACTCGATCAAGGACCGGATTTTCTTCCCGTTGATTTCGGGACGTGAAGGCGGTTCTGGCCTCGGGCTGACTTTGGCGCAAACCTTTGTGCAACAGCACCACGGCATGATCGAATGTGACAGCGAGCCCGGCCGGACGGATTTCAAAATTTTGATTCCGTTGCCCTGAAAGCCAATGCCCGTGAACACTGAAAGCGTTACGTTGATGAAGCCAATCTGGATCGTAGACGATGACCAATCCATCCGTTTTGTGCTCGAAAAAGCATTGCTGCGCGAAGGGTTGCCTACACGCAGTTTCACCAACCCACGGGAGGTGATGAAGGCTTTGGAGGCTGAAAGTGAAGGGCCCCAGGTCTTGGTCAGTGACATCCGCATGCCCGGTGGATCGGGCCTGGATTTGCTCACGGCCATCAAGCAGCGCATGCCTGGTTTACCCGTCATCATCATGACCGCGTTTTCGGATCTGGACAGCGCCGTTTCTGCATTTTCCAGTGGCGCGTTTGAGTATTTGCCCAAACCCTTTGATTTGCCCAAGGCGGTGGAGCTGATCCGCCGTGCCGTGGGCGAGAGCCAGCGGGAAGACGTGGCCGAAGAAAAGATGGTCGATGCGCCTGAAATGCTGGGGCAAGCCCCGGCGATGCAAGATGTGTTTCGCGGCATCGGCCGTTTGGCGCAAAGCCATGTGACGGTCTTGATCACGGGCGAGTCGGGTTCAGGCAAAGAGCTGGTGGCGCATGCGCTGCACAAACACTCTCCCCGTGCCAATCAACCTTTTGTGGCCATCAATACAGCGGCCATTCCGAAAGACCTGCTGGAGAGTGAACTCTTCGGACACGAGCGTGGTGCGTTCACAGGTGCTCAAGCGTCGCGCCGAGGCCGCTTCGAACAGGCCGATGGTGGCACACTGTTTTTGGATGAGATCGGTGACATGCCTTTCGATTTGCAGACGCGCTTGCTGCGCGTGCTGTCGGATGGCAACTTCTACCGCGTGGGTGGCCACAGCGCCGTCAAAGCCAATGTGCGCGTGATTGCCGCCACGCACCAAGATCTCGAGCAGCGTGTCAAAGAAGGCGTGTTCCGCGAAGACCTTTACCACCGCCTCAATGTCATCCGTTTGCGTTTGCCTGCGCTGCGTGAGAGGCGCGAAGATGTGCCTGTTTTGGCACGCTATTTTCTGCAGCGCAGTGCGCAGCAGCTGGGCGTTGAACCCAAACGCATGGACGACGCTGCGCTGGAGCGTCTGGGTCATTTTCAATTCCCCGGCAATGTGCGCCAGCTGGAAAATATTTGCCATTGGTTGACCGTCATGGCGCCATCGCAGCTCATCGAAGTCAAGGATTTGCCGCCCGAAGTGCTGGATACGGGTGGTGTGTCGGGTGTGCCTGTTTTGACCCCTGCTTCTTCAGGTCATGATGGTGCATTGAGTGCAGATTTTGTGGCTACAGCAGGCTTGGATGCTGCTGCACTGCTCGGGCCAAGCACGGGTGCCGCTGTATGGGATGCGGGTTTGGAGCAGGAGGCCTTGGCTTTGTTGAATGCCGGGCGCACCGATGTGTGGGATGCCCTGACCCGACGTTTTGAGACCAGTTTGATCCAAGCTGCTTTGGCCACCACACGCGGTCGCCGGATTGAGGCTGCACAGAAACTGGGCATTGGTCGCAACACCATCACCCGAAAAATTCAGGAGCTAGGGATCGACGAGAGTTGATTGATCCAGGTTCAGACGGCCAACTTGGACCCCATGGCCTTGTATTTTTTCAGGCGAATGGGTCACGCAGCACCACATCGCTGAGGGGTTTTGCCACACAAGGCAGCACACAGCCCTCGGCTTTTTCTTCGGCCGTGAGACCGGGCCATGCCATCTCATAGTGCACCTGTCCAGAGACCAGCTGCCCGATGCAGGTGCGACAAGTGCCCGATCTGCAGGAACTGGGCCACTGCAAGCCGCCTTGTTCCATTGAGTCGAGCAAGCTTTGTGATTTCCAGGCGTCAAAACTGACGCCATCGGGCGTGATGCAGGCGTTGAAAAAAGGTATTTCAGGGGACATGGTGGGTGAGTTTAGCGGCCAAAAACCTGTGGTTTGGTCGCCACGGTTTTGCGTGACAGTGCTCAACGACAAGCTGTGCCAAGATCTTGCAGTACCGATTTGGAAGCCCCCAGTGACCCAGCCAACGCAATTGTCAGCGCCATTGAGCCAAGCCCATTGGGTGGGGTCCGGCATCGTTTTTGCTGTGCTGGCCATGGCCAGTCTGAGTTTCAGCGATGCCACCAGCAAATGGGTTTTGCTCAGTGTTTCGCCTGTGATGGTGCTGTGGTTTCGCTATGCCGTGCAGGCCTTGGGCACCACCTTGGTGCTGGCCCCACTGCGGGGCCGCGCCATGTGGCGCACGCACAGCTTGCGCTGGCAGTTGCTGCGCGGCTTGCTCATGGTGTCGTGCAGCCTGTTGGCTTTTTACTGTTTGCAGCGCATGCCCGTGGCCGAGTTCACCGCCACCGTCATGCTCACGCCCTTGGTGCTGACGGTATTGGCCCGTTTTGTCATGAAGGAGAAGGTCTCACCGCTGCGCTGGCTCATGGTGGTGGGTGGCCTGGTCGGGGCCTTGCTGGTTATCCGCCCGGGTGGGCAGGTCGACAGCACGGTGGGCTGGATGGCGCTGACGGTGGTGGTGACTTACGCTGTATTCCAGGCCGTGACTAGCCACATGACGCGCACCGAAGACCCCGCCGTGATGCAGCTCTACACAGGCTGGGTCGGTTGGGCTGTGAGCACGCTGCTGGTGTTCAATGCGTGGGTCACGCCACAAAGTCTGAATGAATGGCTGCTGCTGCTTTTGGTGGGCTTGGCCGCCACGCTGGGTCAGTACCTGCTGATCGTGGCTTTTTCCAAAGCCCCAGCCTCCGTGGTCTCGCCTTTTTTGTACACCGCTGTGGGCTTTTCCACCTTGCTCGGTTGGTGGTTGTTCGACCACATCCCTGATGCCTGGGCTTTCACGGGCATGGCCTTGGTGGTGCTGTGTGGCCTGGTGTCGAGCCGAATCAAGTTCGCAAGCCAAGCCTGAGTGATCAACCCCCGGGGTGATGACTGGCCATGTAAGGCGATAGGGCCGACCATTGCACCGGGACCTTGAATGCCAAAGCTTGCTCGGTGAAGGGGTGCACAAAGGCCAGCTCTTGCGCGTGCAGCAACAAGCGGGGACTCAGCGCCTTGGTGTTGGGCGGTGCGTACAGCGAGTCACCCAGCATGGGGTGGCCAATGCTTTGCAGGTGTACGCGCAACTGATGGGTGCGGCCTGTAACGGGTTCCAGTTCAATCAGGCTGGCGCTGGCACTGGTCTCTAGCGTGCGCCATCGGCTGCGGCTGGCTTTGCCATCGGCATGAATGATGTGCAGTGGGCGGCGCTCCCAGTCGAGCAGGATGGGGCCATCGATGGTGCGCCAGCCGTCTTCGTCTGGTGGCACGTGTTCTTGTGTTTGCGAGGGCAGACCTGCCACCACAGCGATGTAGCGCTTTTTGACTTGCCGAGTTTCAAACAGTTTGCTCAGACGACGCTGAGCTTCAATGCCCCTGGCCATGAGCAACAAGCCCGATGTGTCTTGATCGAGTCGGTGCACGATCAGGGCTTCGGGGTAGCGGTCTTGCACCCGCTTGGACAAGCAATCCTGCTTGTCCGGGCCGCGACCGGGCACAGACAATAAGCCGCTGGGTTTTTCCAACACCAGCAGGTGCTCGTCTTCATGGATCGGGGTCATGCAGGGCGAGCCGAGCGGGCAGGGTGCTCGGCTGAAAAAATCACTTGTCTTTGACCTTGCCGCGAGGCGCCACAAAGGTGGACGGGGCCATGGGGCGGTCCGAGGTGAAGGTCTTTGGGGGTGATGTGTCTTTCTTTGGCTTTTTGGCCATTTTGTTGCTGCGTTGTTCGCCTTTGGCCATGTTGATTCCTTTGATAGACATCCCGGCTTGGGAAGCACCCGATGTTAAAGCACAAAGCCGCAGGATTTGCGGCTTTGTCGGGGTATGAAACGTGCTCGCCTTCGGCGGGTGCTGCGATTATTTGACCTCGGTCACAAATTGCGCGGTGGGGCGGCGCACCTTTTTCAAGTTGACCAACCAATCGCCCTCGCTGGCGCGGTAGCCCAGAGGCACGATCACCACGCTGCGCAGGCCGCGGGCGCTCAAACCCAAAATTTCGTCCACCGCTTTGGGGTCAAAACCTTCCATGGGCGTGGCGTCAACTTCTTCGAAAGCAGCGGCAATCAAAGAAGCGCCCAAACCGATGTAAGCCTGGCGTGCGGCGTGCTCGAAGTTCACTTCGGGTGTTCGAGCAGGGTAGTTCTTGAGCAACATCTGGCGGTAATTTTCCCAGCCTTCGTTGGTGCCACCCCGCTGAGCGTTGGTGAGGTCAAACATCATGTTGATTCGGTCGGCCGTGTAGTTATCCCAGGCAGCAAACACCAACAGGTGCGAACCGTCTGTGATCTGGGCTTGGCCCCAAGCCTTGGGTTTGATTTTTTCACGCAGTTCGGTGTTGGTGACCACAAACACCTCAAACGGCTGCAACCCGCTGGAGGTGGGGGCCAATCGAGCGGCTTCCACGATGCGGTCCACTTTGTCTTGCGGTACGACCTGGGTTGGGTCCATTTTTTTGCAGGCATAACGCCATTCGAGTTTGTTCAGCAAGTCAGACATGGGGGTTCCATTCAAGGTAAAAGATAAGTGATTGTGTCTGAAGACGCAGGCCATTTGGCTCAGCAGCGCAGATGCATGCAGCCTCAGTTCGTTGTCATGGCGTTATTTTTTGCCAAGTGCCCGAGGGCAGTCCATCCAGGTTGTAAGGCCCTATCGCAGTCCGTATCAGGCGCAGTGTGGGCAGGCCCACTGCCGCTGTCATGCGCCTAATTTGGCGGTTGCGGCCCTCGCGGATGCTCAGTTCCAGCCAAGAGGTGGGAATGCTTTGCCTTTCGCGAATCGGTGGGTTGCGGGACCACAACTCAGCAGGTGGCGCCACGGCGCGGGCGCGGGCGGGCAGTGTGGGGCCGTCCTTGAGACTCACGCCCCGGGCCAATGCGGTCAGGGCTTGGTCGGTCACGATGCCCTCCACCTGCACCAGATAGGTCTTTTCCATCTTGAAGCGCGGGTCGGCAATGCGGGCCTGTTCTTGTCCATCGCTGGTCAGCAGCAGCAAGCCTTCGCTGTCAGCGTCTAGCCGTCCGGCCACGTACACACCGGGCAGATCGATGTGGTCTGCCAACCCGGTCCAACGCCCCTCAGGGGTGAACTGACTGAGCACGCCATAAGGTTTGTTGAAGCGGATCAGCATGAAAAGGCAGGTGTTGTCATTGAGGCCAGAGCGTATCAGGTCCACCCATCAGGGCGGTGGGGTAGCATCACCCGCATGAGCACCCAATACGAATGCCTGAAAAGCCCCGACCTGTACGCCGAGGCCTTTGGCATTGCCGCACCCGAAGCCTTGCTGGGCAAAGAAGTCTGGCCCCGTCAGCTGGGCTTTTTCATTCGCAAAGCCGCTGCACCCGAGGCTGTCCCTTTGGGATCACCAGAAAGCCATCTTGACAATGAACAGGCAGAACATAGCCAGCCAGCCTCAACTGCCGCCCCGTTGCTTTTGCAGTTGGCCCAAGGTCAGTTTGGTTTGGTGCCCACTTGGGTCAAGTCGGCGTCAGACGCCAAGCTGCGTTCCACCAAGTTGGCCGTGACCCGCTATGAAACGATGAGCACCGCCACGCCCACCCGCGAGACGTGGCTGCGTGCTCAGCGCTGCATTATCCCGATGCAAGCATTTTTCGAAGACGACTGGCGCAGCCGCAGAGCTGTACCCACACGGATTGCCCGGGTGGACGGCAAACCCATGGGCGTGGCAGGCTTGTGGGAGTGCTGGAAACAAGGCGACGAAGAAATCGTCAGCTTCACCCTGCTCACCGTGAACGCCAACAGCCACGCGCTGATGAACCGCTACGGCCAAAACGGCAATGAAAAACGCATGCCTGCCATTTTGAACGAAGGCGCGTACGGTGCTTGGCTCAGCGCCCCATTGGAAAAAGCCCGCGAATTCATGCGGGCCTATCCGGCCCAATTGCTGCTGGCCAACCCGGTGCAGAAAAAATAGTACGGGGGTTCAGACCAGTCGGGTACGGTGACGCGCAATTTGCAAGCGCACTTGCGACGGCGCCGTGCCACCCAAGGTGTTGCGAGCGTTCAGCGAGCCGTGCAGGCTGAGCGGCCCGAACACATCGGCTTCGATGCGGTTGTCGAACTTTTGCAGGGTTTCGAGCGGCAGCTCAGACAGGTCCACACCCAAGCCTTGTGCGGTCTTGACTGCGTGGGCAACCACTTCGTGGGCATCGCGAAACGGCAAGCCCTTCTTCACCAGGTAGTCGGCCAAGTCGGTGGCAGTGGCATAGCCCTTTTTCACGGCTGCTTCCATGGCGACAGCGTTGACGGTGATGCCGCCTTCTTTTTGGCCCGTGGCGGGGTTGACCTGGCCACCCACCATTTCGCTGAAGATGCGCAGCGTGTCTTTGAGCGTGTCCACGGTGTCGAACAGCGGCTCTTTGTCTTCCTGGTTGTCCTTGTTGTAGGCCAGGGGCTGGCCCTTCATCAGGGTGATCAGACCCATCAGGTGGCCGACCACGCGGCCGGTCTTGCCGCGTGCCAGTTCGGGAACATCGGGGTTTTTCTTCTGCGGCATGATGCTCGAGCCTGTGGTGAAGCGGTCGGCGATCTTCACAAAACCAAAGTTCTGGCTCATCCACAAAATCAACTCTTCAGAGAAGCGGCTGATGTGCACCATGCACAGGCTGGCGGCGGCGGTGAATTCGATGGCGAAGTCGCGGTCGCTCACGCCGTCCAGGCTGTTTTGGCAGACCTGCGGGTTGCCCGCTTCGTCGACCATGCCCAGGGTGCGCGCCACGCGCTCGCGGTCCAGCGGGTAGGTGGTGCCGGCCAAAGCGGCGCTGCCCAATGGCAGGCGGTTGGTGCGGCGGCGCACGTCGACCATGCGCTCAGCATCGCGGGCAAACATTTCCACATAGGCCAACAGGTGGTGGGCAAAGCTCACGGGCTGCGCCACTTGCAGATGGGTAAAGCCCGGCAGTATGACCTCGACGTTGCGCTCGGCTACATCCACAAGTGACTTTTGCAGGTCGGTCAGCAAGCCGATGATCAGGTCCATCTCGCCGCGCAGCCACAGGCGCACGTCGGTGGCCACCTGGTCGTTGCGGCTGCGCCCGGTGTGCAGGCGTTTGCCAGCAATGCCCACGAGCTGGGTCAGACGCGCCTCGATGTTCAGATGCACGTCTTCCAGGTCCAACTTCCACTCAAAAGCGCCGGATTCGATTTCATCCGTGATTTGCGCCATGCCGCGTTGGATGTCGGCCAGGTCTTGGGCGGCGATGATGTTTTGCGCGGCCAGCATCTCGGCGTGGGCCAGGCTGCCGGTGATGTCGGCTTGCCACAGGCGCTTGTCAAAGAACACGCTGGCGGTGTAACGCTTGACCAACTCGCTCATGGGTTCAGAAAAAAGCGCGGACCAAGCTTGGGATTTTTTGTCGAGTTGGTTTGTCATAGGTTGAAGATTTTATCGGGCGACCTGAGGTCATCCGAAAACAGGCTCAACCCGAGTTACGCAAACCCGCCGCAATCCCATCGATCGAAGTGTGGATGCCCCGCCGCGCGCGTTCGTCTGCAATTCCGGCCCGGTAGCGGCGGATCAGCTCGACTTGCAGGTGGTGCAGTGGGTCGATCAAGGGGAAGCGGTGGCGGATCGAGTGGTCGAGCGCAGGGTTGACAGCAAAGAGCTTTTGAAAAGTGTCAATTTCTCTTGACATCATGCTAGCATTGTCGGAGAGACAAATTGACCCGTTGATTTCATTTAATTGCAATCAAAATTTTTTTCAGGAATCCTTCTGTGACCGAGTCCACCCAACCCGCCATCGTCATCGCCACCCGAGAGAGCCGTTTGGCCTTGTGGCAAGCAGAGCATGTCAAATCCTTGCTGGAAGGATTGGGCTACACCGTCAAGTTGCTGGGCATGACCACCCAGGGCGACCAAATTTTGGACCGCAGCTTGTCCAAAGTGGGCGGCAAGGGCTTGTTCGTCAAGGAATTGGAGGTGGCGCTGCAAGAGGGCCACGCCGACATCGCGGTGCACTCGCTCAAAGATGTGCCCATGGACATGCCCGAGGGCTTTGAGCTGGCCTGCGTGATGGAGCGTGAAGACCCCCGCGACGCTTGGGTTTCGTCGCAGTACGCCCGTTTGGAAGACTTGCCGCAAGGCGCTGTGGTGGGTACATCGAGCCTGCGCCGCACGGTACTGCTGCGGGCATTGCGCCCCGATTTGACAATTGAGCCCCTGCGCGGCAACTTGGACACGCGCCTGCGCAAACTCGACGAAGGCCAGTACGCGGGCATTGTGCTGGCGGCTGCGGGCCTCAAGCGCTTGGGCCTGTCTGAGCGGATTCGTCATATTTTTGAAACCGAGCAAATGCTGCCCGCAGCAGGCCAGGGCGCTTTGGGCATAGAGATCCGCAGCGACCGGGCCGATTTGCGCGCCCTGCTGGCGCAGCTGGCCGACGCGCCCTCGTGGCGCCGTGTGGCGGCAGAGCGGGCCGTCAGCCGCGCTATGGGCGGCAGTTGTTCCATGCCTTTGGCCGCGCATGCGACCATCGAGGGCGGTGTGCTCAAGCTGCAAGCGGCTTGGGGCGATCCGGAAGGTGCGGCCACCTTGGTCACTGCCGACGCGAATGCCAGCACAGATGGCTTAGAGGCCGCCGAGGCTTTGGGCCTGAGCGTAGCCCAGGCCCTGCGCGACGGCGGAGCGCATTGAGGTCTGGTGCTGACATGGCGCTGGCGCCTTCAAGTCGTCGGGCCGATGCCGCTTGGCGGGTGATCGTCACCCGACCCGAGCGCGAAGCGCAGGCTTGGGCCGATGCCTTGCAGGCGCGAGGGGTGGCTTGCGAGACACTGCCCTTGATAGACATAACCGGCTTGCAAGATTCAACCCCTTTGACGACCGCGTGGCAAGCTGTGCCCCAGCTTTTGGCTGTGATGTTTGTCAGTGCCAATGCCGTTCGATTTTTTTTGGCGTCGAGACCTGCGGGTTCGCCGATTGGATCTTGCCGCGCTTGGTCGACCGGACCAGGCACCCGAGCGGCTTTGCTGGCGGCAGGCTGGCCGGCCGAGTTGATCGATTCACCAGACGAGTCTGCGCCGCAATTTGACTCGGAAGCCTTGTGGTCCTTGGTGGCCCCGCGCGTGGTCGCTGCGACCCAAGCCATGGGCTTGGCAAGGGGTACAGCCGCTGCAGCGTCGTCAGTTCAGGTATTGATCGTGCGCGGTGCCGATGCGCACGGTCAACTGGCCGGTCGTGACTGGCTGGCTTTGCAAATGGAGGCTACGGGTTTGGAGGTGCTGCAGACGGTGGCGTATGTGCGCCGGGCTCCTCGCCTGAGCGATGCGCAACAAACCCGTGCTCACTTGGCCATGAACGACGACAGCAGGTGGTTGTTCAGCAGTTCAGAGGCCGCCCAACACCTTTTGCAGGCTTGCCCCAATCTGATTTTGGATCAAGCCAAAGCTTTGGCTACTCATCCGCGCATCGCCCTCAGGTTGAAGCAATCGGGTTGGTCGTGTGTTGATTTGGTCCCGGCTGGCCTTGAGGCGCAAGCGCTGTCTATAAAATCAATGGCATGACACCCCCCTCAGTAGACGTCCCTGACCCCCAGCCTGCCAACGAGCCGCTTGTTTCTGTCGCACCTGCTGCGGCGCAGCGCTCTTGGCTGGTTTTGTCATTGGTGGGCGCTTTGGCGACTTTTGCCCTGTTGTCCTCGGTTTTCTTGTGGCAAAAACTTTCACGTATCCAGGAGCAGTTGGCTCGCCAAAGCGCGGACTCTGGGGTTCAGGCATTGGAGGCCAAGACTTGGGCCAAACAAGCCCAAGAAACCGTGCAGGACAGCGCGGCCAGGATCGCGCTCATGGAGGCAAGACTGGCCGAAGTGGCTTTGCAACGCGCCCAGTTGGAAGACTTGATGCAAAGCTTGTCCCGTTCGCGCGATGAAAATTTGTTGGTGGACATCGAATCGGCTTTGCGCATTGCTCAGCAGCAAGCCTTGATGACAGGCAGCACAGAACCTTTGTTGGCGGCGCTGCAATCGGCACAAAGGCGGGTCCAGCGAACATCGCAGCCGCGTCTGATGCCGCTGGCGCGGGCTCTGGAGAAAGACTTGGAGCGAATCAACAGCGTGCCAAGCTTTGATTTGCCGGGTTTGATGGTCAAGCTTGACGAAGGTGTCGCTTTGGTGGATGGGCTTGTGCTGGCCAACGATGCCAATTCTCAGCAAAACAAGTTGCGCCAACAGACAGAGACTACGGTGTCCTCTGTGCCAACGACTTGGTGGATGGCTGGTTTGACCCGGATGGGAGATGAGTTCAAAAGTTTGTTGAGGGTCAGCCGGATTGACACCCCAGAGGCCGCCTTGCTGTCGCCTGAGCAAGCCTTTTTCGTGCGCGAAAACCTCAAGCTCAAGTTGCTCAATGCCCGCTTGGGACTGCTGGCGCGACAAAAGGATGGCGTGCGTGCCGACCTCAATGCCTCGGCGATTTTGGTGCGTCGCTACGCTGAGCCGCAATCCCGTCGTACCACACAGTTGTTGCAGTTATTAGAACAAACCACTGAACAAGTTCGAACGGCCGAGGTGCCTCGCATTGAAGCTTCTTTGACAGCCCTCAGCACAGCTGCTGCTGGGAGGTAAATCAACATGCGTGCAGCTCTGTGGCTCATCATTTTGTTCGCCTTGGCTGCCGCTGGGGCTTGGCTTGCGGGAAACAACCAAGGCACGGTGAGTTTGTTTCTTTACCCTCACCGGGTGGACATCTCGCTCAACCTCGCTTTTTTGATGGTTTTGTCGGTGATTTTGCTGGTGATACTTGCCCAGCGAGCGCTGGAGGCTTTTTTTTCATTGCCCCAAAAAGCCCAGCGCTGGCGTTTGCAACAAAAAGAAAGAGCCAGCCACGCCGCTTTGCTCGATTCAATCGGACACTTCATGGCGGGGCGATTTTTGCGGGCCCGAAAGTCGGCCGAGCAAACCTTGGACAAAGAGGCATTGCTGGCGGCAGCGGGTGTGAATTTGGAGCATGCCGCTGCATTGCGAACTCTGGCGCACATCATGGCAGCCGAGGCCAGCCATGCATTGCAAGACAAAGCACAGCGGCAACACCATTTGAATTTGGCTTTGGCACAAGCGGCCGATAACCAAAGCAGCGCTGGCCAAACCTTGATGGAGGGCTCTTTGTTGCGGTCGGCGCGTTGGTTGTTGGACGACCGTGATGCTGCTGCCAGTTTGGGAAAAATCAAAGCATTACCGCCTGCTGCCGGTCGGCGCATGGTGGCCATGCGACTTCAGCTCAAAGCCGCCCGCTTGTCCGGACAGCCAGCACAGGCGCTGGAGACGGCCACATTGCTGGCCAAGCACAAGGCTTTTTCCCCCGCTGCCGCTGAAAGTTTGGTGTCACGCTTGGTCTTGGAGTTGATCTCACACACGCACGATGCGGACACCTTGCAGCGCACTTGGCTGCGCTTGACACCAGCGCAGCGCTTGATGCCCGAGGTGGCATCGCAAGCGGTTGTGCGATGGTTGCAATTGGAGGGGGACCCCCAAACCGCGCGGTCCTGGTTGCAAGACCTGTGGGCACTGGTTCAGTCGTCAAACCGGGACTGGTCGTCAGATCAGTTGCTTGGTGTGGTACATGCCCTGGATGCTTGTTTGCCGGGCGTCGATGCCCCTGACGCACTGGTCTGGCTTGCCCGATTAGAGAGTGCCCAGCAAGCACAGCCCAGGGCTGCTCATTTGCAGTATTTGGCCGGCATGCTGTGTCTGCGCCATCGCCTTTGGGGGAAGGCCCAGGGGTTGTTGACCCAAGCCACGAAAAGTTTGGAGAGCCCATCGCTCAAGCGAAAAGCATGGATGGCGCTTGCTGAATTGGCCGAGCAACGCCAAGATGCTGATGAGGCCTTACTGGCATGGAAACAAGCCGCACAGTGCGCTGCCCATTGATCTCAAATCGCTTTGGCAATTGATCTTGTAAATGCAAGCCTGAAGCTCATGAGCTGAGGGACTCGCCAAAAAAACGGGCCATTGAGGCCCGTTTTCATGTTGACTCAAGACACCCGTGCCTCGATCAGAAGGGTACCTTCAGTGTGTTCAGGTCTTTGCGCGTTTCCACCAAGACCAAGGGACCTTCATCAAGGACCACAGCTGGAGGACGCTCGCGTGGTACACGCACTGCTTGGGGTTCGGCAGCGATGGCCGCTTGCACTGCAGCTACTTTGGCCATGTCAGAGTTGACCCAAACCAAACCAGACGATTGGGCAATTTGCGCCAAGCTCTCGATGGGCAGATCGAAGCTGCTGACGGTCGGCAGTCCCTTGACGGGTGCTGCTGGCGTCGTTGCTGCAGTCGGTGCTGAGGCCATGGTCGTTGCGGGTGCAACAGGCGTAGCGGTTACAGGTGCAGAGATCGGCGTTGGTAACGGCGTTGGTGCAGGCGCTTTGGCGGGTGTTTCTTCTGCCAAGGCGGCTGAAGATGCGGCTGCTGCGGCCATCGGTGCTGCTTCGGGAATCACTGGGATGAGACTGTCCGGTGCTGTTGCTGATGGCGCTGGTGCAGATGAAGCCTGAGCACGTTCAAAGTATGAACGTCCAGCCGGCCGCTCTTCGGCTTGCGCCGGAGTTGTGGCTGGCGTGTCTGATGACGCTGCAATTTCAGCCTGGCCTTCTTCTGGCGCATTGTCTTGACGCGTTTCACCGTTGCGCTCCCGGCGATCACGACCGTACCGGTCACGTGAACGGCGCTCACGGCGCTCACCGGTGTTTTCTGTGCTGTTGGTGCCTTCGGTCGACTGGTTGCCGTCCAAGCTAAGCGCTGCGCTGGCCGATGTTTCGGAGGCATTCAGCTCTGGGCCAGACGCATCGGCTTGGCGACGTTCCCCCCGATCACCGCGTTCACGACGTCCTTCACCGCCACGCTCACCTCGGTCGCGGCGACCTTCGCGCGGCGCACGTTCCTGGCGCACTTCGGTGCCATCGGCATTGAGCTCTGGCGGCGCATCGGCGCGGGCTTCTGCACGTGTGTCGGTGCGCCCCTCACCCCGACCTTCAGCACGCACTTCGGATCGGCCCTCGCGACGGCCCTCGCGAGCGGGACGTTCACCTCGCTCAGTGCGCTCGCCACGTTCTGTGCGTTCAGCACGCGCTGGCCGAGTTTCGCCATCACGGCCTTCAGTTCGACCTTCGCCTCGGCGAGCGCCTTCGCGTGGCGTGCGAACTTCGCCCGTGACAGCTTCGCTGCGTTCGCCGCGCCGACCATCGCGCCCACCACGCCGACCATCGCCACGGCCACCATCACGGCGGGCATCGCGAGCCTTGTCGTCTTTTTTGTCTGCAGTTGCAGGAGCAGGTTCAGAAGACGTCCCGCTGAACAGGTTCTTCAACCAAGTCAAGAAGCCACCCCTGGCTGGGGCCGCAGGCACTGGCGCAGGTGCTGGCACTTTGGCTGTTGATTTGGCAACAGGGGCCTCGGCCTTGACCGGCGCCATGGGGGCAGGTGCATCCGGCAGCACGCCTTTGATGACAGGCGTTTGTTTGTTGGTGGGCTCTTGGGAGCGGCGCGTCACGGTGGTCGCGTCTTCGATCTCTTCCGCCATCTTGTAGCTGGCTTCGATGCGGTCCAGGCGCGGGTCGTCGTGCTTCAAGCGCTCAAGCTTGTAGTGCGGTGTTTCAAGCGATTTGTTGGGCACCAGCAGCACGTTGATGCGTTGCTGCAGCTCGATCTTGGCGATTTCGGAGCGCTTTTCGTTGAGCAGGAAAGATGCGACTTCGACGGGCACTTGGGCGTGCACGGCGGCGCTGTTGTCCTTCATGGACTCTTCCTGGATGATTCGCAAGATCTGCAGTGCCGAGCTCTCGGTGTCGCGGATGTGGCCCGCACCACCGCAACGAGGGCAGGGGATGGACGCACCCTCGCTCAAGGCAGGCTTCAAGCGTTGGCGGCTCATCTCCAGCAGGCCAAACTTGCTGATCGAGCCGAATTGCACGCGCGCACGGTCTTGGCGCAGCGCATCGCGCAAGCGGTTTTCTACCTCGCGGCGGTTCTTGGCCTCTTCCATGTCGATGAAGTCGATCACGATCAGGCCGCCCAGATCGCGCAAACGCATCTGGCGGGCCACTTCGTCGGCAGCTTCCAAGTTGGTGCGGGTGGCGGTTTCTTCGATGTCGCCGCCCTTGATGGCTCGGGCCGAGTTCACGTCCACCGACACCAAAGCTTCGGTGTGGTCGATCACGATGGCCCCCCCGGACGGCAGTTGCACGGTGCGGGCGTAAGCCGATTCGATTTGGTGCTCGATCTGGAAGCGGGAAAACAGTGGCGCGTCGTCTCGGTAACGTTTCACGCGGGGCGCGAATTCTGGCATGACGTGGCTCATGAACTGTTGAGCCTGGTCATAAATGTCATCGGTGTCGATCAGGATGTCGCCGATGTCATTGTTGAAATAGTCACGAATCGCGCGGATGACCAGCGACGATTCTTGGTAAATCAGGAATGCACCTTTGCCCTGTGTGGCGCCGTCGATGGCGGACCACAGCTTAAGGAGGTAGTTCAGGTCCCATTGCAGCTCGGGCGCGGAGCGGCCAATGCCTGCGGTGCGGGCGATGATGGACATGCCCTTGGGGTATTCCAGTTGGTCCATCGCTTCTTTGAGCTCGGCCCGGTCGTCGCCCTCAATGCGACGGCTGACGCCACCACCGCGCGGGTTGTTGGGCATGAGCACCACGTAGCGGCCAGCCAAGCTGACAAAGGTAGTGAGGGCTGCGCCTTTGTTGCCGCGCTCTTCTTTTTCGACTTGCACCAACAGGGATTGGCCCTCTTTGATGACGTCTTGGATGCGGGCTTGGCTGACGGACACGCCTTCAGCAAAGTATTGGCGCGAGATTTCCTTGAAGGGCAAAAAACCGTGGCGGTCTTCACCATAGTCAACGAAACAGGCCTCTAGTGAGGGCTCGACGCGGGTCACCACAGCTTTATAGATGTTGCCCTTGCGTTGCTCGCGGCCTTCGATTTCGATTTCGTAGTCAAGGAGTTTTTGTCCATCGACGATGGCCAAGCGTCGCTCTTCAGCTTGCGTGGCGTTGATCAGCATCCGTTTCATGATGCATTCCTTTTCTGTTCAGCTTGGCTTTGGCGCAGAAAGTGACCGCACTCAAAACCTGTTTACACAACCGGCTTTGCGTTCTTGAGAACCGCAAAGCCCACGTTGCCGGAGCTGACGCCTGAAACGAAGGGAACTGCCGAAGTAGACCGACCACTCAGCTGTGCATGCGCACAGGAATGGGTGTCGTGGCGCGTGGATGGGGCGAGTCAAAAGGTGTGCGGATATTCGTCCACTGCCGGGGGTTTCCCCCGGTGTCTAAGACAAACTGCCGGTCACAAGGCGTGACAAAGACGCATGGCTTCGTGAGCCATCTCATCCACATCAGCAAAGTTCCGAACAACACAACCATCTCGCTTTGATCCGTTGAGCAGCCTCGGGGGCTGCTCAACTTGGGGTATTCCGTATCTGGGTTTCTGGGCGTCGGCCCAACCTCCGGGGCGTTTTGCCACTGTCGGCGCTGGCCTTCAGTCTGCAAAATCGTGCCGAGGGTGGCATCGACCATCTGGTTTGGCGCGGTGGTGGTGGACTAAACTCCAGCTTTGCAGGAATTCATTTCCATTTGAATCAACCACTTACAGCCAACTGCCAGTGAATCACATTATAGGGTCCAAGACGGCCGATACCACGCCTGTTGTCAAATGGTTGTTGGTGGACGAAGAGTCGGCGGGGCAGCGTTTGGACAACTTTTTAATGCGTCATCTGAAAGGCGTGCCCAAAACGCACGTCTACCGCATCATCCGAAGCGGTGAGGTTCGCATCAACAAGGGCCGGGCTTCGGCCGAAACCCGTCTGGAAAACGGCGACGAGGTGCGTTTGCCGCCTGTACGCGTTTCTGAAAAAGTGGCCGAGAAAGTCGCGCACCCTGCTCCTGGCCGTGAATTTCCGGTTTTGCTTGAAGACGACAGCCTGATGGCCATCGACAAACCGTCAGGGGTGGCCGTGCATGGCGGCTCCGGGGTGAGTTTTGGTGTGATTGAGCAGTTGCGCCAGGCCCGCCCGCACGCCAAATTATTGGAATTGGTGCACCGCCTGGACCGTGACACCAGCGGCATTTTGCTGGTAGCCAAAAAGCGCAGCGCTTTGAAACATCTGCAAGACCAATTTCGTGAGCGCGAGACCGGTAAAACCTATTTGGCGCTGGTCAAAGGGGATTGGCCCTCCAAACTCAAGGTGATCGACCAGCCGTTGCATAAATTCCTGCTGCCTGGCCAAGATGGTCAAGAAGGCGAGCGCCGCGTGCGCGTGACCACGGCAGAAGACCCGGACGGCATGCGTTCGATCACGCTGGTCAAGGTGGCGCAGCGCCTGCCGGGTGCCACGCTGCTGGAGGTGACCATCAAGACTGGGCGCACCCACCAGATTCGGGTCCACCTGGCTTCGCAAGGTCACCCGATTGCGGGCGACGACAAATACGGTGATTTCGATTGGAACCGTCAGTTGCAAAGGCCGGGGGCCAGCCCAGGCCTGAAACGCATGTTTTTGCACGCTTGGCGTTTGCAGTTCAACCACCCGGTGACCGCCGAGCGCGTTGCTCTGCAAGCCGATTTACCTTCTGAATTGAAAACCTACATCAACCATGCCCAACTCCAGACCCCGTCAGTTTGACCTGATCGCTTTTGATTGGGACGGCACATTGTTCGATTCCACCGCCATCATCACCCGCTGCATTCAGCGGGCGGTGGTCGATGTGGGAGGGCAAGAGCCCAGTCGAGAAGCGGCCTCTTTTGTGATCGGCATGTCCCTCTTGCCAGCGTTGGCCCATGCCGCACCCGATGTACCCAAGGACAAATACCCGGCCCTGGGTGAACGCTACCGGCACCATTACCTTCAGCACCAAAACGACATCAGCCTGTTTGATGGCGTGCTGGTCATGTTGGACGAACTGAAAGCCCGGCACCACTGGCTGACGGTGGCCACCGGCAAAAGCCGCCATGGCCTGAACGAGGCCCTGCAGGCGGTCGAGTTGCGTCACCGTTTTGACGGATCACGCACGGCCGATGAAACTGCGGGCAAGCCCAGCCCCTTGATGCTGCACGAGTTGATGCGCGAGTTTGGCGTTGAACCCGAGCGCACCTTGATGGTTGGAGACACCACGCACGACCTGCAAATGGCGCTGAATGCCGGGTGTGCCAGCGTGGGCGTGAGTTACGGCGCTCACGAGCCCGAGGCCTTCCATGCCCTGAAACCGCGTCATGTGGCGCACAGCGTGCGTGATCTGCACGATTGGTTGCTGCAACACGCCTGATCCGGAGCGTTCATGGAGCCTACAGTCCCTTTGTGCAACAGCGCCGACCTGGTCAACGGGGGGCGGGCTGTGCCCTTTGACATCGTGTACGCCGGGCAGACTTGCCGGGCTTTTGCCATCCGTTACCAAGGCCAGGTGCACGCCTATCTGAACCGCTGTACCCATGTGGCCATGGAGATGGATTACCAACCGGACCGGTTTTTTGACAACACCGGTCGTTGGTTGATGTGCGCCACGCACGGCGCCACTTACCAGCCTGATACCGGTGCTTGCTCCGGTGGTCCGTGTCGAGGCGGCTTGGTCAAAATAGACTTGTCAGAGCGTGAAGGTGTGGTTCACTGGCATACTGCTTATAACTTAAAACCCCTCGAATTTTGACCATGCAAGAACCCCAGGACAACACGTCCAAGCCCCTTGAAAACTCTCCTTTGCCTTCGGCTGACGCTGTCCATGCGCCCGCTTTGGCCACGCAGGAAAGTTGGGCGCGCGAAACCTTGGAAAAACTGGCTTTTGCCAATTTGAAAGAGCAGCAAAGCGATCGCCGTTGGAAAGTGGGATTGCGTTTGACTTGGATGGGCATTGTTGTTTTTGTTCTGTGGCAAGTCTTTAGTTTCGGCTCGCCTGCGACCAGTACCAGCTTCCCGCACACAGCCTTGGTCACCATCGTGGGTGAAATTTCTTCTGACACGGAGGCCAGTGCAGAAAACATCATGTCCTCCATGCGTACCGCACTTGAAGACCCCGGATCCAAGGCTTTGGTGTTGTTGATCAATTCACCCGGCGGCAGTCCGGTACAAGCCGGGTTGATCAACGACGAGATCAACCGCTTGCGGGCATTGCACAAAAAACCCATTTATGCCGTGGTGGAAGAGTCTTGTGCCTCGGCGGCTTACTACATTGCCGCAGCTGCCGATCAAATTTTTGTGGACAAAGCCAGTCTGGTTGGCAGCATTGGCGTCCTCATGGATGGCTTTGGATTCACAGGCTTGATGGACAAGTTGGGGGTTGAGCGGCGTTTGATGACGGCCGGTGAGAACAAAGGTTTTCTTGACCCTTTCAGTCCTCAAACCGCGCCCCAGCGCTTGCATGCACAGGCCATGTTGGATCAAATCCACAAGCAGTTCATTGACGTGGTGAAAAAGGGCAGGGGAGATCGGCTCAAAAACCATCCAGACATGTTCAGTGGTTTGTTTTGGAGCGGGCAGCAAGCCGTGGATCTGGGTTTGGCCGACAGTTTGGGCAGCATCGATGGCGTGGCCAGAGACGTGGTGAAAGCGCCTGACGTGATCGATTACACCCAGCGTGAAAACGTGGCCGAACGCTTGGTCAAGCGATTTGGTGTTGCGGTGGGCGAGGGCTCTGTTCGTGTGTTGAACCGCACGGCGGTCTTGCGCTGATCACCGCACATTCCAAAAATCAAGGCCCGATGGCGTAGACCGCGGGCGTGTGTCCATCAGGGCCTTTGAGGCCCTTTTTCCATTGGCCCACGCTGTGGCTTTGGATATTCACAGATGGCAAGGTCAGGCCGCTGGCAATGGCCAGCCTGGTTTGGGTTTGTAGGCTTTGCAGCAAGCCGCTCAACATGGCGGCATTGCGGTAAGGGGTTTCGATCCACAGCTGGGTTTGCCCGGTTTTGAGGGCCAACGATTCCAGTTGTTTAAGGCGCGCTGACCGCTCCGCTGTGTCTTGCGGTAAGTACCCCACAAACGCGAAATTTTGGCCATTGAGACCACTGGCGGCCAGGGCCAGCAGCAGCGATACCGGGCCCACCAAGGGCACCACGGTGATGCCCAAATCGTGCGCCGCGCGCACCACAGAGCTACCGGGGTCGGCGACCGCAGGCATGCCTGCTTCACTGACCAAACCCACATCATGCCCCTGCAAAGCCGCGGCCAAGAGGGGCTTGCCATCAAAACCCGATTGGTGATCGCCTTTTTTGTGCACGTGGCGAGGCAGTTCGGTGATGGTCTGTTCGGGGAGAGACGCGATCAAGCTGTGGGTTTCGCCCACGCGCTTCAAAAATGCCCGGGTGCTTTTGGCGTTTTCACACACCCAGTGTTGGATGCGCGCGGCGCAAACCAAGGTGTGGCTCGGCAGCACATCCTGGATGGGCGCTTGCGCTGCACAACCGAAGTCGAGGGGGGTGGGCACCAAAAACAGGCGACCCTTGGGTGGTGTGGGGGTGTTCAAAGGAGTTTGACTCCAGCTTGGCGCAGCAGTCGGGCCGTGCGGATGAGCGGCAGCCCGATCAGGGCTGTCGGGTCATCGTTGTCGATGGACTCCAAAAGTGCAATGCCCAGGCCTTCACTTTTGGCGCTGCCCGCACAGTCATAGGGCTGTTCTGCCTGAAGATATGCCTCGATTTCGGCGTCGCTCAAGTCCCGAAAAACCACCCGCACCTCGGCCAAGTCGACTTTTTCAAAGCCGGAAGCCAAACAGACCACCGCCAAAGCGGTTTGAAAAATCACGGTTTGGCCACGCATTTGGCGCAACTGGGCCACGGCGCGGGCATGCTCACCCGGTTTGCCCAAGGCTTGTCCCGCCAGATCGGCCACCTGGTCGGAGCCGATCACCACCGCTTCGGGGTGAAGCGCTGCAACCGCTTGGGCTTTGGCCAAAGCCAGGCGCAAGGCCAAAGCCCTAGGGCGCTCGCCTGCCTGAGGTGTTTCGTCCACTTCAGGTGCTGTCACCTGAAAGGGGATGCGCAGCCGTTCCAGCAATTCACGCCTGTAGCGGGAGGTCGAGCCCAGGACCACAGAACGACTGACAGGGGTTTGAAGGGTTGAATTGGCAAAAGTCGTTGTCAAAGCGCAGGTTCCAGTGTGTGTACAAGAGTGATTCTCTTACACTGCAACCCATGGATAAAAAAACCGACCCCCAACACCTGGATTTGCAGTCGTTTGCGCGAGAGGGCTTGGCATTGCGCGGAGAGGGCGCTTTGGCCGATTGGCCTCGTTTGGCTGTCGAGCAGCATGGTCAGGAGTTGGCTGCAGGTCCTGTGCTTTGGCAGCTTCAGGGTCGTTTGTTAGAGCAAGCGGGCGGTGCAGACCAGATTTGGCTGGATTTGCAGGCTTCTGTGCAGCTGCCCATGCAATGCCAGCGCTGCCTGACCCCTGTTTTGCAGGTGGTTTCAGTCGAGCGGTCGTTTCGTTTTGTGGCCGATGAGGCGACTGCAGCGGCTTTGGATGACGAATCGGAAGAAGATATTTTGGTCATCAGTCGGGACTTTGATGCCCATGCCTTGGTGGAGGATGAGTTGATCATGGCCTTGCCTTTGGTGCCATTGCACGAGGTGTGCCCAGAGGTTTTACCCATGTCCGTGGCCGATCCGGAGTTCGAAGCCGCCTCTGAACGCCCCAACCCTTTTGGTGTCTTGGCAGGTCTCAAAACGGGTGGGGCCAAATAAGTTCCATGCCTTCGATGCGGCATGGGCTATAATCATGAGCTTCGCTTGGTATGCCAAGTGACAATCCCTTCAACCAGAAGCTGCGTTCACTTCGGCGCTGCCTCCAAGCTTTCAAGGAGCCACCATGGCCGTCCAACAAAACAAAAAGTCGCCTTCCAAGCGCGGCATGCACCGTTCGCACAACGCACTGAACGTGCCTGGCATCGCAGTTGAGCCCACCACTGGCGAAACACACCTGCGCCACCACATCAGCCCCAACGGTTTTTACCGTGGCCGCCAAGTGCTCAAAAACAAATCGGAAGCCTGATCGGCCCCCGGCCTTCAAGCCTTCTGAGGCCCGGCGCTACTTTTTAAGTAGCCTCGGGCTTTTTAGTTTATGGCTTGTATTTCTCCCGATTTTGATCCGAAGGATGACATGACATCACCCAACCCGATCACTGTGTCTGTCGATTGCATGGGCGGCGACCATGGTTCTCGCGTCACGCTTGCTGCTTGTCGTCGATTTTTGACCGCGCATCCTGAAGCACGCTTGATTTTGGTGGGTCGGGCGGAAGCTTTGGCGGGGTTTTCTGATCCGCGGGCGCAATTGGTTGTGGCGACCGAAGTGGTGGAAATGGATGACCCACTGGAAGTGGCTTTGCGCAAGAAAAAAGACTCATCGATGCGTTTGGCCATCGAGCAAGTGCGTGATGGTCAGGCTCAAGTGGCAGTCTCCGCAGGTAATACTGGCGCCTTGATGGCCATTGCGCGATATGTCCTCAAGACCATGGAAGGCATTGACCGTCCAGCGATTGCAGGTCAAATGCCCAACTTCAAGGGCGGTGGCACCACCATGCTCGATTTGGGGGCCAATGTGGATTGCACACCAGAGCATTTGTTGCAGTTCGCCGTCATGGGCTCAGCCCTCGTTTCGGTATTGCAAAACAAAAACCAACCTACTGTGGGCTTGCTCAATATTGGTGAAGAGGCCATAAAAGGCAATGAAATCATCAAAAAAACTGGCGAATTGTTGCGATCTGCTGCCAATTCGGGTGATTTGAACTTTCATGGCAACGTGGAAGGCAACGATATTTTCAAAGGTACGGTCGATATTGTGGTTTGCGATGGCTTTGTCGGCAATGTGGCCCTCAAAGCGAGCGAAGGCTTGGCCACCATGGTCAGCGGCTTTCTCAAGGCGGAGTTTTCGCGCAGCATTTTCACCAAAATTGCCGCTTTATTGGCTTATCCGGTGTTAACGGCGTTTAAAAAACGGGTTGACCATCGTCGATACAACGGCGCAGCCTTGCTGGGTTTGCGTGGTCTGGTGTTCAAAAGCCATGGATCGGCTGACGAGTTGGCTTTTGAGAATGCCTTGAACCGGGCTTATGATGCAGCCCGAAACCAATTGTTGGATCGCGTACGAGAGCGAATTGCCCACGCAGCCCCCTTGTTGAAGGGCGCACAAGCAGAGCCATCAGACACCGCGGTCGCCACTGTATGAGCATCTATTCACGCATTTTGGGTACAGGCAGCTATCTGCCCGAGAGACGCCTGAGCAACGCCGACCTTGCCGCTGAACTGGCTCAACAAGGCGTCGAAACTTCTGACGATTGGATCGCAGAACGAACGGGCATTCGCGCTCGGCACTTCGCTGCCGATGAGCAGGGCTGCAGCGACTTGGCCACCCAGGCCGCACAGCAAGCCCTGAGCGCGGCAGGCTTGACCGCTCAAGACATCGATTTGATCATTGTGGCCACATCCACCCCTGACATGGTCTTTCCTTCGGTGGCGACCATGGTTCAGCACAAGTTGGGTGCGTCAGGTTGTCCCGCGTTCGATGTTCAAGCGGTGTGCAGTGGTTTCATTTACGCACTGACCGTGGCCGATTCAATGATTCAGACGGGTTCAGCCAAGCGCGCTTTGGTGATTGGTTCCGAAATTTTCAGCCGCATCCTTGACTTCAAGGACCGAACCACTTGCGTGTTGTTTGGCGACGGCGCTGGCGCTGTGGTGTTAGAAGCCTCAGATACTCCCGGTATCTTGGCCACCGATTTGCATGCCGATGGCAAGTACAAAGACATTTTGTGCGTGCCGGGTCATGTCAATCGTGGCGGTATTTTGGGCGACCCGGTGCTCAAGATGGACGGTCAAGCTGTATTCAAACTCGCAGTGGGCGTGCTCGAAGAAACCGCCCGTGCCAGCCTTGCCAAGGCGAATTTGACCGACACAGACATCGATTGGTTGATTCCTCATCAGGCCAACATCCGCATCATGCAAAGCACGGCCAAGAAACTGAGGCTGAGCGCGGACAAAGTGGTGGTCACGGTGGACCAGCACGGCAACACCTCGGCGGCCTCGATTCCCTTGGCTCTGGATACCGCTGTTCGCGACGGACGCATCACGCGCGGTCAGACCCTGATGCTCGAAGGCGTAGGCGGTGGATTCACCTGGGGTTCAGTCCTCTTGCGTTACTGACCAGACTCCGACTGGATCAATTCCGTTTGCACTGCCTGTTGGCCAGACCCAGTTCATTCCAAATACTCAATTTGTACATGACTTCATTTGCTTTTGTTTTTCCTGGCCAAGGTTCCCAATCTGTCGGCATGCTCGACGCTTGGGGCGACCACCCCGTGGTCCTCGAAACTTTGAATGAGGCCTCCGATGCCTTGGGTGAAAACGTCGCCCAGCTGATTCACGAAGGCCCCAAAGAGGCGCTGGCGATGACCACCAACACACAGCCTGTGATGCTGGTGTCGGCTGTGGCGGCCTACCGCGCCTGGCTGTTTGAGGGCGGTGCCAAACCGTCTGTGGTGGCTGGTCACTCGTTGGGCGAATACAGTGCCTTGGTGGCCTCGGGTGTTTTGACCTTGACGCAAGCAGCGCCGCTGGTGCGCCTGCGTGCCTCGGCCATGCAAGAAGCCGTGCCCGTGGGCGTGGGCGCCATGGCTGCCATTTTGGGCTTGGCCTCGGACAAGGTGATCGAGGGCTGCCAAGCTGCTCAAGCCAGCTTTGGTATTGGCAGTGCTGAAGTGGTTGAGGCCGTGAATTTCAATGACGCAGCGCAAACCGTGATTGCGGGCAGCAAGGCTGCGGTGGACAAAGCCTGCGAAGTGCTCAAGGGCATGGGGGCCAAGCGTGCACTGATTTTGCCTGTGTCGGCGCCTTTCCATTCGAGCCTGATGAAACCTGCGGCCGAAAAGCTGCGTGAACAGTTGGCCACCCTTTCTTTAGGGGTGCCGCAGATCCCGGTGCTCAACAACATCGATGTGGCCATCGAAACCGATGCTGACCGCATCCGTGATGCGCTGTACCGTCAAGCCTTTGGACCGGTGCGCTGGGTCGAATGCGTGCAGGCCATCAAGGCCCGTGGCGCGACCACCTTGGTCGAATGCGGCCCTGGCAAGGTGCTGGCCGGCATGACCAAGCGCATTGACCCTGAATTGAACGGCGTGCCGCTGTATGACCCGGCCACTTTGGCCGAAGTGAAAGGACTGTTGGTATGAGTGAAGTACAAAAACAAGTTGCACTGGTCACAGGCGCTTCACGCGGTATTGGAGCCGCCATTGCTTTGCATTTGGCCAAAGCGGGTTATGTCGTCATTGGCACCGCCACCAGTGACGACGGCGCTGCCAAAATCAGCCAGACCCTGTCGGCCTATCCTGGCAGCCGGGGCGCTAACCTGAACGTCAACGATGCGGCCGCAGGCGAAGCCTTGATTGATGCCATCGTGAAAGAACATGGTGGCCTGCAGGTGCTGATCAACAACGCGGGCATCACCCGTGACACCTTGGCCATGCGCATGAAAGACGACGATTGGGACGCAGTGATCGACACCAACCTCAAGGCTGTTTTCCGCATGAGCCGCGCCGTGATCCGTCCCATGATGAAGCAGCGCTATGGCCGCATCATCAGCATCACCAGCGTGGTGGGGGCCTCGGGCAACCCGGGTCAGGCCAATTACGCTGCAGCCAAGGCGGGTGTCGCCGGGATGACCCGTGCTTTGGCGCGCGAACTGGGCAGCCGCAACATCACGGTCAATTGCGTAGCGCCCGGTTTCATCGCCACGGACATGACCGCCAGCTTGCCCGAAGAACAACAAAAAGCCTTGCTGGGCCAGATCCCTCTGGGCCATTTGGGTCAACCCGATGACATCGCCCATGCGGTGGCCTACCTGGCCGGACCGGGTGCTGGCTATGTCACCGGACAAGAATTGCATGTCAATGGTGGCATGTTCATGGCCTGATTCCCGGAACCCCTTTCGGACAGGTAAAATCTTCATTTTTCACAACCCTCAGAGGGACCCCATGAGCGATATCGAAGCACGTGTCAAAAAAATCATTGCCGAACAACTCGGCGTTGAAGAGTCACAAGTCACCAATGAAAAAGCCTTCGTGGCCGATTTGGGTGCCGACTCCTTGGACACTGTGGAACTGGTGATGGCACTCGAAGACGAGTTCGGCATTGAAATTCCTGACGAAGACGCAGAAAAAATCACCACGGTGCAAGCTGCGATCGATTACGCCCAAAGCAAAAAGGCCTGATCGACGATGACCCGGCGCCGCGTTGTTGTCACGGGTTTGGGATGCGTCAGCCCCGTGGGCAACACGGTCGCTGATGCATGGACCAACCTGCTTGCCGGTCAATCCGGTATTGGTCCCATCACCCGCTTTGACGCTTCGGCCATGTCGTGCCGAATCGTGGGTGAAGTCAAAAATTTTGACCTTGAGTCCTACATCTCGGCCAAAGAAGCCAGGACCATGGACCGGTTTATTCACTACGGCATCGCCGCAGCAGCACAGGCCATCCAAGATGCCGGTCTGCCCGCTGGCGAAGCCTTGGATGAAGAAGCCGCCTGCCGTACGGGTGTGGTGATTGGTTCAGGCATTGGTGGCTTGCCATTGATCGAAGAAACCCACATCGAATATGTGTCGCGTGGTGCGCGTCGCATCTCCCCATTTTTTGTGCCGGCCTCGATCATCAACATGATCTCGGGTCATGTGTCCATGCGCCACGGCTTCAAAGGCCCTAATCTGGCCGTGGTCACGGCTTGCACCACCGGACTGCACAGCATTGGCGAAGCCGGTCGTCTGATCGAGTATGGCGATGCCGACGTGATGATCGCTGGTGGCTCCGAAGGCACTGTCTCGCCGTTGGGTGTGGGTGGCTTTGCAGCCATGCGCGCTTTGTCTACCCGCAATGAAGACCCTGCAGCTGCCTCACGCCCTTGGGACAAAGACCGCGATGGCTTTGTGCTGGGTGAAGGCGCCGGCGTGATGGTGCTCGAAGAGTACGAGCATGCCAAAGCCCGTGGTGCGAAAATTTACGCCGAGTTGGGTGGTTACGGCATGAGCGCCGACGCGGGTCACATGACTGCGCCCAGCATGGACGGCCCCCGTCGCGCCATGCTGAACGCCATGCGCAATGCGGGTGTCAATGCCGACCAAATCGACTACTTGAACGCACACGGCACCTCCACGCCGCTGGGTGATATCAATGAAACGAACGCCATCAAGGCGGCTTTGGGTGACCACGCCTACAAAACCGTGGTCAGCTCGACCAAGTCCATGACCGGTCACCTGCTCGGTGGCGCAGGTGGCATTGAGAGCGTGTTCACTGTGCTGGCATTGCACCATCAAAAAGTACCGCCTACGATCAATCTGCTCAATCCCGATCCTGAGTGCGATCTGGACTACTGCGCCAACACGGCTCGCGATATGAAAATCGATGTGGCCCTGAAAAACAACTTTGGTTTCGGTGGTACCAACGGTTCTTTGGTGTTCAAACGCATCTGACCTGAGACAAGACCATGCACAACGCCCCGCCTGTGGCTTTCCCGGTGGGGCGTTTTGTTTGGGGCCGCTGTATAGGGATGTCGGCTTTCGGACTGTCTGCTTTGGGATTGATCGCTTGGCAAATTCAAAGCCAAGTGACACCACTTCTGGTGTCCCTGGCATGGGGCATCTGGTTGTCGTGTGGGTTGGCTGCTGCGCTTTGGGCACCCCAACAACGCATTTCGGGGGGTAACTTGTTCTGGACGGGCGATGCTTGGTTTTGGCAAGCCGAGCAAGCCTTGTCAGGGCAATTTCAAGCTGTCCATTTGACGGTGGCATGGGATACGGGTGCGGGTCTTTTGTTGTGGGTTAACAGTGTGGACCATCAGGGCAAGGTAAAAGGACCCTTGATCAGTGCATGGCTACAAGCGGATGCGATGCCCTCAAAGTGGCATGGTTTTAGATGCGCTGTATATTCGCGCCCAAAGACCCATGCAATCCAAAATGAATTGGGGGTTGACCGCCACTAGCCCACCTTGAATCGGTCCTTTTCTTCCCCATCTGGTATTGAGTTGAATCCGCATTTAAAGACGACAAGGAGGCTTTCGTGAGCAAAAAAAATTGGACCCAAGCTGCGACAGCAGCTCTTTTGAGCGGTGCCTTGGTTTCAGGTTTGGTCTTCATCCCCTCGGCCGCTGCTTTGGCGCAATCCTCGGGAGCGTTGGTCAGGGGTTTGCCAGACTTCACCGAATTGGTCGAGCGCGTTGGCCCCTCAGTGGTGAACATTCGCACCCTTGAAAAAGCGCGAACCACTGCCCCCGCATCGGGCGGGGCCGATGAAGAAATGCAAGAGTTGTTTCGGCGCTTCTTTGGGGTGCCGATGCCCAACGCGCCAAGGCAAGCCCCCAGACCGAATCGACCCTCACCCTCACCTGAGGCTCAACCCCGAGGCGTGGGTTCAGGTTTCATCTTGAGTGCAGATGGTTTCATCATGACCAACGCGCATGTGGTCGAAGGCGCGGAGGAGGTCTTGGTCACGTTGCCCGATAAGCGTGAATTCAAGGCGCGCATTGTGGGTGCTGATAAAAGAACGGATGTGGCGGTTGTGAAAATCGAGGCTTCGGGCTTGCCGGCTGTGAAAGTGGGCGATGTCAGTCGCCTGCGAGTGGGTGAATGGGTCATGGCCATCGGTTCGCCTTTTGGTTTGGACAATACCGTCACCGCCGGCATCGTGAGTGCCAAGCAACGCGATACGGGAGACTTCTTGCCTTTCATTCAAACCGATGTCGCCATCAATCCCGGCAATTCGGGTGGACCATTGATCAACATGCGGGGCGAAGTGGTGGGCATCAACAGCCAAATCTACTCGCGTTCAGGTGGGTTCATGGGTATTTCTTTTGCCATTCCCATGGACGAGGCCACCCGTGTGAGTGACCAGTTGCGCTCGAAGGGTCGTGTCAGTCGCGGTCGAATCGGCGTTCAAATTGCGCCCGTGACCAAGGATGTGGCCGAATCGATAGGTTTGGGCAAAGCGCAAGGTGTTTTGGTCCGAGGCGTCGAAGAGGGTTCACCAGCAGAAAAAGCGGGTTTGGAGGCAGGCGACATCATCCTGCGCTTTGACGGCAAACCCATTGAGAAAACCGCCGATCTACCTCGCGCAGTGGGAAATACGCCGCCCGGCAACCGCGTGACACTGACCGTTTTCAGACGCGGCAGTAACCGCGATCTGTCTGTCACGGTGGCCGAGGTGGAACCTGAGAAAACAGCGGCTGTGGTGCCTGAGAAACAAACACCACCCGCCACGGTTGCGCATTTGGGCCTCACTTTGAGCGATTTGTCTGACGAACAGCGCAAAGAATCGCGTGTTCGTGCCGGTGTTCGCGTGGATGCTGCGCTCGATGCGGCAGCCCGGGCTGGAATTCGGGAGGGTGATTTGATCTTGGCTGTTGCCAATGCCGAGGTGCCATCGGTACAGGTCTTTGAGGCCTTGGTGGCCCGTTTGGACAAGACCAAACCCGTCAGCGTGTTGATTCGCAGGGGCAATGCGGCTGACTTTGTGACCATCCGTCCTGCACCCTGATGCAAGCCCATGCCCTTATAAAACCTGAAATCCCTATGGGTTTTAAGCTTGTAGGGTCTTTGTGATTTTTTTGGTTTTTTTGCGCTGCCTGAAAATTTTTTCAACGTGTGCGAACACTAACATTTTTCGTCGGTCATGACGAATTTGGCTAAAATCATGGGTCTTGAACGACGATTTATGGTGTCAGAAGCAGGCCTGGATTCACCATGCGATATTTCAAACAGGTGTCCACCGATGATCCACAGACAGCCCACAAGTTGTTCACTTTGAAGCTGGCTCTATTGTGGATAAGTTGTGTATAAATTCTGTGTTGCTTGTCTGCAACGACCTGCTGGACCCGAAGTTGGGGCTGTGCGAATGGGCCATTTTGCCTACAATGAGGTCCCAACTATCGCAGTTGCCATTGATTGTTGGTTCAGGGCGCGTCACCACCAGACGCGCCCTTTTTTCTTTTCCGGATCATTGATCCACTCCTATTTGCAGAACTTCGTTGATGAATCACATCAGAAATTTTTCGATCATTGCCCACATTGACCACGGCAAATCCACGCTGGCAGACCGCTTGATCCAACGCTGTGGCGGCTTGGAAGCCCGGGATATGGAAGCGCAGGTGCTGGACTCGATGGACATCGAGAAAGAGCGCGGCATCACGATCAAGGCGCAAACCGCCGCGCTGCAATACAAGGCCAAAGATGGTCAGGTCTACAACCTCAATTTGATTGATACCCCCGGCCATGTGGACTTCTCTTATGAAGTGTCGCGTTCGCTCTCGGCCTGCGAAGGTGCTTTGCTGGTGGTTGACGCCAGCCAAGGCGTGGAAGCCCAGACCGTGGCCAACTGTTACACCGCCCTGGACTTGGGTGTCGAGGTGGTGCCAGTGCTCAATAAAATGGATTTGCCCAACGCCGATCCAGACAACGCACGCAGCGAAGTCGAGGATGTGATCGGCATTGATGCCACCGATGCGATTCCCTGTTCGGCCAAGACCGGCATGGGCATCGAAGAAATCCTGGAAGCCGTGGTGGCCCGCATTCCTCCGCCTAAGGGCAACCCCGATGCGCCGCTGCGCGCGATGATCATCGACAGCTGGTTCGACAGTTATGTGGGTGTGGTGATGTTGGTGCGTGTGGTCGATGGTCAGCTGCTCAAAAACGAGCGCATCAAGATGATGGCCAGCAACGCGGTCTACGAAGCGGGCAGCCTGGGTGTATTCACCCCCGCCAACGAGCCGCGCCAGTCTTTGAGAGCGGGTGAAGTGGGTTACATCATTGCCGGCATCAAGGAGTTGCAAGCCGCCAAGGTGGGCGACACCGTGACGCTGGAAAAGAAGCTGCCTAACAATTTGGGGCCTGCTGCGGAGGCGCTGCCTGGCTTCAAGGAAATCCAGCCACAGGTCTTTGCTGGTTTGTACCCCACCGAGGCCAACCAATACGATGGACTGCGCGACGCACTTGAAAAGCTCAAGCTCAATGACGCATCCTTGCACTACGAACCTGAAGTCTCGCAAGCGCTGGGCTTTGGTTTCCGTTGTGGTTTCTTGGGTTTGTTGCACATGGAAATCGTGCAAGAGCGCTTGGAGCGTGAGTTTGACCAGGATCTGATCACCACTGCGCCCAGCGTGGTTTACCAAGTGGTCCAGCCAGGTGGCGAGGTCGTGTTGGTGGAAAACCCCTCCAAGATGCCCGACCAAGGTAAGTTGCAAGAAATCCGTGAGCCCATCGTCACGGTGCATTTGTACATGCCGCAAGACTATGTGGGCCCCGTCATGACGCTGGCCAACCAAAAACGTGGCGTGCAGCTCAATATGGCTTATCACGGTCGTCAGGTCATGCTGACCTACGAAATGCCGCTGGGCGAGATCGTTCTGGACTTCTTTGACAAGCTCAAATCTGTGAGCCGAGGTTATGCCTCGATGGATTACGAATTCAAAGAGTTCCGCGCATCCGATGTGGTCAAAGTTGACATTTTGCTCAATGGCGAGAAAGTCGATGCGCTTTCCATCATCGTGCACCGTTCGCAGTCTCAGTACCGGGGCCGGGCGGTGGTGGCTAAGATGCGCGAGATCATCAGCCGCCAAATGTTCGACGTGGCGATCCAGGCCGCGATTGGCGCCAACATCATTGCCCGGGAAAGCATCAAGGCCTTGCGCAAGAACGTTTTGGCCAAGTGCTACGGTGGCGACATTTCGCGCAAACGCAAACTGCTGGAAAAGCAAAAAGCCGGTAAAAAGCGCATGAAACAAATTGGTTCGGTTGAGGTGCCACAAGAGGCATTCTTGGCCATTTTGCAGGTGGAAGATTGATGCAGTTCATCACGTCTATGGTCTTGGCCGCTTTTGTTGGCTATGCCGGTTCTTGGTATCTGGGTTTCATCGAGGGCAACTTTGCGCTGTTGTTGCTGTTGGCTACCGTGGTCACCGGCATTTATTGGCTGGCCGAGCGCTTTTTCTTTTTGCCTCAGCGCCAAAAAGCGGTGTTGAAGCTTGAAGCCGAAACCGCCCAGCGCCGTGCCGAGTTGGCCAAAATGGGCATCGATAAAGTGGACACAGATATCCGCGAGTCCCGCGAGAAACTGCTCATGCAGCCTTGGTGGCTGGACTGGACAGCGGGCTTGTTCCCTGTGATTGTGGTGGTTTTTGTGCTGCGCTCTTTCTTATTTGAGCCTTTCAAGATTCCTTCCGGCTCCATGATTCCGACGCTGCACATCGGCGATCTGATATTGGTGAACAAATTTCATTACGGCATTCGCTTGCCAGTGGCCAACACCCAGTTGACCGAGGGCACGCCCGTGCAGCGCGGTGATGTGATGGTGTTCCGCTACCCTCCCAAGCCCAGTGTCGACTACATCAAGCGCGTGGTCGCACTTCCGGGCGATGAGGTGGCCTACATCAACAAAACGCTCAGCATCAACGGCCAACCTGTTCCGACCGAAGTCTTGCCCGATTTCTTTGATGAATCCACCATGCGTTATCACAAGCACCGCCGTGAAACCCTGGGTACCAAGACCTATCAGACCTTGCAAGACGATGACCGTCCTGCATTTGTCCCCGGGGCCGACCAGTTTCCTGGACGCGAAAACTGCAACTACACCGTCGAAGGCGTGACTTGCAAAGTGCCTGCAGGTCACTACTTCATGATGGGTGACAACCGCGACAACTCCTTAGACTCCCGTTACTTCGGCTTTGTGCCGGACGCCAACATCGTCGGCAAAGCCTTTTTTGTCTGGATGAACTTTGGCAATCTCAAGCGCATCGGCGCTTTCAATTGAGGTGAGCGTGAACACCTCAACGTCTGCCACCTTGTCCTTGTCAGAGTTGCAAACACGCTTGGGTTACGCATTCCGCCAAGCCAGTTTGTTGCAACAAGCGGTAACGCACCGCAGTTTCAGCGCTGACCACAATGAGCGCTTGGAGTTTTTGGGAGACTCCGTACTCAACCTGTCTGTGGCTCACTTGCTCTACACGCAACTGGCCAATTTGCCCGAAGGCGATTTGTCTCGGGTGCGGGCCAATTTGGTCAAGCAAGACACCTTGCACCAATTGGCTAAAACCTTGGATTTGCCTGCTGTGATGCGCTTGGGCGAGGGCGAGATGCGCTCGGGCGGTCAAGGTCGCCCCTCTATCTTGGCTGACGCGCTTGAGGCCATCATCGGTGCGGTCTACCTTGATGGTGGTTACGCAGCAGCCCAAGCCTTGATCGAGCGCCTGTTTGCCAAAGTTGACATCAAACCCGACATGCAGGCCGTGGGCAAAGATCCCAAGACCGAGCTTCAGGAGTGGTTGCAAGGGCGCAAACTGGCGTTGCCCAAATACACCGTGGTTGGCACTTCTGGCGCCGCCCACCGGCAGCAGTTCGAGGTTTCTTGCGAAGTGACCGAATTGCGCCAAACCCAACAAGGCTCGGGCGCATCGCGTCGCGCCGCCGAACAAGCAGCGGCCGCCGCCATGCTGCAGATCCTGAAATCCGAAAGCGCCGCATGAGCACCGACAAAAAAACGCCTGAAACTGAACGCACGCCGCAAGAGCAAACCATGCGCCGCCCCGTTCAAATCGCGGGTGTGACGATTCAGCCACGCTCATCCTCGGAGGACGCTTCTTTGGCGCCGGTTGCTGCCGCACCCGCGCCTGTGCCGGTGGAAGGTCAGCGCTGCGGCCTGGTGGCCATTGTGGGAAAACCCAACGTGGGCAAGTCCACTTTGCTCAACGCCTTGGTCGGTCAAAAGATCAGCATCACCTCGCGCAAGGCCCAAACCACGCGCCACCGCATCACCGGCATCCGCACCCAGGGCGCTGCCCAGTATGTGTTCGTGGACACACCGGGTTTCCAGACCATCCATGGCACCGCGCTCAACAAGTCGCTGAACAAAACCGTGGTCGGCGCGGTGAGCGATGTGGACCTGGTGCTGTTCGTGGTCGAGGCGGGCAGCTTCACCACGGCCGATGCCAAAGTGCTGGCGCTGCTCAAGCCCGGCATTCCAGTCTTGCTGGTGGCCAACAAACTGGACAACGTGCACCGCCGTGGCGACATCGCGCCCTGGCTGCAAAGCATGCAAGAGCGCCATGCCTTCACCGAGTTCGTGCCCATGTCGGCCAAGCAGCCTAAGGACATCGAGCGCCTATTGGGCATTTGCGAAAAATACCTGCCCGAGCAGCCCTGGTGGCATGCCGAAGACGAACTCACCGACCGCAGCGAGAAGTTCCTGGCCAGCGAAATGGTGCGCGAAAAGCTCTTTCGCCTGACGGGTGACGAGCTGCCTTACACCTCCACCGTGGTGATCGACAAGTTTGAGGAAGAGGCCGGTCGCACCGCCAAGCGCATGCTGCGCATTGCCGCCACCATCGTGGTCGAGCGTGAAGGCCACAAGGCCATGGTGATCGGCGACAAGGGCGAAAAGCTCAAGCGCATCGGCACCGAGACCCGCGTGGAGCTGGAAAAGCTGCTGGACGCCAAAGTCTTCATCGAGTTGTGGGTCAAAGTGCGTTCGGGTTGGGCCGACGACGAAGCCCGCGTGCGCAGCTTCGGTTACGAGTAATTCCACTGCCAATGGCCACCAAGCGGATCGCAGAGGAGCCAGCCTATGTGCTGCACCGCTACGACTGGAGCGAAACCAGCCTGATCCTCGAGGTCTTCACCCGCCAACATGGCCGGGTGGCTTTGGTGGCCAAAGGGGCCAAACGGCCCACGTCTGGCTTTCGCCCGGTGCTCTTGCCTTTGCAGCCTTTGTCGCTGGCTTTTGGTGGCGACGGCGACATCCGCACCCTCAAATCGGCCGAATGGGTGGGCGGCCACGTCATGCCCACGGGTGAGGCCTTGCTGTCCGGTTATTACCTCAATGAGCTGCTGATGCGCCTGACCGCGCGTGATGACCCGCACCCGCAGTTGTTTGAGGTGTATGCCGCGGCTGTGCGCCTGCTGGCCAGTGGCGACCCCGATGCCCTGCAATGGGCTTTGCGTGGCTTTGAGCTGCTGCTGCTCAAAGAAATGGGCTTGCTGCCCGCGCTGAACCTGCAGACCCTGACGCTCAAGCCTTTGTCGCCCACGGAGAGTTACGAGCTCGTGCCCGAAGCGGGCTTGCAGTGGGTGAGCGATGACCCGCGCCACGCCTTGCGTGGGGAACAGTGGCTGGCGCTGCATGCGGCGTTGGCATCCCCTAGCCCCTTGGCGGCTTTGCTGCGCGAATGCGCCGACCTGCTGGTGCAGCTTCAGCGCCCCTTGCGCCTCATGCTCAACTACCATTGCGGTGTAGGCGCTTTGCGCACCCGCCAAATGATGCTGGACTTGCAAACTTTATGAACTCCTCCATGCCCACATCTTCCCAACGCGTGGCCTTGTCGGTCAACGTCAACAAAGTTGCGCTGCTGCGCAACTCGCGCCACCTGGGCATCCCCAGCGTGGTTCGCGCAGCCCAGTTGTGTCTGCAAGCAGGCGCGCAAGGCATCACCATCCACCCCCGCCCCGATGAGCGCCACATCCGAGCCAGCGACGTGCCCGAGCTGCACGCGCTCATGCAGGCCTGGCCCGATCGCGAGTTCAACATCGAAGGCAACCCTTTTCACAACCTGATGGCGCATGTGCGTGCCGTGCGTCCACACCAGGTGACCTTTGTGCCCGACAGCGAAGGCCAGTTCACCAGCGACCACGGCTGGACCTTCCCGCAGGACGCCGAACGCCTGAAGCCCTTGATCGATGAGTGCAAGTCGCTGGGTGTTCGGGTGAGCCTGTTCATGGACCCAATGCCAGAGCAAATGGCCGCCGCCCGCGCCGTGGGGGCCGACCGGGTGGAGCTGTACACCGAGCCTTATGCCGCCGCCTTTGGCACGCCAGAGCAAAACCAGCAGCTGCAGCGTTATGCCGATGCAGCCGCAGCTGCCACGCAAGCGGGTCTGGGCATCAATGCAGGCCACGACCTCAACCGCGATAACCTGCCGGCCTTTGTGGCCGCTGTGAAAGGCTTGCAAGAAGTCTCCATTGGCCACGCCTTCATGGCCGACGCGCTGGAGCTGGGCTACACCGCCACGGTACAGGCTTATCTGGACTGCCTGAACACATGATCTACGGCATCGGCACCGACATCTGCGACATCCGCCGCATCCGGGCCAGCCTGGACAAGCATGGCGAGCGCTTTGCCGCCAAGGTGCTGACCGATGCAGAAATGGCCACCTGGAAGGCGCGCAGCGCCCGCTGGCCCGAGCGCGGTGTGCGTTACCTGGCCACACGTTTTTCGGCCAAAGAGGCGTTCAGCAAAGCGATTGGTCTGGGCATGCGCATGCCCATGACCTGGCGTCTGTGCGAGGTGGCCAAGCTGCCCAGCGGCCAGCCGGTCATCGTGCTGCACGGCGGCCTGAAAGACTGGTTCGAGGCCAAGGGTCTGAGCGCCCACATCACCGTGACCGACGAATCCGAATACGCCGCCAGCTTTTGCGTGGTCGAAACCCAAAGCCCCCCGCGCCCTTGATTTGCCGCGCTGGCACCCCACATGGAATGAACCACTCATGACACTTCACGCCCCCCTGATCCTGGACATTGCCGGCACCACACTCACCGACGTGGACCGGCGCCGCCTGGCCCACCCGCTGGTGGGCGGCATGATCCTGTTTGGCCGCAACTGGCAAAGCCGTGCGCAACTCACAGATTTGTGCGCAGACATCAAAAGCATCCGGGCCGACCTCTTGATCGCGGTGGACCACGAAGGGGGCAGGGTGCAACGCTTTCGCACCGACGGCTTCACCCACTTGCCAAGCATGCGGGCGCTGGGTGAACTCTGGGGCCAAGACGACAAGGGCCAACCCGGCACTGGGGTGCTCAAGGCCTGCGAGGCGGCCACCTCTGCCGGCTTTGTGCTGGCCAGCGAGCTGCGTACGTGTGGTGTGGACTTCAGCTTTACCCCGGTGCTCGATCTGGACTATGGCGAGAGTGGTGTCATTGGCGACCGCGCTTTTGCGCGTGACCCGCGTGTGGTGAGCCTGCTGGCCCGCAGCCTGATGCACGGCCTGCTGCAGGCGGGCATGGGCAATTGCGGCAAGCACTTTCCGGGTCACGGCGCCGTGAAGGCCGACTCGCATGTGGCGCTGCCGGTCGACAAGCGCAGCCTCAAGACCATCCTCGCCGACGACGCGCAGCCTTACCGTTGGCTAGGTAGCCTGCTCACGGCCGTGATGCCTGCCCATGTGATCTACAGCAAGGTGGACAGCCGCCCGGCGGGCTTTTCGCCGCGCTGGCTGCAAGACATCCTGCGCGCCCAGCTCGGCTTTCAGGGCGTGGTCTGCACCGACGACCTGTCGATGGCCGCCGCACGCCAGCTGGAGGGGCACACCCTCAGCTATACCCAGGCCGTCATCACCGCGCTGCACGCGGGCTGTGACCTGGCCCTGCTGTGCAACCGCTCGGCGGTGAACGACGGTGCAGAGCTGAACGAAGTCCTCGATCAGCTGGCCGAAGCCCAACTCAAGGGCCACTGGATACCCAGCGAGATCAGCGAAGAGCGGCGCCTGAACCTCTTGCCCCGATCTCCCGCTCGCCCCTGGGACGAGCTGGTGCGCTCGGCCGACTACATGCAGGCGCTCGATCGCCTGCCTTGACCTGAACAGGACCCTTGGATGAACTGGATCGCCAAAATTTTCATGGGCCTGATCGGGCTCGCGCTTCTGGTTGCCTTGCTCTTTGGCCTGGCCTGTTACATCGTTTATGCCACGGTGCGTTGGTTGCTGACCGGCCGCAAGCCCCAGGTGGTGCTGGTCTGGCAACAGTTCAGTGCCATGCGCCAGAACTTCAGGCAAGGCGGCTTTCGTGCCGGAACATCTCAGGGCTTTGAAGGTCCCAAGGGACGTCAAAGCGCCCACGATGACCGGGTGGTGGATGTGGAGGTGCGCGAGGTGGTGGAAGATGCGCCGCGATTGCCCACGGACCGACGCCTCTGAGCGGGTCTTTCCAATTAAAAACCCGGCCTAGGCCGGGTTTGTTGTTAAAGGTCTTTACGCCTGCACGTGCCGCAGGGCAGGGAAGAGGATCACATCCCGGATGCTGGCGCTGTCGGTCAGCAGCATCATCAGGCGGTCAATGCCGATGCCGCAGCCGCCGGCAGGGGGCATGCCGTATTCCAGGGCACGCACAAAGTCGTGGTCGTAGTACATGGCTTCATCGTCGCCGTCGTCTTTGGCGGCCACTTGGGCCTGAAAGCGAGCAGCCTGGTCTTCGGCATCGTTCAATTCTGAAAAGCCATTGCCGAACTCGCGGCCGGTGATGTAGAGCTCAAAACGCTCGGTCACTTCAGGGCGGGTGTCGTTGGCACGGGCCAGCGGGCTGATCTCGGTGGGGTGATCCATGATGAAGGTGGGCTCCCAGAGCTTGTCTTCCACGGTTTCTTCAAAGTAAAACACCTGCAGGCTGGCCAAGCTGCGGCTGGACAGCTTGTCCTTGGCTTCACTCATGCCCAGCTTTTTCAGGGCATTGATCAGCCACTCGGCGTTGTCCACCCGTGCGCCTGTGCCGGTTTCACATACTTCACCGGCTTCGGTGTGTTTGACGATGGCTTCGCGGATGGTCATTCGGGCGAAAGGCTTGTTCAGGTCGACCGGTTTGCCGTTGTAGCTCAAGTCCAAGGTGCCCGCAGCGGTCATGGCCGCGTCGCGGATCAGGCTTTCGGTAAAACCCATCAGGTCCTGGTAGTTCCAGTACGCCGCGTAGAACTCCATCATGGTGAACTCGGGGTTGTGGCGTACCGAGATGCCTTCGTTGCGGAAGTTGCGGTTGATCTCGAACACCCGCTCAAAGCCACCCACCAGCAAGCGCTTGAGGTACAACTCTGGCGCGATGCGCAAAAACATCTCTTGGTCCAGCGCGTTGTGATGCGTCACAAACGGCTTGGCGTTGGCGCCACCGGGGATGGGGTGCAGCATGGGCGTTTCGACTTCGAGGAAGCCGTGCTGGACCATGAACTCGCGGATGCCGCTCACGGCCTTGCTGCGGGCCGCAAAGCGCTTGCGGGCGCTTTCGTCGGTCATCAGGTCCACATAGCGCTGGCGGTACTTGACTTCCTGGTCGGCCACGCCGTGGAACTTGTCAGGCATGGGGCGCAGGCTCTTGGTGAGCATGCGGATGCTGGTGGCGTGGATCGACAGCTCGCCTGTGCGGGTTTTGAACAGGTGGCCTTCCACACCCACAATGTCGCCCAGGTCCCAGTGCTTGAACAGGGCGTACAGGTCTTCACCCACGTCGTCACGGGTCACATAGACCTGAATGCGGCCCGAGGCGTCTTGCAGTGTGGCAAAGCTGGCCTTGCCCATCACGCGCTTGAGCATCATGCGGCCAGCCACCTTGGCCATGGTTTTGGCCACGCCTTCGCCGTTCAGGGTCTCGGCGTCTTTGTCGCCATGCGCCTGGTGCAGGTTGGCGGCGTGGTGCTCGGGCTTGAAGTCGTTGGGGAATGCCACACCCTTGCCATCGGTTTGCGCTTGGCGCATGGCTTTGAGTTTCTCGCGGCGCTCAGCGATCAGCTGGTTTTCATCTTGGGGGGCTGGTGCGGCTGCGGCGGTGGCGTTCGTATCGGACATGGCGGGCGGTGGTTGGGCTCAGGACGGGTTTGAGCCTAGATTGCGAATAAAGAGAAAGTGAGGCTGCGCAAGAGCGCAAAACCCGCTATTTTAAGAGTTTGCGGAGGGCTTGGGGCTGAATCTGTTGGGCGGCGTGGCCTCTGGCTGCGGTCATCGCTGAGAGGGTGGTTGAGGTGGTGACGTTGAGGGGGCCACCATGTCGCCGATCAACTCCAAGCGCATCAAGGGCTCTTGCAGTGCAAACAGGCGGTATTTCATTTGCAAAGGCAAGGGCAGCAACTCGCCCCAGCGGTGGGACAACCAGCTGCAGTCTTGTAGCCGCCAAGCTTCGGCCCAGTGGGGCACCTGGCTGGGCTGAGCGCTCAGCTGGGTCAGGGCCTCGTGCATTTGTGCAGACAGATGTTGCAGGTCTTCGGGCACTTGAACAGACGGCTCAGGGGGGAGGGCTTTGACTTGGCCTGTCCACAAGCCGTCGCTGCGCTGACGCGTGTTGTGGATGCTGATTTTTTCTATGCCTCGGCACCAGACCCTGACCAGCCCGGCTTGGGGCCGCTCAATCCGCTCAATGTGCACCCGCGTGCCCAGGGTTTCAAACTGCTCGGCGCTGGCCCCTGGGCGGTGCACTTCACGGCCTTGGGTGAGCGTGACCACAGCAAAGCCGGTGCCTTGCCGTTCACATTCGCCGATCATTTGCAGGTAGCGCAATTCAAACAATTGAAGAGGCAATAAAGCACCAGGAAACAGCACCGTGCCCAATGGGAAAAGGGGCAGTTCCGTCGGGGTCATGTGGTTAGGGGCAGGGCTTGAAGGCATCTGGGTATCATCGCACGAGCAGGAGAAAAATCGATGTGGTTTCAAATGGTCAGTTTGGTTTTGGACGTGGTGGCAGGTTTGTTGGCAGGCACGTGCTTGCTGCGTTTGCTGATGCAGCGCCAACGCATTTCGTTTCACCAGCCCGTGGGCCGATTCGTGTTTGCACTGAGCGATTGGCTGGTGCTGCCTTTGCGCAAAATAATCCCGTCTTGGTCGGCATGGGACTTGTCCAGTCTGGCGGGGGCTTGGCTGATCAAGCTGGCTCAGGTGTCCTTGTTGTGGCTGGTGTCTGGAGGCCACGCGCCGTGGTTTTTGTTGCCTTGGTTCAGTATTTTGAGTTTGCTTCAGCTGATGGTCTCAGCGCTGAGCGCTTTGGTCTTGGTCTACGCGGTCATGTCGTGGATCAGCCCTCACTCGCCATTGAATGACTTGGTATTGAAGCTGGTGGAGCCGATTTTGCGTCCGATTCGACGCGTTATGCCGCTCATTGGCGGCATTGATTTATCGCCTTTGGTCTTGCTCTTGGCCCTGCAAATGGTGGGCATTGTTTTGATGGGTCTGCAGATGGGTGGTTTGCGCTGAGGCGACGTTTTCGCGCAGCCCCCCGCGCCATGCAAAAGGCCCTCCATGGAGGGCCTTTTGCATGGCGCGAGCGCACTTGATCAACTGACTGCATCGGCTGGCTGGCGCTGCAGCATGGCCAAAGTGGTGGCGATGGTCTTGCGCAGTTCACGGCGGTCGCAGATGAAGTCCACCGCGCCCTTGCTTTGCAAGAACTCGGCGCGCTGAAAGCCTTCAGGCAGGGTCACGCGCACGGTGCTTTCGATCACACGGGGGCCGGCGAAGCCAATCAGGGCTTTGGGCTCGGCAATGACCACATCGCCCAAGAAGGCAAAGCCAGCCGACACGCCGCCCATGGTGGGGTCGGTCAGCACGCTGATGTAGGGCAGGCCTTTTTTGGCCAGTCGCGTCAGCGCCGCGTTGGTCTTGGCCATTTGCATGAGCGAGAGCAGGCCTTCTTGCATGCGTGCACCACCCGTGGCGGTGAAGCACACGAAAGGCACCTTTTGTGCGATGGCAGTTTCCACGCCGCGCACAAAACGCTCGCCCACAACCGAACCCATGGAGCCGCCCATGAAATCGAATTCAAAGCAAGCCACCACCAGATTGATGCTGTGCACCGAGCCGCCCATGACCACCAGAGCATCGGTCTCACCGGTGTTGTCCATGGCCTCTTTCAGGCGCTCGGGGTACTTGCGGCTGTCTTTGAACTTGAGCGGGTCCACCGGCACGACTTCTTGACCGATCTCGTAGCGGCCTTCACCGTCCAAGAAGGCGTTCAGGCGAGCGCGAGCACCGATGCGCAGGTGGTGCGAGCAGCCTGGGCAAACATTGTGGTTTTCTTCCAGGTCGGTTTTGTAGAGCACCGTTTCGCAGCTTGGGCACTTGACCCACAAGCCTTCCGGCACCGTGCGCCGATCGGCCGGGTCGGTGTGCTGGATCTTGGGTGGGAGCAGTTTTTCGAGCCAACTCATGAGGGGATCTCCTTGTGCGGCGAATTATCGTTGAAACCTCGGTCGGCCTGTTCAGGCGTCCAGAGCTTGGCGAATACCGCGCAAAAAATCAGACGCCACCGCGTTGACCTGATCGGCAGGGGCCGCGTCGATCAGCTGAATCAAGCGCGAGCCGATCACCACCGCGTCGGCCACCTTGCTGATCGCCTTGGCGGTTTCTGCATCGCGAATGCCAAAGCCCACGCCGACTGGGACGCTCACATGTTGGCGGATGCGCGGCAGCATGGCTTCGACCGCATCGGTGTCGAGAGTGCCCGAACCGGTCACGCCCTTGAGCGATACGTAGTAAACGTAGCCACTGGCCACTTTGGCCACTTGTTGCATGCGTTCATCGGTGCTGGTGGGGGCCAGCAAAAAGATCAGGTCCATGCTGTGGGCACGCAGCTTGGCCGCAAATTCCACGCACTCCTCAGGGGGGTAATCCACGATCAGCACGCCATCTACGCCGGCGGCAGATGCGTCGCGAATGAAGCTGTCAGCACCGTGTTTTTGGTCGTAGCGCTCCACCGGATTGGCGTACCCCATCAGCACCACCGGAGTGGTGGTGTTGGTCTGGCGGAACTCGCGCACCATGGCCAGCACCTGCACCGTGCCAATGCCCAGCGCCAAGGCCTTGTCCCCCGCTTTTTGGATGACCGGGCCGTCGGCGGAGGGGTCCGAAAACGGTACGCCCAGCTCGATGATGTCTGACCCGGCTTCGGCCATGGCGTGCATCAGTGACACGGTGGTGTTCTGCTGGGGGAAACCGGCCGTGACATAAGGGATCAGGGCTTTGCGGCCGTGGGCTTTCAGGGCGGAGAGGGTGGCGTCAATGCGGCTCATGTTCTGGCCCTCACTTCACAAAATTCACGGGCTGCTCGCCACCTTTGACCGATTGGCCTTGGCAGCTGGGGCGGCAATAGAAATCGGCGTTGGACAGATCGGCCACCGTGCCGATGTCTTTGTCGCCGCGACCCGAGAGGTTCACCAGAATGGATTGATCCGTGCGCATGGTTTTGGCCAACTTCATGGCATAGGCCACGGCATGGCTGGACTCCAGCGCAGGGATGATGCCTTCGGTGCGGCACAGGTAGTGAAAGGCCTCGAGTGCTTCTTTGTCGGTGATGCCCACATATTCAGCACGGCCGATGTCCTTCAGGAAAGCATGCTCGGGGCCCACACCGGGGTAGTCCAAACCCGCGCTCACGCTGTGCGTCTCGGTGATTTGGCCGTTCTCATCTTGCAGGATGTAGGTGCGGTTGCCGTGCAGCACGCCGGGACTGCCCAGTTGCAGCGAGGCCGAGTGCTTGTTCGTATCCAAGCCTTCGCCCGCCGCTTCCACGCCGATCAGTCGGGTTTTTTCGTGCGGGATGTAGGGGTAGAAGATGCCCATGGCGTTGCTGCCACCGCCTACGCAAGCGATCACCGCATCGGGTTGCTGCTCCGCCATTTGGAGTGTCTTGAACATCGCGGGCATTTGCGTCAGGCACTCTTCGCCGATCACGCTTTGGAAATCACGCACCATCATGGGGTAGGGATGCGGGCCGGCCACGGTGCCGATGATGTAGAAGGTGTTGTCCACGTTGGCGACCCAGTCGCGCATGGCTTCGTTCAGGGCGTCTTTGAGGGTTTTGCTGCCCGACTCCACGGGCACCACCGTTGCGCCCAGAAGCTTCATGCGGTAGACGTTGGGGCTTTGCCGTTTGACGTCTTCGGCGCCCATGTACACCACGCATTCCAGCCCATAGCGGGCACAGATGGTGGCGGTGGCCACCCCATGCTGGCCTGCGCCGGTCTCGGCAATGATGCGAGGCTTGCCCATGCGCTTGGCCAGCATGGCCTGACCGATGGTGTTGTTGATCTTGTGGGCGCCGGTGTGGTTGAGGTCTTCGCGCTTCAAGAAAATCTGTGCGCCGCCCATTTCACGGCTCATGCGAGCCGCGTGGTAAACGGGGGAGGGGCGGCCCACAAAGTGCGCCAGCTCGGACTTGAACTCGGCGATGAAAGCCGGGTCGTGCTGGTACTGGGCGTAAGCGGCCTTGAGTTCGTTGATGGCGTGGGTCAGGGTTTCGCTGACGAAGCTGCCGCCATAAATGCCGAAATGGCCTTTGAGGTCGGGTTGTTGGTAATCAAACATGGTGTGGTGCTCAGTTGGTGCGGGGCCGCTCGGTGCTTGCAAGCCTGAGGCACTGCAAGCGGGATCCAAGCGGACCGAAAATGATCAAAAGTGAAGGGTGCTGTCAGCGGCGCGCACCGCTTGGACAAACTGCCGCATTTTGTCGGCATCTTTCAGGCCCTTGCCTGCTTCGATGCCCGAGCTCACGTCAACAGCCAGAGACAGGCCATGCGTGTGCAGCGCCCGTATGCCATCGCCCACGTTTGCAGGTGTGAGTCCACCAGACAAAACGAGGTGAGCATTGACGTTTGGTGGCAGGAGTGACCAATTGAATGTTTGTCCGCCGCCGCCGTATCCGTCGACATGGGCGTCGAGCAAGAGGGCTTGGGCTGCGTGATGAAAGAGCGCAAATTCTAGCAAGTCGAAGTCATGGACCGCGGACAGGGGGATTCGGGCGGCTTTGAGATGAGGGCGGCCAGTGCGCAGCGTCATGGCCGCACAAAACTCGGCCGATTCGTCACCATGAAACTGCAGCAAAGCGCCCGGCACGGCTGCGCAAGCGACTTCAATGCGCTCAGGCGTCTCGTTGACGAAGAGCAATACCGGCGTCACAAAAGCAGGCAGCAGGCGAGCCAGCTCGGCTGCGCGCTCGATGCTCACGCTGCGCGGGCTGGGCGGATAGAGCACAAAACCGATGGCATCTGCCCCAGCGGCGCAGGCGGCCAGCACGTCAGCTTCGCGGGTGAAACCGCACATCTTGATGCGGGTGCGTTGCTGCGGCGCGGTGAGGTCAGTCGTGTTGGCTAGGCTCATGGCAACCAATCAAAAGCAGGGGTGGTGTCGGGCAAGCCCCATTCAGGGCTGTAAATTGGCCCTGCAAAGTACAGGCCGTCGGGCGAAAAAGTAGGGGCAGCGGCATCGCGGCTTTGGGCCAGCAGCACCTCGCGCATCCAGTCGGGGTGCTGGTGGCCCTGGCCAATCGTCACCAAGCAACCCATGATGTTGCGGATCATGTGGTGCAAGAAAGCGTTGCCTTCAAACTCAAAGCGCCAATAAGCACCGTGCCTGGTGATCCGGATGTGCCTCAGGGTTTTGATGGGCGACAGGGCCTGACAGCTGCTGGCCCTGAAAGATGAAAAATCGTGTTCGCCAAGCAAATGCTGGCTGGCTTTGCGCATGCTTGCCTCGGCCAAGGGGCGGTACACCCAGCCAACACGGCCGCTTTCTAGACTGGGCCGCACAGCCGAGTCGAGCACGACATAGATGTAGCGCCTGCCCGTAGCACTGGCCCGGCAATGAAAGCTTTCGGGCATCACCTGCGCCCATTGCACGGCGATGTCGGAGGGCAAGTAGCGGTTGGTGCCGCGCACCCAAGAATGCGTGTCGCGGTCCAGCTCGGTGTCAAAGTGCACCACTTGCATCAGGCCATGCACCCCCGCATCGGTGCGGCCGGCGCACAAAGTGCTGATGCGGGGCACATCTGCAAATTTGGACAAGGCCTTTTCAAGCTTGTCCTGAATCGTCAGCCCCGTGGACTGGCTCTGCCAGCCTTGGTAGGCCGTACCTGTATAGCAGATGCCCAGCGCCAGTCTCATCGTGCAGGCCTTTGGAGTGCCCAGCGCATGAACAGCCCACGCCAGGTGTTCAGTGCACAGGAGACGCAGATCATGTTGAGATCAGGCGTCCAACAAGATGCGCAGCATGCGGCGCAGCGGCTCGGCCGCGCCCCACAGCAGCTGATCGCCGATGGTGAAGGCGCCCACATACTCAGGCCCCATGGCCAGTTTGCGCACACGACCCACAGGAATAGTCATGGTGCCGGTCACGGCCACGGGCGTCAGATCTTTGATGGTGGCTTCGCGGGTGTTGGGCACCAGTTTGACCCACTCGTTGTCGGCGGCGATCATGGCTTCTATGTCGGCCACGGGCACGTCTTTTTTGAGTTTGAAGGTCAGGGCCTGGCTGTGGCAGCGCATGGCGCCCACGCGCACGCAGAAACCGTCCACCGGAATGGCCGCTGAATTGAATGCTTCGCCAAGGCCCAAGATCTTGTTGGTCTCAGCCATGCCTTTCCACTCTTCCTTGGACATTCCGTTGCCGAGATCTTTGTCGATCCAAGGAATCAAGGAGCCGCCCAGTGGCACGCCAAAGTTGGCGGTTTCAGACGTCGTGAGTGCGCGTTGCTTGGCCACGACCATGCGGTCGATCTCCAAGATGGCACTTTTGGGGTCATCCAGAAGGGCTTTGACTTCGGCGTTCAGGGTGCCGTATTGGGTCAGCAGCTCTCGCATGTGCTGTGCACCGCCGCCCGACGCCGCTTGGTAAGTCTGGGTGCTCATCCACTCGACCAAACCGGCTTTGTACAGGGCGCCCACGCCCATCAACATGCACGACACGGTGCAGTTGCCACCCACCCAGTTTTTGCCGCCGTTGGTCAGCGCGTTCTTGATCACGGGCATGTTGACCGGATCCAAGATGATGACCGCATCCTTATCCATGCGCAGGGTCGACGCTGCATCAATCCAGTGGCCGTTCCAGCCCGCAGCGCGCAGCTTGGGGAACACTTCAGAGGTGTAGTCACCGCCTTGGGCGGTGATGATGATCTCGCAGCGCTTGAGTTGCTCGATGTCGAAAGCGTCTTGCAGCGTGGTTTCGTTCTTGGCCATCGCAGGGGCTTTGCCACCTGGGTTCGATGTGGAGAAGAACAATGGCTCGATCAGGTCAAAGTCTTTTTCCTGAACCATCCGGTCCATCAACACCGAGCCGACCATGCCGCGCCAGCCAACCAAACCTACTAACTTGCTCATTTCAACGCCCTTTCAGTTTTTAAAACAGTGTCAGACCAGACTGTTTGCCCGGCTCGTCTGGCCGGGGGGGCGCACGACGAACCAGACTGGATCAGCCCTTAATGGTCGTGGTTTTTGTGGAAATCGCACCCATGACTGCATGCACCTGAGCGGTGGTTGCAGGGTTCCAAGAGAACGCACATGGGTTAAACATAGGCGGTGATTGTAACGGATGGCCTTGTGCGGACCTGACAAAGCCTCGGTCGATCTGCGCGTAAACCCTTTGTCTTCAGCTTGTTGGCGCTGTCTATACTTTTCGCAAGGAAAAATGCATGACTTCACAACAATTGATCTTGAGCTTGGTGCTGGCCACCATGGTGTTTTCGGTGTCGCTGGAGTTGCGGATTGATGACTTCAGGCGGGTCGCTAAAACCCCGCGAGCCGTCTTGTGTGGCTTGATTCCTCAGTTCATTCTGTTGCCAGTGGGCACCTGGCTGGCCACGCTGGCGCTGGATTTGCCCGCCAATGTGGAGGCGGCCATGATTTTGGTGGCGGCCTGCCCGGGCGGTAGTTTGAGCAACGTGATCACCCACATGGGACGGGGTAACACCGCGCTGTCGGTCAGTATCTCTGCCGTGGCCAGTTTGATTGCGCTGTTTGCCACCCCGTTCAACTTCAGCTGGATGATTGCGGCCAACCCTGAAACCGCTTCTTGGCTGCGCGAGTTGTCGATCGACCCGTCAGGCATTTGGCTGAGTTTGTTGATGGTCCTGGGCATCCCGCTGGCGCTGGGTTTGCTGTTTTCGCACCGGCTGCCTGCCCTCACACAGCGCATCCGCAAGCCGTTGGGTAACTTTGCCGTGGGCGCTTTGATTTTGTTCATCGTGGCGGGACTTATCAAGGAGCGGCAACTGCTGACCTTGGGCCTCTTGCCCACCTTGTTGCTTGTGGTGTTGCACAACGCCAGCGGCTTGTTTTTGGGCTGGGCCACAGCCAAAGCCATGCGCATGAGCGAGCGTGACCGCAGGGCCATCATGATCGAAGGCGGGATGCAGAACTCGGGCCTTGCGCTGGGCATCATTGCTTTGCAGTTTGGCAGCGATCTGGGCATGGTCACACTGGCCAGCCTGTGGGGCATCTGGCACATCGTGAGTGGCTTGGGTTTGGCCTTTTATTGGAAGAGAAAAGATGCTCGATTGCTTGATTAAGAATGGCACCGTGGTGGACGGCACGGGTGCGCCCGCCCGTGTGGCCGATGTAGGGGTGCGCGGGGGCCGCATTGTGGCGGTCGGCCAGGTGGACGAACCCGCCCTGCAAACCGTGGACGCCACAGGCCTGTGGATCACCCCCGGTTTTGTGGACATCCACACCCACTACGACGGGCAAGTGACCTGGGACGAGTGCTTCACACCCAGCATTTACCACGGGGTGACCACGCTGCTCATGGGCAACTGCGGTGTGGGCTTTGCCCCCAAACGACCGGGCCACGAGGGCGACCTGATCAAGCTGATGGAGGGCGTCGAAGACATACCGGGTGCCGCGCTGCACGAGGGCATCCGCTGGAACTGGGAAAGCTTTTCGCAGTACATGGACGCGTTGGCCGTCACGCCGCGCAGTCTGGACTACTTGGTGCAAGTGCCGCATGACCCCTTGCGCATGTATGTGATGAAGGAACGCGCCCTGGCCCACGAGAAGGCCACCGCGCAAGACATTCAGGCCATGCGTACGCTTTTGCGCGAAGCCCTGCAGGCTGGCGCCGCCGGGTTCAGCACCGGGCGCAGCGACAACCACCGGACCTCCGAGGGCAAGGACACCCCTGCCGCGAATGCTGGCAACGACGAATTGACGGGCCTGGCACAGGCCTTTGAGGGCTTAAGCCACGGCGTGGTGCAGATCGTGAGCGACTTCAACCTGTTGAACGGCCCCGATCAGTTCGACGCAGAGTTCGACAGCGTGGAAGCGCTGGCTCGGGCCAGTGGCAAGCCGGTGTCCATGACCTGGCTGCAACGCGACCCGGGCGGTGAGCAGTACCTCAAAATTCAGCAGCGGGTCGAAGCTGCGGTGCAAGCGGGCCTGCCGCTGTACATGCAGACGGCAGTTCGCGGCATCGGCGTGCTCAACGGGCTGGACGCCAGCTTTCACCCCTTCATGGGATTCCCGTCTTACAAAGAGGTGGCGCATTTGCCTTTGGCCGAGCGCGCACAGGCGCTGCGCGATCCGGCCCGCAGGGCGCGTATCTTGTCCGAAAAATCCGAGCGTTTGGCGGGTGATGGCAGCGCCATACCGCCCTTGGTAGACATTTTGTTGGCCAAGATCGACCAGATCAGTGGGCGCATGTTCGCGCTGGAGGACACGCTCAATTACGAACCCTCGGTGATGCAGAGCTTTCTGGTACGGGCCAAGCAGGCGGGCATCACGCCACTGGAGGCGATTTACGACCACCTGAGTGCAGGCCCAGGCGAAGGCCTGATTTATTTCCCAATTTTCAATTACAACGAGGGCTCGCTCGACACGGTGCGCCGCATGCTGGCCCACCCCAGAGCGCTCAGCAGCCTGAGTGACGCGGGTGCGCACGTGGGCACGGTGTGTGACGCCAGCTTTCCGACTTTCATGCTCACGCACTGGGTGCGTGACCGAGGTCGTGACGATATCCCACTTGAAACAGCGGTAGAGATGCTCACGAGCCGCAATGCCCGGTACCTGGGATTGTCAGACCGAGGCGTGATCGCGCCGGGCATGCGTGCCGACCTGAACGCCATCGACCCCAAACGCCTGAGTGTGGGCCTGCCCCGCCTGGTGCGCGACTTGCCTGCAGGCGGTAAGCGCTTTGTGCAAAAGGCCCAAGGCTATGTGGCCACCTGGGTGGCAGGCGAGCAGGTGCAATGCGAAGGCGAGATCACCGCGGCCCGCCCGGGGCGCTTGGTGCGCATGGGTCAGGCCTGAGGACGGTTAAAAACAAAGCCCGGCCACCTTTGCAGGTGCCGGGCTTTTTTATGGGCGCAGGTCGATCAGCCGAGGGCTTTAACCACCGCATCGCCCATTTGCGCGGTGCCCACTTTGGTCGTGCCTTCGCTGTAAATGTCGCCCGTGCGCAGGCCTTGGGCTAACACTTTTTGCACAGCCGCTTCGATGCGCTGGGCCGCTTCGGGCTGGTTCAGGCTGAAGCGCAGCATCATGGCGGCTGACAAGATGGTGGCCAGCGGGTTGGCCACGCCTTTGCCAGCGATGTCGGGGGCGCTGCCGTGGCTGGGCTCGTAAAGGCCTTGGTTTTTTGTGTTCAGGCTGGCCGATGGCAGCATGCCGATGGAGCCCGTCAACATAGAAGCTTCGTCGCTCAGGATGTCGCCAAACATGTTCCCGGTGACCACCACGTCAAAGCGCTTGGGTTCCTTGACCAGTTGCATGGCGGCGTTGTCCACATACATGTGGTCCAGCGCGATGTCGGGGTACTCTTTGCCCACTTCGGTGACCACGTCTTTCCAAAACTGGAAGGTCTCGAGCACGTTGGCTTTGTCCACGCTGGTCACGCGGCCCTCGGTGCCTGCGGCCTTGCGCTTGCGGGCGGCCTGGAAGGCCACATGCGCGATGCGTTCGATCTCGGGCTTGGAGTAGCGCATGGTGTCAAAAGCTTCTTCCGAGCCGGGGAAGTGACCGTCGGTCGCGATGCGGCGGCCACGAGGCTGGCCAAAGTAAATGTCACCCGTCAGCTCACGGATGATGAGGATGTCTAGACCTGAAATCAACTCGGGCTTGAGGCTCGATGCACCCACCAACTGCTCGTAGCAAATGGCAGGGCGGAAGTTGGCGAACAGGCCCATGTTTTTACGCAGTCCCAAAATCGCTTGCTCTGGGCGCAGGGGGCGGTCGAGCTTGTCGTATTTCCAGTCACCGACTGCGCCAAACAACACGGCGTCGCTGTCCATGGCCAATTTCAGCGTGGCTTCGGGCAGGGGATGGCCAAAGGCGTCGTAGGCCGCGCCACCGACCAGGGCGGTTTCCATCTCGAACTTCAGGTCGAGCGTGTTCAGGACTTTGACGGCTTCGGCGACGATTTCGGTGCCGATGCCATCACCGGGAAGGACTGCGATTTTCATGGGGGTTCCAGTGATTATTGGAGGGCTCAAGCATTGACGGCGGTGTGCGCCAGCCAAGGCTTCGTAGCCAAGCGCTCGGCTTCATAGGCCTTGATCTTGTCGGCGTGGCGCAGGGTCAGGCCGATGTCGTCCAAGCCGTTGAGCAGACAGTACTTGCGAAAGGGCTGCACCTCGAAGGGGATCTCTTCGCCTTGGGGGCGCACCACCGCTTGGCGTTCCAGATCCACCGTGAGTTCGTAGCCGGGGAAGGCTGCCACTTCGTTGAACAGCAGGTCCACGGCGGCCTCGGGCAAGACGATGGGCAGCAGGCCGTTTTTGAAGCAATTGTTGAAGAAGATGTCGGCAAAGCTGGGCGCGATCACGCAGCGAAAGCCGTATTGGTCGATGGCCCAGGGAGCGTGTTCGCGGCTGGAGCCGCAACCGAAGTTCTTGCGGGCCAACAGGACTTTGGCCCCTTTGTAACGTGGCTGGTTGAGCACGAAGTCTGGGTTGGGCTTGCGCTGACTTTCGGGCACGCCGGGTTGGCCGACATCGAGGTAGCGCCATTCGTCGAACAAGTTAGGGCCAAAACCGGTCTTGCGGATTGACTTGAGGAATTGTTTGGGAATGATGGCGTCGGTGTCCACGTTGGCGCGGTCCATAGGTGCCACGATGCCTTGGAGGAGGGTGAATTTCTGCATGGTGTGATTTCCCGGTCGCTTCAGGCGAATTTGCGGATGTCAACAAAGTGGCCGTGCACGGCTGCAGCTGCGGCCATGGCGGGGCTGACCAGGTGGGTGCGGCCACCCGCACCTTGACGGCCTTCGAAGTTGCGGTTGCTGGTCGAGGCACAGCGCTCGCCGGGCTCCAGGCGGTCGGCGTTCATGGCCAGGCACATGGAGCAGCCGGGCTCGCGCCACTCAAAACCTGCAGCCTTGAAGATCTCGTGAAGACCTTCGCGCTCGGCTTGTTCTTTGACCAAACCCGAACCGGGCACGACCATGGCCAGTTTGACGTTTTTGGCCACTTTTTGACCGAGCTTTTTGACCACAGCTGCGGCTTCGCGCATGTCTTCGATGCGGCTGTTGGTGCACGAGCCGATGAAGACCTTGTCGATGGTGATGTCTGACAAGGCTTTGCCGGGCTGCAGGCCCATGTAAGTCAATGCACGTTCAATGGCGTCGCGCTTGACCTCGTCTTTTTCTTTGTCGGGGTCGGGCGTGTGGCCGTCGATGCCCAGCACCATTTCGGGCGAGGTGCCCCAGGTGACTTGCGGCACGATGGCGCTGGCGTCCAGCTCGACCACGGCGTCAAAATGCGCGCCGGGGTCGGACTGCAGAGTCTTCCAGTAGGTCACGGCCTGGTCCCACTCAACGCCTTTGGGCGAGAGCAAACGGCCTTTGACGTACTCGATGGTTTTTTCGTCCACCGCCACGAGGCCCGCACGCGCGCCACCTTCGATGGCCATGTTGCAGACCGTCATGCGGCCTTCCATGGAGAGGCTGCGGATGGCCGAGCCTGCGAATTCGATGGTGTAGCCCGTGCCGCCCGCGGTGCCGATCTTGCCGATGATCGCCAGCACGATGTCTTTGCCGGTGATGCCTTTGGCCAGGTTGCCCTCGACCTTGATGAGCATGTTCTTGGCTTTTTTGGCCAAGAGCGTTTGAGTGGCCATGACGTGCTCGACTTCGGAGGTGCCGATGCCGTGGGCCAGTGCGCCAAAAGCGCCATGGGTGGAGGTGTGCGAGTCGCCGCAAACCACGGTCATGCCGGGCAGGGTGGCACCGTTTTCAGGGCCAATGACATGCACGATGCCTTGGCGCTTGGACAGAAAGGGGAAGAAGGCGGCAGAGCCGAACTCCTTCATGTTGGCATCCAGCGTGGTGATTTGTTCTTTGCTGATCGGGTCGGTGATGCCGTCGTAACCCAGCTCCCAGCCAGTGGTTGGGGTGTTGTGGTCGGCGGTGGCGACGATGGAGCTGACACGCCAGACTTTGCGGCCCGCTTGGCGAATGCCTTCGAAGGCCTGGGGGCTGGTGACTTCGTGCACCAAATGGCGGTCGATGTAGAGAACGGAGGTGCCGTCTTCTTCGGTGTGGACGACGTGTTCGTCCCAGATTTTGTCGTAGAGTGTGCGGGCCATGGGGGTTCCTTGCTGTGCAGCCTGCCATTTTATGCGGTTCGCAGGCTTTCAAAGTCACTCTTGCGCGCGAGCCGTCAAGCATCGCGTAGGCTTGTGACGCCAGCGCCGTGGCCCGCCAGGCCTCATCGGTCGCTTCGCGCCAGCAAATCGGCCTGCCGGGCCACGGCACTGCCACCACATCGGGATGTCGACAACACAAAGATGTAAAAAAAGCCCGCACAAGGCGGGCTTTCGTTATTCGGTGGTTCACCGATCAACGCATCACATCGCGGCGAGGTGAGCCGGTGAACAACTGGCGAGGGCGACCGATTTTGTACTCGGGGTCGCTGATCATTTCGTTGAGCTGGGCGATCCAGCCGACGGTACGTGCCAGAGCGAACACACCCGTGAAAAGGTTCACTGGAATACCGATGGCGCGCTGCACGATGCCGGAGTAGAAGTCCACATTGGGGTAAAGCTTGCGGCTGACGAAGTAATCGTCTTCCAGAGCAATCTTTTCCAAGGCCTTGGCCAACTTGAACAGCGGGTCGTTTTCGAGGCCCAATTCCTTCAAAACTTCGTCGCAAGTCTCTTGCATCAGTTTGGCGCGTGGGTCGTAGTTTTTGTACACGCGGTGACCGAAGCCCATGAGCTTGACGCCGGAGTTCTTGTCTTTGACCTTTTCCATGAATTCGCCGACTTTGGTGATGCCGCCCATGCGCTGGATGTCTTCCAGCATGTTCAGGCAAGCCTCGTTGGCGCCGCCGTGCGCAGGGCCCCACAGACAGGCCACGCCCGCAGCGATGGCCGCAAATGGGTTGGTGCCGGAAGAACCGCAGAGGCGAACTGTGGAAGTCGAGGCATTTTGCTCGTGATCTGCATGCAAAGTGAAGATGCGGTCCATGGCGCGCTCGAGCACCGGGTTGACCACATAGTCTTCGCAAGGAACGCCAAACATCATGCGCAAAAAATTACCAGAATAGCTCAGGCTGTTTTGCGGGTACATGAAGGGCTGGCCCACACCGTATTTGTAAGCCATGGCCACGAGCGTGGGCATTTTGGCGATCAGGCGGATCGCGGCGATGTGCCGATGCTCCGGGTTGTTGATGTCGGTGCTGTCGTGGTAGAAAGCCGACAAAGCGCCAATCAGGCCCGTCAAAACGGCCATGGGGTGTGCATCACGACGGAAGCCACGCAGGAAAAACTGCATCTGCTCGTTGACCATGGTGTGCTGGTTGACCAGCTTGTGGAAGTCCTTGCTTTGCTGGCCTACAGGGAGTTCACCGTTTAAAAGCAGGTAGCACGTGTCCAGAAAGTCGGCCTTTTTAGCCAATTGTTCGATGGGGTAACCACGGTAGAGCAACTCGCCTTTGTCACCATCGATGTAGGTGATGGCCGATTGGCACGATGCGGTGGACAAGAAACCCGGGTCGTAAGTGAACATGCCGCTTTGACCATACAGCTTGCGGATGTCAATGACGTCCGGACCGATGCTGCCAGAGTAAACGGGCATTTCGACACTGGGGCTGCCATTGGAGAACGACAGGGTGGCTTTATTATCGGCAAGTTTCATGGTGGGTTTCCTATTAGTTTCCAGGTGAGAACCTTTTCGGGTTCACGCTCTCAGCATGTTCAGGACTTCATGCACCTCATCGGTGCTGATCTCGCCCTGCAATTCCTTTCGGCGCAGCAGCAAGTCCATGAGATCGTTGTCTGACAGGTCCATCAGCACATACATGCCTCTGGCCTGGCCCACCGTCATGCCATCGGCATGGCGGTTGAAAAATCGCTCAATGAACAAATCATTCTCGAGCAAGCCGCGGCGACTGCGCCAGCGCAGCTTGCTGAGAGACCGCTCGCTCAAAAGCGCTTGACGGTCTGCGTCGACCAAAGACGCATCTTCGAGCAGCGGTGTGACGGTCATCAGACGGCCCGACGAACCATCATCTCTTTGATCTTACCGATCGCCTTGGTGGGGTTCAGACCCTTGGGGCAGACATCGACGCAGTTCATGATCGTGTGGCATCGGAACAATCGATAAGGGTCTTCCAAGTTGTCAAGGCGCTCGGCCGTGGCCTCGTCGCGGCTGTCAGCAATGAAGCGGTAAGCCTGCAGCAAACCAGCGGGGCCGACAAATTTGTCAGGGTTCCACCAGAAGCTGGGGCAGCTGGTGGAGCAGCTGGCGCACAAGATGCATTCGTACAAGCCGTTCAGCTCGTCGCGCTCTTCTGGGCTTTGCAAGCGCTCGGTTTCGGGCGGAATGGTGCTGTTGATCAAGTAAGGCTTGATCGAGTGGTATTGCTTGAAGAACTGGGTCATGTCCACGATCACGTCGCGGATCACGGGCAGGCCGGGCAGCGGTTTCAAAACGATGGTGCCGGGCAGGGTGTTCATGTTGGTCAAACATGCCAAACCGTTTTTGCCGTTGATGTTCATCGCATCCGAGCCACACACACCTTCGCGGCAAGACCGGCGGAATGAAATGCTGGGGTCAACGGCCTTGAGCTTCATCAGGGCGTCGAGCAGCATGCGTTCGTTGCCGTCCAGCTCAACCTGGATGGTTTGCATATAGGGCTTGGCGTCCTTGTCAGGGTCGTAGCGGTAGATCTGAAAAGTGCGTAGGGTCATGAAAGAACTCCTGGTGTATTCGGTGGTGGACCGCCGCCCAATGTGGCGGTCCCGGCAATTTTTAGAAAGTGCGAACCTTGGGAGGCACGGAGTCCACAGTCAGGGGCTTGAGCTTGACTGGCTTGTAGGTCAGGCTGTTGTCGGCGCTGTGCCAAAGGGTGTGCTTCATCCAGTTGGCGTCGTCGCGGCCCAATGGGGCTGTGGCGTCGTCCACTGGGCGCTCGTAGTCGCTCACGGTGTGGGCGCCGCGGCACTCTCGGCGGGCTGCGGCAGACACCATGGTGGACTGCGCGGCTTCGATGAGGTTTTCCACTTCCAGCGCTTCGATGCGGGCGGTGTTGAACACTTTGGAGGTGTCCTTCAGGCCAATCGCATTGACTCGGTCGCGGATAGCGGCGATCTTTTGCACGCCTTCGTCCATGGAGGCTTGGGTGCGGAAAACGCCAGCATGTTGCTGCATGGTGGCACGCATGTCATTGGCCACGTCTTGGGCGTATTCACCGCCACGGCCTTCGAGTTTGTTCAAGCGCTCCAGGGTGCGGTCGGTGGCATCTGCTGGAAGGTCTTTGTGGGATTTGGTCTTGGAGGCGAAGTCGACGATGTGGTTGCCCGCTGCGCGGCCAAACACCAGCAGGTCGAGCAGCGAGTTGGTGCCCAGGCGGTTGGCGCCGTGCACCGACACGCAAGAGCATTCACCCACGGCGTACAAGCCGTTGACCACGGCGTTGTGGTCGGTGGCGCTTTGCGTCACGACCTGGCCGTTGATGTTGGTCGGGATGCCGCCCATCTGGTAGTGGATGGTGGGCACCACTGGGATCGGCTCTTTGGTGATGTCGACGTTGGCGAAGTTGACGCCGATTTCGTACACCGAGGGCAGGCGTTTGTGGATGGTGTCGGAGCCCAGGTGGTCGAGCTTGAGGAACACGAAATCCTTGTTGGGACCGCAGCCACGGCCTTCCTTGATTTCCTGGTCCATGCAGCGAGACACAAAGTCACGCGGGGCCAAGTCTTTCAGAGTGGGGGCATAGCGCTCCATGAAGCGCTCGCCATTGCTGTTGAGCAAGATCGCGCCTTCGCCACGGCAGCCTTCGGTCAAAAGCACACCAGCACCGGCCACGCCGGTGGGGTGGAATTGCCAGAACTCCATGTCTTCCAAAGGTATGCCCGCACGAGCGGCCATGCCCAGACCGTCGCCGGTGTTGATGAATGCGTTGGTGGAGGCGGCATAAATGCGGCCAGCGCCACCGGTCGCCATGAGGACTGTTTTGGCGTGCAAAACATGCAGGTCGCCGGTTTCCATCTCCAGGGCCGTGACGCCCACCACATCCCCTTCGGCGTCGCGGATCAGGTCGAGCGCCATCCACTCCACGAAGAAGCTGGTTTTGGCGGCGACGTTTTGCTGGTACAGGGTGTGCAGCATGGCGTGACCGGTGCGGTCAGCGGCAGCGCAAGCACGTTGAACAGGCTTTTCGCCGTAGTTGGCGGTGTGGCCGCCAAATGGACGTTGGTAAATGGTGCCGTCTGGGTTGCGGTCAAAAGGCATGCCCATGTGCTCCAAGTCATAGACAACTTTGGGCGCTTCGCGGCACATGAATTCGATTGCATCTTGGTCGCCGAGCCAGTCGGAACCCTTGATGGTGTCGTAGAAGTGGTAATGCCAGTTGTCATCCGACATGTTGCCCAAGCTGGCACCGATGCCGCCTTGGGCCGCGACAGTGTGCGAACGGGTAGGAAACACTTTGGACAGGACGGCTACATTGAGACCCGCGCGGGCCAGTTGCAGCGAGGCACGCATGCCCGAACCACCGGCACCGACGATCACGACGTCAAATTTGCGGGTGGTGATTTTGTCTTTGGTATAGCTCATGGGTAAATGGGTAGGTGTGGATTCAGCACAATGAAAGTGAGGGCTGACGCATCAAAGGCGCCACAGGGCCTGAACAGACCAGCCAGCACAGCCGATCAGCCAGACAAGGGTGAAAACATGCAAAACAAGGCGAACTGCCAAAGGTTTGACATAGTCCATCCAGATGTCGCGCATGCCCACCCAGACGTGGTAAAGCAAAGCGATGATCACGGAAAAAGTCAGGACCTTCATCCACTGAGAAGCAAAAATGCCTGCCCATTCTTCGTAACCAATAGGACCCGTGGTGAAGATCACTTGGCCCAGCAAGACCACAGTGAACAAAGCCATCAGGGCCGCAGTCACACGTTGGGCGAGCCAGTCACGAAAGCCGTAGCCAGCACCGGTCACGATGCGTTTGGAGCCGTAGTTCACAGACGACATGGTTGGATTCCTTGTTGTTATGGGGGGTGGACGTGAGATCAGTACAAGCCGAACAGCTTGGCAGCCAGAACGGCGGTCAAGCCCAAGCTCAACACCAAGGTGAACACCGCTGAGGATTTGCCGAATTCCTTGCTCACGGCATGAAAAGCGTCCATGTAAATGTGACGAATACCCGCAATAAAGTGGTGCAAATAAGCCCAAATCAAGGCCAGGGCTACCAATTTGAAGAACCAGCCCGGCACAAAACCGATGCCCAGACTGAATGCGGCGGAGAGTTTTGCGAATGAAATCTCTGAAGTAATGGAGTTGTCAAACATCCAGATGATCAAGGGCATCAGCACAAACATCAAAAAGCCACTGATGCGGTGCAGGATGGAGACGATGCCGGCGGCCGGCAGGCGGTAAGTTGGCAGGTCTTTGAGGGCGTTGATGTTGCGGAATTCAGGCCGCTTGCGGGCGAGTTCAGTCATGTGTTTACTTTCTGGGTGTAACGCGTTCGTGACATGGATAACAAACCGTTGGATTCTATTGCAACGCAGCAAACTGACATGAGCATTTCAGTGACAGTTTGAACAATTTTGTGGGTCGTGTGGTTATTTCAATTCAATGCGTTGTGATAGTGGTGTGTGTCGGTGCGATAGAAGCCGCGTCGCAACTCCATCGGGGTGTCGTTGTAGGTGTAGGCTATGCGTTCCACACTCAATAAAGGACTGTGGACCGGTAAATGGAGCAATTCCCTTTGCGTTTTGTCAGGTAAGACCGCCCTGATTTTTTCATCAGCCCGCACCATGCGAACACCGAATTCGGTTTCAAAAAGCGCGTACATCGGACCGTTGTAATCAGACAGTCTCTCGGCAGTCAAACCTTTGAAGGGCGCGCCCGGCAACCACAAGTCCTCTAGGATGGTGGGCACATTTGCAAACGAAAGGACGCGCCTGACTTGCAGCACGGTGTCTCCTGCGCGCAGAGCCAATGCGCGGGCGATTTCGGCTGTGGCCCTCAGGCGCTTGCAGTCCACGATGTGGCGTTGCGCAGGTCCTTCGGTGTTGAGGTCGCCTTGGTCGGGAACCAGTTTCAAAAACCGGTACTGCACCTGGTGCTCGGCGTGGGTGGCCACAAAAGTGCCCTTGCCCTGCTTGCGGATCAGCAGGTGTTCGTTGGCCAATTCATCGATGGCTTTTCGCACCGTGCCTTGGCTGACGCGGAAGCGCGAGGCCAATTCCATTTCGCTGGGGATGGATTCGCCGGGCCTCCATTCGCTGGCTTGAAGGCTTTGCAGGATCAAACCTTTGATCTGCTGGTAAAGCGGGCTGAAAGCAGGGGTGGCAAGGGACGGGTCGATCGTTCCTGCGGGTGCTTCGTTCAAAGTCATGTGGTCGTTCATGGAGAAAGCAAGGCGTGTGTGCCGATTGCAGATCAGGTAAGACATCATATCTTATATAAGACATAAGACAAATTGACGATTTGGGGTTTTCGCGGGTACACTCTGTGGCTGTTTGCTTGCGCCCCAGGCTTTATAAATGTCAGGTGGCGTGGGTCCGGTTCACCGGATGGCCCTGCTGGCACGGATGTTGGCAAAAGGCTGCAAACCTTGTTTTCAATCATTCGGAGTTTTCCACCATGAGCAAAAAGCCCGTCCGCGTTGCCGTTACAGGTGCAGCAGGTCAAATCGGTTACGCATTGTTGTTCCGCATCGCCTCGGGCGAAATGCTGGGTAAAGACCAGCCCGTCATCTTGCAGTTGCTCGAAGTACCCGTTGAAGGCCCCCAAAAAGCCTTGCGCGGCGTGATGATGGAGCTCGAAGACTGTGCTTTCCCCTTGCTGGTGGGCATGGAAGCCCATGGTGACCCGATGACTGCATTCAAGGATGTGGACTACGCTTTGTTGGTCGGTTCGCGCCCACGCGGCCCAGGTATGGAACGTGCCGAATTGCTGGCCATCAACGGCGCTATCTTCACGGCCCAGGGCAAGGCCTTGAACGCCGTTGCCTCGCGTGATGTCAAGGTTCTGGTGGTGGGGAACCCCGCCAACACCAACGCCTACATTGCCATGAAGGCTGCACCTGACTTGAAGCCTGGCAACTTCACCGCCATGCTGCGCCTGGACCACAACCGCGCCCTGTCTCAAATCGCTGCCAAAACCGGCAAAGCCGTGGCCGACATCGAAAAACTGTGCGTCTGGGGCAACCACTCGCCCACCATGTACGCCGACTACCGTTTCGCCACCATCAAGGGCGAGTCGGTCAAGGCCATGATCAATGACCAAGAGTGGAACGCCAACGTGTTCTTGCCCACCGTGGGCAAGCGCGGCGCGGCCATCATTGAAGCCCGTGGCCTGTCTTCTGCCGCCTCGGCAGCCAACGCTGCGATCGACCACATGCGCGACTGGGCCTTGGGCACCAACGGCAAGTGGGTCACCATGGGCATCCCATCGCAAGGCTGGTATGGCATCCCCAAAGATGTCATGTTCGGCTTCCCTGTCACTTGCGAAAACGGCCAGTACAAAGTGGTTGAAGGTCTGGAAATCGACGCTTTCAGCCAAGGCTGCATCGACAAGACGCTCAAAGAGCTGACCGACGAGCAAGCGGGCGTTGCCCACCTGATCTGATTGCCTTTGAGAGACACTCAGTGACTCATCCTGGCGACGTCCTGTTAGGAGCGCAAGCCGGCCGTGTGCAGTTGCCGGTTTGCGACCATTACAGCGGTGTCGAAGCGAGGATGCGCAAAAGCTTGCAGTTGCAAGCCGACATGACGCAAGAGTTTGGAACTTGCGTTTTTGATGTCACTTTGGATTGTGAAGATGGTGCGCCTGTGGGCGGAGAAGCTGAGCATGCTGTGCTCGTCACCGAGTTGGCTTTGAGCGCAGCACCTGAGGCCCGCGTGGGTGTGCGCGTTCATCCCGTTGATCACCCCAGTTTTCAGGCCGATATGGCCACCATCGCAGGCCAAGCGGGGCATCGATTGAGTCACATCATGGTGCCCAAGATTGAGTCGGTGACCGATGTGCAGCAGGCAGAGCAGGCCTTGATCGAAGCGGGGGCCCGCGATCTGCCATTGCATGTGCTGATCGAATCACCCGCTGCAGTGCACCGTGCCTTTGAGATTGCTGCGCACCCGCGTGTGCAATCGATCAGCTTTGGACTGATGGACTTTGTGTCTGCGCATGGCGGTGCCATTCCTGCCGAAGGCATGGGCATAGAGGGGCAGTTCACCCATCCGCTTGTTTTGCGTGCCAAGCTTGCGATTGCCAGTGCTTGCCATGCCCACGGTAAAGTGCCTTCGCATTGCGTGGTGACCAAGTTCAAGAACACCGATGCCATTCGCATGGCGGCTCAAAAAGCGACCCGTGAGTTGGGTTACACCCGAATGTGGAGCATCCACCCCGACCAAATTCATCCGATTTTGGCGGCCATGGCCCCCAGCGAGGCTCAGATCGAACAAGCCGCTCAGATCATCTTGGCGGCCCAAGCTGCAGAGTGGGCACCGATCAGCCATGCGGGTCAATTGCACGACCGCGCCAGTTACCGTTTTTTTTGGCAATTGATCAACCGCGCCCACCAGACGGGTTGTTTTTTGCCGCCTGAGGTGCAGTTGTTCTTTGATGCTTCTGCGGCCAGGGGACACGCAAAATGAGTCAGATTTCTTGGGCTCGTTGGCTCTGCTGCGTGATGCCTTTGGTGGCAGTTTCAGTCCATCCCTCTTCGGCGCAGAGTCCAGTCCATGTTCCAGCCAAGACCAACTCCAAACCCCAAGCTAAACCCCATTCCAAGCCGGCGACAGCAGCAACTAAAAACAAAGTGGCCCCACAACATGTGGTTTCCCCGGACATCACAGCCCAATTGCAAGCTTTGGCTGCCGCCGAAGCCGCTGCCCGCGCTGCCGCGTTGATGGCATCAAGCACCTCGTTGGCCCCAGAGATGCCGGCGTCCGCAGCGACTGCGCAGCCCACTGCAGTTGTGCAGCCTCAGCCAGCGTCTGCCATTGAGCGATCGCCAATGCCGTCACCAGAAGCAGTTGTGTTGCCCACCCTGATACCAGAGCTGTTGATTGCCCAACAAATTCACCAGGGCCATTTGCCCTGCGAGCTGGGTGCCAGCGTTCGCATTGAAGCCGATGCCACGCAACCCGGTTTTTTCCATGTGCATGGCAAAGGCTTTCGCTACCGGATGTTCCCTGTTCAAACCAGCACAGGCGCCCTGAGACTGGAAGATAAAAAAGCGGGCGCTGTTTGGCTTCAATTGGCCAACAAATCCATGTTGATGGACCAAAAAAGGGGCCGACGTCTGGCCGATGAATGCGCTCACCCTGATCAGTTGGCTTTTGCCGAAACCATGAAAACCAATCCCCCGCCCAGCCTGATTGACACCAAAGGCATGGGGCGATAACCCTTGAAACCTTGATTTACCGGAGAAAACCATGTTGAAAGCCTACCGTGAACACGCCGCAGAACGCGCTGCCTTGGGCATCCCGCCCTTGCCTTTGGATGCCAAGCAAACGGCTGAATTGATCGAGTTGATCAAAGCACCTGCAGCAGGTGAAGAAGCGTTTTTGATGGAGTTGATGACACACCGCGTGCCACCCGGCGTGGACGATGCGGCCAAGGTCAAGGCTTCATTTTTGGCAGCTGTCGCCCATGGTGAAATCCAAGTGGGTTTGATCTCCAAGGCCAAAGCCACGGAGTTGCTGGGCACCATGGTGGGCGGTTACAACGTGCATCCCCTGATCGAGTTGCTGGACGACGCCGAGGTGGCTGCTGTGGCCGCTGAAGCCCTCAAGAAAACTTTGTTGATGTTCGACTTCTTCAACGATGTCGCTGAAAAGGCCAAGGCCGGCAACGCCAAGGCGAAAGAAGTCATGCAAAGCTGGGCCGATGCCGAGTGGTTCACCAGCCGCCCCGAGGTTGAGAAAAAAATCACCATCACCGTTTTCAAGGTGCCGGGCGAGACCAACACCGACGACTTGTCGCCCGCACCTGACGCCTGGAGCCGCCCCGACATCCCGCTGCACTACCTGGCGATGTTGAAGAACACCCGCGAAGGTGCCCCCTTCAAGCCCGAAGAAGACGGCAAGCGCGGCCCCATGGCCATGATCGAAGAGCTCAAGAAAAAAGGCCATTTGGTGTCATACGTGGGCGACGTGGTGGGCACCGGCTCCAGCCGTAAGTCGGCCACCAACAGCATCATCTGGGGCTTTGGTCAGGATATTCCGTTCGTGCCCAACAAGCGTTTTGGTGGTGTGACCTTGGGCGGCAAGATCGCCCCCATCTTCTTCAACACCCAAGAAGATTCCGGCGCTTTGCCCATCGAAGTCGATGTGAGCGGTCTGAACATGGGCGATGTGGTTGACGTTTTGCCCTACGACGGCAAGATCGTTCGCAATGGCGAAACCGTCACCACCTTCCAGCTCAAGAGCGATGTGCTGTTTGACGAAGTGCGCGCCGGTGGCCGCATCAACCTGATCATTGGCCGCTCGCTGACTGCCAAGGCGCGTGAGTTCTTGGGCCTGCCCGCTTCCACTGTGTTCCGTCTGCCAGCACCTGCAGCTGCTACCCAGGCCGGTTTCACCTTGGCCCAGAAGATGGTCGGTCGTGCGGTTGGTTTGCCAGAAGGCCAAGGCGTGCGTCCTGGCACTTACTGCGAACCCAAGATGACCACCGTGGGTTCGCAAGACACCACTGGCCCGATGACCCGCGACGAACTGAAAGACTTGGCTTGCTTGGGCTTCTCGGCCGACATGGTCATGCAGTCGTTCTGCCATACCGCCGCTTACCCCAAGTCGGTGGACGTGAAGACGCACCGCGAATTGCCTGCCTTCATGAGCAACCGCGGTGGCGTGTCATTGCGCCCCGGCGACGGAGTGATCCACAGCTGGCTCAACCGTTTGCTGTTGCCCGACACCGTGGGCACTGGTGGTGACTCGCATACCCGTTTTCCGATCGGCATTTCCTTCCCCGCAGGCTCGGGTTTGGTGGCCTTTGGTGCGGCTACGGGCGTCATGCCTTTGGACATGCCCGAATCCATCTTGGTGCGCTTCAAAGGCGAGATGCAGCCAGGCGTAACACTGCGCGACTTGGTACATGCCATTCCGCTGTACGCCATCAAGAAGGGTCTGCTCACCGTGGCCAAGGCCGGCAAGATCAACGAGTTTTCGGGCCGCATTTTGGAAATCGAAGGTCTGCCCAACCTCAAGGTCGAGCAAGCGTTTGAATTGTCCGACGCGTCCGCTGAGCGTTCTGCTGCAGGTTGCACGATCAAGCTTAATAAAGAGCCGGTCGAGGAGTACCTGAAGTCCAACGTGGTGCTCATGAAAAACATGATCGCAGATGGTTATGCCGACGCCCGCACACTGGCGCGCCGTATCGAGAAAGTCGAACAATGGTTGGCCGCGCCCAATCTGCTCGAAGCCGATAAAGATGCCGAATACGCGCACGTCATCGAAATCGATTTGGCCGACATCAAAGAGCCTATCCTGTGCTGCCCCAACGACCCGGACGACGCCAAGTTCTTGTCCGACGTGGCCGGCACCAAGATCGACGAAGCCTTCATCGGTTCGTGCATGACCAACATCGGCCACTTCCGCGCTGCAGCCAAGCTGCTCGGCGGCAGCCGCGACATCCCCGTCAAGCTGTGGGTGGCCCCACCGACCAAGATGGACGAGAGCGAGCTGATCAAAGAAGGCCACTACGCCAACTTCGGCGCCGCCGGTGCCCGCACCGAAATGCCCGGCTGCAGCCTGTGCATGGGCAACCAAGCCCAAGTGCGCGAAGGCGCCACGGTGGTGTCCACCAGCACCCGCAACTTCCCCAACCGCTTGGGCAAGAACACCAACGTGTTTTTGGCCAGTGCCGAGTTGGCGGCGATTGCGTCCAAGCTGGGCCATATCCCTACGGTGGCTGAGTACCACGAAGCCATGGGCATCGTGAACAAGGACAACGCTGCGATCTACAAGTACCTGAACTTCAACCAGATTGAAGAGTACGTGGAGAACGCGAAGGGCGTGACGGCGTAAGCTAAGGTCCCTCGCTGAGAGCACAAACGGCCCTTCGGGGCCGTTCGTGTTGGTGATCACAATGGGTGTGACCTCTGGTTCACTGACATTTGTTTCTTCACCTGGGCCACGTTGTATTCTCTGACCAGTTTCCTCTCTCTTGAGGGGGCACAAGAATCTCTTGGAGACTTTTCAATGGCTTTTGCTTTTCACGGTCTCAGTGTCTGCACTTTCCTGACAGCCATGGTCTTGATGACCTCTGCGCAAGCTCAATCCGATTGCCGGCCCGCGCCCGCGGGCGTGGCCCAATTGCTTGAAATTCGTCCCGGCTTTCATCGTGTCCAAGGGCCATTGGCCGTGTTCGATCCCTGCCACCGTTCTGTTCAATTGTCGATGCCTGGTGTTTTTGCGGACAAGCTCGCCGACAAGCCGCCTTTGATGATCATTGCCCACGGGGGCAATGGACCCGGCTCAGCCGAGCAGGAAATGGTCAGGCGGATGAATGCGCGCGGTGTGGCCACCTTGTTGTTTGATGCCTATGAGATGAATGGCTTTCAGTACCGTGGCACCTCTCTGTTTTTGACCGGCACCACCAATGAATCGCGCCAGCGCATGATCTTCAAAGCCACCCTTGGGGCTTACCACTGGATTCGTCAAAACGCCCGCATTGATACCACACGCCTTTACATCCATGGGTTATCCAACGGAGGCACCGTGGCGCTGAACATGGCTGCTGTGGTTGATCCTGCGCATGTCCGGATGGTGTTTTCTGAAGGGGCGCCTTCGGCAGGCATCGGCATGCCTGATCAGATTCGGGTGCCCCTGAAAATGGTGTTCGGCAAGATCGACAACTACGGCGGCAGAACGGCAGACGATTGGATGCACCTGCGAACCGACCCCTGTGTGGTGAATCAGCCCGCAGAAGGCGCTGCGCCAGGCACGGCCCAACGATGCAGCCTGCAGGTCAATCCAGCGGTGCTGGGTCTTTCGCCTTTCCAATGGGGAGAGCAACTCAGGGCCGAGGGCCAGCCGCTGGAATTCTGGTTCTACGATGAAGCTGCACATGGGTTGTTGTTGGGGCCTATCGATCGAGGTATGCGCACTTACGGTTCCGGCCCCACGGCTTCTCAGCGCTTTGGTTGGATTGGGGCGAGTTCCAATGCAGCCAACCGTTTTGTCTCTGACCTGATGAAGGCCATCAAAGCGAGTTACCTCTGAATTTTGAGCGATTGTTTAACGCGAAGGCTGAGTCAGGGCGCGTCTTTGACCCACTGATCCATGTCCGAGCACAGACCATGGTCAATTTGCTTGGTTTTGGGCAGGGGCCAGCTAAAGCGTAAGGTAGAAGCACTTTTTTGGAGAACACATGCTCAACCGCCGCCATTTTCTGGGTACAGGCCTGGCCAGTGCCACTGCCTTGACCTTTTCTTCCGTTTGGTCACAAAACACGCCACAGTTCGGCGCACCCGACTTGCCCTCGGTGGGCTTTCGGCGCATGAAATTGGGGACCATGGAGGTCATTGCCCTGAACGATGGCGCGGTGCGCCGCCCACTGGGTCAGGAGTTCGTGCCCGCCGTGCCGCTCGACCAAGTCAAGGCCCTGCTGGCCTCGCAAAATCTGCCCACCGATTACATCGATGTGCCATACACCCCGTTTTTGTTGATCAACGGCAACCAGCGCTATTTGTTTGACACTGGTTTTGCCGACAACGGTCCGCCCACCACAGGCAAGTTGTTGGGCAACCTGGCCGCAGCGGGTTTCAAGCCAGAAGACATCAACAACGTGGTGCTCAGTCACTTTCATGGCGACCACATCAATGGCTTGCGTTTCAAAAACGGCAACTTGGTTTACCCCAACGCCCGCGTGCATGTCCCGGCGCCCGAACACGCCTTCTGGACGGACGAAGCCCGCATCGCGGCAGCACCAGCGCAGATGCAAGGCGCTTTTGGGGCCGTCAAGCGTGCCTTGACGGGTTTGACAGCAGACCAATTGGTCAAGTTCGAGCCAGGCAGCAACTTGGCCCCCGGCATCCAATCAGTGGCCGCTTTTGGCCACACTCCGGGTCACACCTTGTTCACGGCGCGCTCTGAAGGACAGTCCTTTGCCTATGTGGCCGACATCACCAACGTGCCGTCTTTGTTTGCACGCAACCCCGATTGGGCCGTGTTGTTTGACATGAACCCAGAGATGGCCCGCCAAAGCCGCCGCCGCATCTTTGACATGCTGGTCAATGAAAAAATGATGGCCGGTGGCTTCCACTTTCCGTTCCCGGCCTTTGGCTCCATCACACCATCGGGCAATGGCTACCAGTTTGTGCCGGTGGCCTAAGCGTTCCGCTGCTTCACAGCACTTCAAAGCCCGCGCCTAGCAGCGCGGGCTTTTTTGTGTCCGTTTTGGACAGCCCCCTATAGGCCGCGTGGTTAAGATCTTTTGTGTACCGCGAGTCAGAGTCCAAGTGCTTGCGGCTTCCCTGTTTCTTTGGAGAACTCGACATGCAATTGACCACCTTGGGCAAAAGCCCCCTGAAAGTCTCTCGTCTGTGCTTGGGCACCATGATGTTTGGTGACCAAACGCCGCTGGATGATGCACGCGCCATTGTGGCCGATGCGCACGAAAAAGGCTGCAACTTCATCGATACCGCTGACGTGTACACGCGGGGCAAGTCAGAGGAGATGGTGGGTCAAATCCTCAAGGGGCAACGCCAGCAGTGGGTCTTGGCCAGCAAGGTCGGTAACCCGATGTCGGACCAGCCCAACCAGCAAGGCTACTCGCGCAGTTGGATGCTGCGTGGCTGCGAGGACAGCTTGCGCCGCTTGGGCACCGATCACCTGGACATCTATTACCTGCACCGCGACTACAACGGTATGAACTTGGAAGAGCCTTTGCGGGCCATTGAGGCCTTGTTGCGCGATGGCAAGATTCGCTACTGGGGCGTGTCCAACTTCAGGGGCTGGCGCATTGCCGAGATGGTCAACATGGCGCGCCAGATGAACATGCTCGGCCCGGTGGTGTGCCAGCCTTATTACAACCTGCTCAACCGTTTGCCCGAGGTGGAAATTCTGGAGGCTTGTGGTCACTTCGGCTTGGGCGTGGTGCCTTACAGCCCCATCGCGCGTGGGGTGCTCACCGGCAAATATGCGCCAGGCCAGACGCCCGTAGAGGGCAGCCGCGTCGCCCGGGGTGACAAACGTATTTTGGAGACCGAGTTCCGAGAAGAGTCCCTGCAAGTGGCCCAAGTTTTGTTGCAGCATTGCCAGAGCAAAGGCGTGTCTTTGGCCCACTTTGCCACAGCCTGGGTGCTGGCCAACCGCCATGTGAGTGCGGTCATCGCAGGCCCGCGCACTTTGGCCCAGTGGCAAGACTACGCCGGGGCGCTGCAGGTGCAGATCAGCGCCGAAGACGAAGCCTTGGTCAACAGCCTGGTGGCACCAGGGCATCCGTCCACACCGGGATACAACGATCCTTCATATCCAATGAATGGGCGCTGAAACTGCCTGATGATTTGCAGCTGGCCAAACTTGGGTTTGCCGCACAATCCAAGTATGGCAAGCCAAGAGCATGAACAGGTGGTGATCGCGGGCGGCGGCATAGGCGGCTTAGCCGCTGCCTTGGCGTGTGCGCAGCGCGGCGTGCAAGTGAAGTTGCTAGAGCGCGCACCGCAACTGAGCGAGGTGGGTGCAGGCATCCAGATTGGACCCAATGTGACGCGCATTTTGCAAGCCTGGGGTCTGGAAAAAGCGCTGGCGCAGTTGGCGGCTTTCCCTGAGCAGTTGCAAGCGCGTGATGCCCAAACCGGGCAGGTTCTGGGCACGCTGACTTTGGGCGAACGGGCTCAGGCACGTTATGGCGCGCCTTACGTCACCATCCACCGGGCAGATTTGCAGGGCTTGTTGCACCGGGCAGCTCAGAGCGCTGGGGTGGACATGCTGCTGGGTCAGACCGTGAAAGGTTGGCAGGACAGCGAAGCGGCTTTGGAAGTGAACACGGCGGAGGGCCTCAGCTTGCAGGCCAGCGCCTTGATCGGGGCCGATGGCGTATGGAGCACGGTGCGCCAGCAGTTGCTGGGCGATGCCCCGGCGCGTTTTACTGGGCACTTGGCGTATCGGGCGCTTGTAGCGCAGGCCGATTTGCCCGCGCACTTGCGCAGCGACCAGGTCACCGTCTGGATGGGGCCGCGACTGCATGTGGTGCATTACCCGGTGCGCAGCGGGCAGTGGCTCAACCTGGTGGCCATCGTGCACGGCGTCAAGCCAGAACAAGCCCAAGAATGGGACAAGGCCGGGCATACCCTGGCACTGATGCAGGCCATGGGCGCGGTGGGCCGCGATTTGCACGAGCGATTGGCATCGGTGCCCGCTTGGCGGCAGTGGGCGCTGCACGACCGAGCGCCCGTTAGCGGTGCCAGCGACATGGCGCAAGGCCGCGTGGCTTTGCTGGGCGACGCGGCGCACCCCATGCGGCCTTATTTGGCGCAGGGCGCGGGCATGGCCATCGAAGACGCGCAGGTGCTGGCGCAGTGCCTAGTCCAAGACTCTGGCGGCGTGCCAGAGCGTTTACAAGCTTATGCTCAGCAACGCTGGGCGCGTAATGCGCGCGTGCAAGCGCGGGCCATCCGCAATGGCCGCATCTTCCATGCGACTGGCCCAGTGGCTTGGGGGCGCAACTTGTCCATGCGCCTGTTGGGCGAGCGCTTGATGGATGTGCCTTGGTTGTATGCGGGTGGGGCAAGCTTGGATCGCTGAAAGCCCAGCGTTTATCGTCCGTGCACTTTAAGCTGTTCATTCGCTGGCGCGCATTCAGACGCTTGCAAACTTTCCGGAACTTTCCTTCATGACACCACGTCCATCCAACCCATTCACCATGGTCCTGGTGCGGGCAGCCGCCTTAAGCGCGGTCATGGCCAGCTCATGGCTTAGCCCAACAGCTTGGGCGCAAAGCTCCGATTTATCGGCCTGCATGGCCGAGCTGCGCCCGGCAGCTCGCACTGGAAAGGTGAGTGATGCCACCTGGACGCGGCACACGGCGGGCTTGCAAGCCGATTTCAGTGTGATCGAAAAGCTGAATTTCCAGCCCGAATTTCGCATGCCCATCTGGGATTACATGTCGGCCTTGGTGGACGATGAGCGTGTGGCCGATGGTGCCGCGCGTCTGACTGAGCAGCGCCAAGCCTTGGTCCGCGCCGAACAACGCTTTGGCGTGGACCCTGCCACAGTGGTGGCTGTGTGGGGTGTGGAGAGCAATTTTGGCCAAACCTTTGGCAAATACCCGTTGGTGCAAGCGCTGGGCACCCTGTCGTGCCACGGGCGTCGACAAAATTTTTTCCGGGGTGAGTTTTTTGCGGCGCTGCGCATTTTGCAGGCCGGTCACATCGCCCCTGAGCGCTTGGTGGGTTCGTGGGCGGGGGCCTTTGGGCACACCCAGTTCATGCCCACCACGTTTGAACGCTTGGCGGTGGACTTTGACGGCGACGGCCGTGCCGACCTGATGGACAGCAGCGTGGATGCACTGGGCTCAACCGCCAACTTTTTGGCCCGTGCGGGTTGGCAAATTGGCCTGCCTTGGGGCATCGAGGTGAAGCTGCCAGCAGGCATCTCATTGGCCGGAGAAGGCCGACGCAGCAAACGCCCGGTGGCTGAATGGACCGCCCGTGGCGTGCGCCGCATGGATGGCTCTGCCTTGCCAGAAAGTTTGGGTTCAGTGGGCTTGCTGACGCTGGCGGGTGCCAATGGTCCGGCGTTTTTGGTGACGCGCAACTTTGATGCGCTTTACAGCTACAACGCGGCCGAAAGTTACGGCTTAGCGATTGCCCACCTGAGCGACCGCCTGCGCGGCGCTGGCCCATTCGCCACACCTTGGCCCACTGATGACGGGGGCCTGTCACGCGCCGAGCGACGCGAGTTGCAGGGCCTGCTGGTGATGCGTGGTCATGATATCGGCCCGATCGACGGCATGCTGGGCGACAAATCGCGCCAGGCGGTTCGGGCCGAGCAGCAGCGTCTGGGCCTCGAGGCCAATGGCCGTGGTGGCCAAAAAATCCTCAAGGCCCTTCGGGGCGGCTGAGCTCACACCACCAAAGGCAAGGCTCTTTGCCGCTTGCCCGTGAGGACAAACAGCGCATTGCCCACGGCCGGTGCCAATGGCGGTACAGCCGGTTCGCCAACGCCTGCTGGGTGGCGGGTGCTGGACACGATGTGGGTTTCCACCACCGGAGTCTGATCAAGCGAGAGTATGGGTGCGTCAGAAAAGTTGCTTTGTTGCACCACGCCGCCCACAATGTCGACTTGACCGAAAAGCGCGGCGCTCAGTGCATAGACCACGCTGCTTTCCATTTGTTGGGCCACGGTGCCGGGGTTGACCACGGTGCCGCAGTCGATGGCACACACCACACGGTGCACACGGATCTGGTCGTTGGCCAACGAGACTTCGGCCACTTGCGCCACGATGGCGCCAAAGGATTTGTGCAGCGCGATGCCCCGCGCACGGCCTGCGGGCAGGGGCGTGCCCCAAGCTGCTTTGTCGGCGGCCAGCTTGAGCACCGCGGCGTAGCGCGGCGCGTCTTTCAACAGCTTCAGGCGGAAGGCCAGCGGGTCTTGCTTCGTGGCCATGGCCAGCTCGTCGATGAAGCTTTCCGAGAAAAATGCGTTGTGCGAATGACCAACCGAGCGCCAAAAGCCCACCGGCACGCCCGATTGGGTGGCCACATGGCTCATGTGCTGGTTCAAAAAGCCGTAGGGTAAATCGAACAGTCCTTCGGAGGTGGTTTTGTCGGGCATGTCGATGGGACCCGACAGGAGCGGCGCTGCTCGCGCCATCCAGCGTGGGGTGATGGCGTCACCGGCTGATTTGATGCGCAAGCTGCTGACTTCGCCTTTATCGTCCAGCGAGGCCTGAAACTTGGCCAGGTGCATCGGCCGGTAAAAGTCGTGCTTCATGTCTTCATCGCGAGACCAGCTCAGTTGCACTGGCTGGCCCTCGCAGGCCATGGCCACTTGGACAGCTTGGCCAACAAAGTCGACGTCCAGACGACGACCGAAACCACCACCCAATTGGGTGACGTGGACGGTGACTTGTGTCACGTCGACCTTGGCCACTTTGGCGGCCATGTCACGTGCCATTTGCGGCACTTGAGTGGGCACCCAGATCTCTACGTTGCCATCTTTGACTTGCGCTGTGCAGTTCATCGGCTCCATCGTGATGTGGGCCAGGTAGGGCGCTTGGTACAGCGCGTCGATGCGGGTGGTGGCGGCTTTTTCGGCCTGTGTGGGCACGCCTTGTTCGTGGAAGGTGAAGCCGCTTTCGGTGTTCAAGGCTTTGAGCAAGTCGGCCTGGATGCGCTGGGTGTCCACCGCGCCCGTGGCAGGGGCCTGCCATTGCACCTTGATCGCCTGAACGCCTTGGCGGGCGTGCCAGGTGGTTTGCCCCACGACGGCCAAGCCTGCTGTGCCGCCGCCCCAGGCGTCGAGCGCCACGACTTTGGACACGCCCTTGAGGGCCAAGGCGCCCTTCGTGTCCATGGAGGCGGCTGTCCCGCCCAACATGGGGCACATTTGCACCGCAGCAAACAGCATGCCGGGCAGTCGCACGTCCAGCCCGAAAGTGGCTTGGCCTGTGACTTTGGAGGGGACGTCGGTGCGCGGTGCGGGTTGACCGATGAGCTGCCAGCGTTCGCGTGATTTGGTTTGGATGCCCGAGGGCGTGCCGCCCGAAGCGGCAGCCACCATCTGGCCATAGTGCGCCGATTGACCCGAAGCATGTTGCATCACGCCAGAGGCCACGGTGATCTCGTTGGCGGGCACTTTCCATGCGGCCGCAGCGGCCTGCAACAAGCTGGCGCGTGCGGTGGCAGCGGCCATGCGCAAAGGGTCCCACAGGTCAGCGATAGAGGAGGACCCACCTGTGGCGTTGAGGCCCAGTTCGCGGGCGACTTTGCCCACCAGCCATTCGCCCATCTTGATTTTGGTGGGCTTGTGCTCGCCTTCGCTGTCCAGAGGGTGAAAGGGCAGGCTGGCCACCAGCATGGCCACGTTGCCATAAATGCTGTCGCCACTGGCTTGCTCCAGACGAACGCGGCTAAGGGGTACATCCAACTCTTCGGCCACCAGCATGGCCAGCGCCGTGTGCACGCCCTGGCCCATTTCGCTGCGCGGCATGGCCAAAACCACCCCGCCATCAGAGGCGATCTTGACCCAGCCGTTCAGGGCCACATCGCCTTGGGTTTTGAGCATCAGATTGGGTGAGCCCAAGCGCGAGCGTGCGGGCATGACGCCCCAGCCGACGACCAATGCGCCGGTGGCGCCCAGGGCACTCAAGAGCCAGGTACGGCGTTTCATGCGGCACCACCTTTCTTCAAGCTGGCAGCAGCCCGGTGGATGGCGGCGCGCACGCGTTGGTAGGTGCCGCAGCGGCACAGGTTGGTCATGGCCGCGTCGATGTCTGAGTCGCTGGGCTGTGGATTTTTGTCCAGCAGGGCCGCAGCGGCCATCAGCATGCCGCTTTGGCAATAGCCGCACTGAGGCACTTGCTCGGCGATCCAGGCCGCTTGCAGCGGGTGGGGTTTTTCTGCAGTGCCCAAAGATTCGATGGTTTTGATCGCCTGATGGGCCACCGCCGAGACGGGCATCACACACGAGCGCACGGGCTGACCGCCCACGTGCACCGTACAGGCTCCGCAAGCGGCAATGCCGCAGCCGAATTTGGTACCGGTGAGGTTCAGTTCGTCACGCAGCACCCACAGCAAAGGCATGCTCGGGTCTGAGCTTGTGCTGTGGCTTAGGCCGTTGATGTTCAGTTGCAAGGTGTTTTTCCGGTGAGTGAAGTCGTCATAATAAAAATGCGCTCATTTTTATGGCTGCAGAACACATGGCGTACCTTTCAAGTCACCGCCTTTTTGAGTGCAAAGCCGGCTTCTTGCCATTCGCCACTTTGCATGACTTGGCGCAAATGCTCTGCGGCCTGCCACACATCGGCATAGCTGATGTAAAGCGGCGTGAAGCCAAAGCGCAGGATGTCGGCGTGCAAGCCGCCATCACCTGCCCTAAAGTCACCGATGACGCCACGCGCGATCAGGGCTTGCACGATGGCGTAAGCGCCTTCAGCGCGGGTCAGGCTCACTTGCGAGCCCCGCCGGGCTTCCTCAGCCGGTGTGGCGATACCAAAGCCGTGGCTGTGCAAGCGCGTGCGCACCAACTGCATGAACAGGCCGGTGAGTGCCAATGATTTTTGACGCAGGGCAGTCATGCCGCCCAGTGGCTCGGCGGCCAACATGGTGTCCAGCCCGCAGTCGAGCGCGGTAAGGCTGAGGATGGGCTGTGTTCCGCATTGGAAGCGCGTGATGCCTTTGGCTGGTTGGTAATCAGGGGTGAAGGCAAAGGGCGCGGCATGGCCCCACCAACCGGCCAGCGGTTGCATGAATGGCAGGTCGGGGCGGTCACTGTGCTGCGGGTGCACCCACACAAAGGCAGGTGCGCCGGGGCCACCGTTGAGGAATTTGTAACCGCAGCCCACGGCAAAGTCGGCCCCCGAGCCCTTCAGGTCGAGCGGCACCGCACCTGCGCTGTGCGCGAGGTCCCACACCGTCAGGATGCCTTGCGCGTGGGCTTGTTCGGTGACAGCCTGCATGTTGTGCATGGCGCCTGTGCGGTAGTTCACATGCGTGAGCATGAGCACGGCCACATCGGCTTGCAAGGCGGCAGCGATTTCCTCGGCTTCCACCAGTTGCAGGGCGTAGCCGTGTTCGTTGCACAAGGCTTCGGCGATGTAGAGGTCCGTGGGGAAGTTGCTGCGCTCGCTGACGATTTTGGTTTTGTGCGGGTGGTCGGTTTTGGCGATGTGCAGCGCAGCGGCCAATACTTTGAACAGGTTGATCGAAGTGCTGTCAGCGGCCACCACTTCGCCGGGCTGAGCGCCGATGACTCGGGCGATTTTGTCTCCCACCCGCTGGGGCAGGGTGAACCAGTCTGCGCTGTTCCAGCTTTTGATCAGGTCGTTGCCCCATTCGTGGGTGATGGCATGGGCCACCCGCGCCAGGGCGGTTTTGGGCAGTGCGCCCAGCGAGTTACCGTCCAGGTAGATCACGCCTGCAGGGAGGTCAAATTGGTGGCGCAGGGACCGCAGTGGGTCTTGTGCATCCAGCAGTTCGCATTCTTGCAAGGTGGGGGTGAAAATCATGGTGGGCTACTTTGAAGCACGGCATCAAGCGTTCAGTGAGGGCAAGCCGTGGCGCCGGCGGGCTTGATCGCAAGCGGGGCTGCCTTCCTCAAATTCACGGCAGGGCGATGGCCGCCATTCGTAGATGCCGCAAATGGCTTTTTCGCCGGTTTTGCCATACAGCGCGGCGCAGCGCGGAGGGCTGTGGTCGGTGCCGCGCATGCGGCAGGTGTGCTCGGTGATGGGCGAGGCCAGGCCTGCAGGTACATGGCCGCCGCCTTCTTCGTATTCGTAGACCGAGAAGTCCACCCGGAAACTCACGCAGCATGCGCCGCAAGTGGTGCAGGCAGACATGTCAGGCCTTGACGCGTCCCAATAGCAAAAACTCCATGAGTGCTTTTTGTACATGCATGCGGTTTTCGGCTTCGTCCCAGACCACCGATTGCGGGCCGTCGATGACTTCAGCGCTGACTTCTTCGCCTCGGTGTGCGGGCAGGCAATGCATGAAAAGGGCATCGGGCTTGGCCACTTGCATCATGGCTTCGTCCACGCACCAATCGGCAAAGGCTTTTTTGCGTGCTTCGTTTTCGGCCTCGTAGCCCATGCTGGTCCACACATCGGTGGTGACCAGGTCGGCACCTCGGCAAGCGTCCTCAGGGTCTTTGAAAATTTTGTAGCTGTCGGCACTGCGCAAACCGGCCACGGCCTGGTCCACTTCATAGCCGCTGGGCGTGCTCAGGTGTACGGTAAAACCGAGCAACTCGGCCGCTTGCAGCCAAGTGTTGGCCATGTTGTTGCCGTCGCCCACCCAGGCCACCACTTTTCCCTTGAGGTATGAGGGGTCCGGTTGGCCTTGGCTGTCAAGGCCCCGGTGCTCCAGCAGAGTGAACAAGTCAGCCAAGATTTGGCAGGGGTGAAACTCGTTGGTCAGGCCGTTGACGACCGGCACGCGCGAGTGCGCGGCAAAGCGTTCGATCTTGTCCTGGCCGTATGTGCGAATCATGACGATGTCGGTCATGCGGCTGATGACGCGTGCGCTGTCTTCGATGGGCTCGGAGCGGCCCAGCTGGCTGTCGCCGGTGGTCAAGTGCACCACTGAGCCTCCGAGTTGGTACATGCCTGCTTCAAAGCTCACGCGGGTGCGGGTGCTGGCTTTTTCAAAAATCATGGCCAGCGTACGGTCGGCCAGTGGGTGGTATTTTTCGTAAGCCTTGAACTTGCGCTTGATCTCGGCAGCGCGTGCAAACAGGTGCGCGTACTCGTCGGCTGTGAGATCAGTGAACTGGAGGTAGTGCCGCACAGGCACCGGTGGTGTCAGGCTCATGCGGTTTCTGCCAAAAAGGTTTTGATCAGGGGCACCAAAATGGCGACCACTTCGTCGGCCTCGGCCTCGGTCATGATCAATGGAGGGACTAACCGGATCACGCTGTCGGCCGTCACGCTCAGCAAAAGACCGGCTTCAGCTGCCCGTGTCCAAATGGCGCCGCAAGGGCGATCCAGCTCGATGCCCAGCATCAGGCCCTGGCCGCGAACTTCTTTCAAACCTTGCACGCCGACCAACGCTTTCTCCAGCGCGCCACGCAAATGTGCGCCCACTTTGGCTGCGTTGGCCATCAGGCCGTCTTTTTCCATGATGCGTATGGTCTCGACCCCCGCCCGCATGGCCAGCGGGTTGCCGCCGAAAGTGGTGCCGTGGTTGCCAGGCTGGAAGATGTGGGCGGCCTTGGGCCCAGCCACCACCGCGCCAATCGGCACGCCCGAGCCCAGGCCCTTGGCCAATGGCATCACGTCGGGGACGATACCCGCCCACTGGTGGGCAAACCATTTGCCGGTGCGGCCCATGCCGCACTGCACTTCGTCGATCATCATCAACCAGTCTTTCTGGTCGCACAGCGCGCGCACTTGCTGCAGGTATTCGATGCGCATCGGGTTGATGCCGCCTTCACCCTGAATGGTTTCCATGAACACGGCCACCACATTGGGGTTGCCTTCGGTGGCTTTTTTCAGGGCCTCGATGTCATTGACCGGGACGCGCAAAAAGCCGTCGAGCATGGGGCCAAAGCCTTTTTTCAGTTTTTCGTTGGCGGTGGCGCTCAGGGTGGCGATGCTGCGGCCGTGAAAGGCTTTTTCATAGACCACGATTTCAGGCTTGTCGATGCCTTTGTCATGACCGTATTTGCGGGCCAACTTGATGGCCGCCTCATTGGCTTCAAGGCCTGTGCAGCAAAAGAAAACATTGGTCATGCCCGACATTTCCACCAGCTTGGCCGCCAATACCTCGGCGTTGGGCACATGAAAGTAATTGCAGCTGTGGATCATCTTGCCCAGCTGGTCTTGCAGCGCGGGAACCAAGTCAGGGTGGTTATGACCCAATGTGTTCACTGCAATGCCGGCCAGCGCATCCAAGTAGGATTTGCCATTGATGTCCCAAACACGGCAACCCTGACCATGGCTGAGTGCGATCGGCAGTCGGCCATAGGTGTTCATGGTGTGCGGTGAGGCGGCTTCAATGTGAGCGGACATGCGTGAACTCCTGAAATAAAAATCGGCCCAATACTTTAGGGCCGCTGAGTGATTATTTTAGAGGCAGATGACCAGGGCTTTTAAGGTCTTGCATATGGCCTCAAGTCTTATATAAGATATAATACTTTTCGTGCGAAAACATCGGCGATCCCGGTGTTTTTGGTGTCCACTTCAACCCCTCTATCCGATGGTTTTTAACTCCGCCAAAGAAGTCTTTATTCAGGGCATTACCCATGACGGAAAGACCTTCAGGCCCAGTGATTGGGCTGAACGTTTGGCGGGTGTGATGAGCCAGTTTCGGCCAGGCGGTGCTGTTCCTGGCAGCCACTTGAGTTATTCCCCTTGGTGCATTCCCACCACAATGGGCAACGTCAAATGCGTGGTGGTACACCATGACCTGCGCGATCACGATGTCATGGCCTGGGACTTCGTGATGAACTTCGCGCGTGACAATGATTTGCAAGTGGCAGAAGCTTGCTTGCTGCCTGACCCGCCCCCCAAAAAGTAAGACTCAAGAATTGACCGCCCAAGAGCGGTTTTTTTTATTGCCAGCACGATTTGATTCAATAGGTTGCGGTGAATCTCGCTGAGTTGCGCCAAGTCAACCCCAGCCAATCTGCCAATAAGACATGAAAAAACCGCCGTTGGTTTGCACCAAGGCGGTTCAGTGTTCGCGGACAGCGCACCCGTTTCAAACGGCAGCAAGGACAAAGCCTCGCCGGGCTGTTGATCTGGTAGAGCGGATCAGGCTGCGGCAAGAGCCAAAGTTTTCACTTTGGCACTCAGGCGGCTCTTATCGCGAGCAGCCTTGTTTTTGTGGAAGATGCCCTTGTCGGCAATGGTGTCCACCACGGTTTGCATCTTGGCAAACAACTCAGTGGCTTTGGTTTTGTCACCAGCCAAGACTGCCTTTTCGACGTTCTTGACAGCGGTGCGGTATTTAGAACGCAGCGAGGAGTTTGCAGCGTTGATCTTGACGTCTTGGCGGACGCGTTTGCGGCCGGAAGCAAGACGGGGGTTTTTCTTTTTGGGTTTAGCGGATGCCATGTAAATAATCTTTCAGTGTCTGAGGATGATGTCCAGCGAACCCGGCATTCTAGCAGACTGACAAATGCTTTCGGACTGGCCGATTGGTCTCTCTTCGCTCAGAGACTTGGGGTCTTTCGTGTTCGGCTTGGGGGCCGCTACACTCGCCCACTGTGAGCCTACTCAGATCCGCCTCTGTTGTGTCCATTTTCACCCTGGCCTCTCGGGTCACGGGTTTGGTGCGCGAATTGCTCATGGCGTCGATGTTTGGTGCCAGTGCCTTGACCGACGCCTTCAATGTGGCTTTTCGAATTCCAAATTTATTTCGTCGCTTGTTTGCCGAAGGGGCTTTCAGTCAAGCCTTTGTGCCGGTGCTGGCCGCCAGCCGAGCCCAGCACGGCGACGAAGCCACACGGGAGGTGATCGACAGCGTGGCCACAGCCTTGGCCTGGTCGGTGTTGGTTTTGTCGGTCTTGGGTGTGCTGGTATCGCCTTGGTTGGTGTGGGCCATGGCCAGTGGTTTGCAGCAAGACCCCCGAGGTTACGGCGCGGCCGTCAACATGACGCGCTGGATGTTCCCCTATGTTGCTTTCATGTCGATGGTGGCTTTGTCGGCCGGCATTTTGAACACTTGGAAGCGTTTTGCAGTGCCGGCCGCAACCCCTGTGTTGCTGAACGTGAGCGTGATTGGAGCCACTTGGTGGTTGGCACCTTGGTTTGAACGACAAGGCATTGAGGCCATTTTCGCCTTGCCTGTAGGTGTGATGACCGGTGGTGTGTTGCAGTTGGCTTTGCAGATACCTGCATTGGCCCGGTTGGGCTTGTTGCCCCGTTTGGGCCTTCGACCCTCCGCTGCCAAAAAAGCCTGGACCAACCCCGCCACCTTGAACATCCTGCGGCTCATGGGGCCCGCCTTGCTCGGCGTAGGGGTGGCCCAAATTTCCTTGTTGATCAATACGCAAATTGCCTCGCACTTGGCGCCTGGCAGTGTCAGTTGGCTGACGTATGCCGATCGCCTGATGGAGTTCCCTACTGCTATTTTGGGGGTGGCGCTTGGGGTGGTGCTGATGCCGCAGTTGGCCACAGCCAAGGCCAATGGAGACGATGACCGTTATGCAGCCATGTTGGATTGGGGTTTGCGCTTGGTTTTGCTTTTGGCCTTGCCTTGCGCTGCTGCGCTGTTGGTGTTTTCTCAACCCTTGGTGTCGGTGCTTTACCACTATGGGGCGTTTACCGATCGCGATGTGCAGCAAACCACATTGGCTTTGACGGGTTATGGTGTGGGCCTTTTGGGGCTGGTGGCCATCAAAGTTTTGGCGCCGGGTTATTACGCCAGCCAAGACATTCGGACGCCGGTACGCATCGCGGTGGTGGTGCTGGTGTTGACCCAAATTTTCAATCTGATTTTGGTGCCATTTTTAGCCCATGCTGGACTGGCTTTGTCCATCGGTTTAGGGGCATTGGTCAACGCACTTTGGCTGTTGTGGGGTTTGGTGCGCAAGGGCGTTTACAAACCACAGCCAGGCTGGTGGCGTTTTGCCTTGCAGGTGGTACTGGCAACGGTGTTGTTGACAGCCCTGTTATGGGTGGCCGCCCATCATCTGAATTGGGTGGGCATGCGCCAAGAAGCCTGGTCCCGCATCGGTTGGATGGTGCTTGTATTGATGAGCGCTGGCTTGCTTTATTTCAGTGTATTGTGGGCCACGGGTCTCAGGCTCAAGTCCTTCCTCAAGCGTTGAAACTTCATTCATGACTTTGAATCTGTCACCGTTGACCCCTTTGAGCTACTTCGCCAGTTTGGTGCAGAGCGATGACCAGTTTCCCTTGATGGAAGCCGCAGCGAGCTTGGCCCAAGACGAAGAGCCTGCGCTGGACGTGCAGCAGGTGCTGGACGACGTGGCACGCTTACTCAAAAGGGTCACGGCGCGCATGCCCGATGACGCCGATGACCTGACCCGTTTGGCCATATTGACGCAGGTTTTTTACAAAGACCTCGGATTTGGCGTCAACGCCAACGATTACTACGCCCCTGAAAACAGTTACATCAACGATGTGTTGAGGACGCGCCGTGGCATCCCGATTTCTTTGGCCGTGATTTGGCTGGAGTTGGCCCAGGCACTCGACTTGCAAGCGCAAGGAGTTTCTTTCCCGGGTCATTTTTTGGTCAAGGTGTCGTTGGATGGGGGCTTGGTGGTCCTTGATCCCCTATCGGGCGAGTCCTTGGGCTTGGACAACTTGGCCGAGCGATTGAGCCCTTATCGCGACCCCATCGACCAGAAAGCCGCCCCGGACTTGGACGACGGAGAGACACCCTTGGGTTTGTATTTGCAAGCTTGCCCACCGCGCGATCTGTTGGCCCGAATGCTGCGCAACTTGAAAGAAATTTTCAGGTCACAAGAGGATTGGCCTCGCATGTTGCAAGTGCAAGACCGGTTGGTGATTTTGTTGCCTGAGGCCTGGACCGCGCGGCGTGATCGGGGTTTGGTGCATGCTGAGATGGGTCAGGTGCACGAAGCCTTGCAGGACTTGAGGATTTACTTGGATGCTGCACCTTCGGCGCCGGACACAGCGGCGCTCAGGGAACGGGTAAGCGAGCTCTCCGGCCTTTGATCGCCCAACTTTTTGTAGGCAGGCCCCTGCTCAAATCCAGCGCACAGAAACGTTTTAAAAGACGAGTTTTGAATACGATCAGGCAACCAACACTTGTGCTGTGTCGCCTTGAGGTGCAATGCGGCCAATCGTGTAGACCTGCTCACCAGATGCACGCAGGGTTGCGGCGCAGGCTTGGGCCTCGGTTTCGTCAATCACCACCACCATGCCAATGCCGTTGTTGAAGGTCCGGTTCATTTCGACGTCATCAATGCCTGCAGTCGCTTGCAGCCAAGCGAACAATTCAGTTTGTGGCCAGCTGCCTTTTTGCAGGTGCGCAGCCAGGCCGTCGGGCAGAACGCGAGGGATGTTTTCCAGCAAACCGCCGCCCGTGATATGGGCCAGTGCTTTGATAGGGTGTGCCGCCAGCGCGGCCAAGACGTTCAACACATAAAGCCGTGTGGGAGCCATCAGGGCTTGTTTGAACGGTTGGCCGTCCAGCGTGGCGGGGGCGTTGGTGCCAGCGCGTTCAATGCATTTGCGCACCAAACTGAAACCATTGGAGTGCACGCCGCTGGAGGCCAGGCCCAAAACCACATCGCCTGCTTTCACATTCTGGCCTGTCAAAATTTTGGATTTTTCGACCGCCCCCACCGCAAATCCGGCCAAGTCGTATTCGCCAGCAGGGTACATGCCGGGCATCTCGGCGGTTTCACCGCCAATCAGAGCGCAGCCAGACAATTCGCAGCCTTTGGCAATGCCACCCACCACGGCAGCGGCGGTGTCGACATCCAGCTTGCCGCATGCAAAGTAATCGAGGAAAAACAACGGCTCAGCACCTTGCACGAGCACATCGTTCACGCTCATGGCCACCAAATCGATGCCCACGGTGTCGTGCATGTCCCACTCAAACGCCAGCTTGAGTTTGGTGCCCACCCCGTCGGTACCGCTGACCAGTACAGGCTCTTTGTAGCGTTTGGGCACCTCAAAGAGCGCGCCAAAACCGCCGATGCCAGCCAGTACGCCTTCGCGCATGGTTTTTTTGGCCAAGGGCTTGATGCGCTCAACCAGAGCATCTCCCGCGACAATGTCGACGCCAGCGTCTTTGTAAGAAAGTGGGGTTTGGGTCATGGTTTTGGCCCGCATGGGGCATTCAGAGTGAAGCAGGGGCCTATCAATGAGCCGGCAGACTAAAATCAAGGCCTATTTTAAGGCTTGACCCAGTCCCACCATGGCCTTGCCTGACAAAACACACCAACCCATGCAAGCACCCCTTCCTTTTTTGATGACCCGATTGGCCGCATGGTTGGGTGTGGGCTTGGTTCTGGCCGTGGTTTTTTGGTTGCTGGCGCCGGTCTTGGCGCCCTTTGTCATCGCTGCGGTATTGGCTTATGTTTTGCATCCTTTGGTGCTCAAATTGGAGAGGCTTGCCGGCCCACGCTTGCCCCGCGCTTTGGCCGTTGTCTTGGTTGAAGCCGTAGCGCTGCTGGCACTTTTGGGGTTGTTGTTGCTTTTGGTGCCAATCTTGGTGCGCGAATGGCCCTTGCTGCAGCAGCAATTGCCGGTCTTGCTGGACCGTATGGGTGGGGTGATCAACCCCTTGTTGGCCCAACTGGGTTTGAACATCTCTTTGGACGTTGCCGAGCTCAGAAACCATTTGGTCACCTATTTGAGTGCCAACCGGGAGGACTGGTGGGCACCATTGATGTCCTCGCTCAAGCTGGGTGGGAGTGTGGCCTTGGCCTTGGCCGGTTATGCGGTGCTGGTGCCTGTAGCCTTGTTTTACATGCTTTACGACTGGACGCGTCTGGTGAACAGCGTTTTGGTGCTGGTTCCCCCCTCTTGGCGGGAGCGTTTTGACAGTTTCATGCACGACTGCGACTTGGTCTTGGGCGAATACCTGCGGGGGCAACTTTTGGTGATGTTGGCTTTGGCGGTCTTCTACACCGTGGGTTTGGGCCTGTTTGGTCTGGATTTGGCCTTGCCCATTGGTGTGTTCACTGGCTTGGCCGTGTTTGTGCCTTATCTGGGCTTTGGACTTGGTTTGGTTTTGGCCTTGTTGGCAGGCTTGTTGCAATTCGCCTCGGCACAAGCGCTGGTCATGGTGGCCGTGGTCTACGGGCTCGGGCAGTTGCTTGAAAGTTTCGTGCTCACGCCCCGATTGGTGGGTGAGCGCATTGGCTTGCACCCGCTCGCTGTCATTTTGTCATTGATGGCTTTTGGTCAGGTGTTCGGCTTTGTGGGTGTCTTGATGGCTTTGCCTGCAAGTGCGGTTTTGTTGGTGGGCTTGCGCAGACTGCGAGATCAGTACCTGCAAAGCGATCTCTACCAAAAAAGCGGCTCGGGTGCGTCAGAGCAGGGGCCTGATCAGGCATGAAGCAGTTGGCTTTGGACATCGGCTTGGCCTCAAAGCCAACGTTGGGAAATTTTTTCCCGGGCCCCAATGCCGACGCTTTGAACCATTTGCGTTTGTGGACGGCTTCGAGCAGCCGCGCGCCAGTGCCCACGTACATTTGGGGTGAAAGCGGTTCCGGTAAAACGCATTTGTTGCACGCTGTTCACCATGTCTTGAACGAGCAGGGCGTCCAAGTCGGCTGGCTGGACGCCCACACCATGAATCCGCCAGAGTTCCACGACGATTGGGCGGTGGTGTTGATGGACGACGTGCATTTGTACAACGCTGAGCAACAGCACACGGCATTCAATTGGTTTGTGAACGCGCTGACCCCTCGAACAGGTTTGCCGCGCTGGGTCCTGGCGACAGGGGCATTGCCGCCCGCTGATTTGAAGCTGCGCGATGACCTGCGCAGCCGTTTGGGTTGGGGCCGCGTGGATGCCCTTCAGGTGTTGGACGAGTCTGAGCGCCGCGCTGTGCTGCGCCAAGAGGCCGATGCTCGGGGACTTTTTTTGAGCGATGAGGTCATGTCCTACATGCTCAATCGCTTTTCGCGTGATTTGGGCAGTCTGATGCAGCTGCTCGACCACCTGGACCACTATGCTTTGCAAACGCAGCGCGCGCTGACCATTCCACTGGTGCGCGCCATGCTGGAGAATGAATGAAACTCGCCCTCTTCGACTTGGACCACACCTTGTTGCCGCTGGACTCTGACCACACTTGGGGCGTGTTCACGACAGAAATGGGCTGGACCGATCCAGCGGTTTTCAGTCAACGCAACGATGAGTTCTATGCCCATTACCAAGCAGGTACGCTGGACATTCATGACTACGTACGCTTTGCCACCCGCGCAGTGCGAGAACGCGGCGCAGCCGAGGCTGCGCAGGCGCATGCTCGCTACATGGACGAAGTGATCCGTCCGCGGATCACGCCCGAGGCGCTGTCGCTGGTACGATCGCACCAGCACGCGGGTGACACGGTTGTGATCGTGACCGCCACCAACGAGTTTGTGACCCGCCCGATTGCCCAGGCCTTCGGGGTCAGCGAATTGATCGCGGTAGACCTGGAACGCGATGCCAGCGGCTGGATCACGGGCGAGATCCGTGGCATCCCGTCGTTCAGGGAGGGTAAAGTCATCCGGGTTTCGCATTGGTTGGACCAAAAAGGTTTGGGCTGGAGCGACGTGGAAATGACGTTCTACTCGGACTCCATGAACGACTTGCCCCTTCTGGAAAAAGCCCACCATCCGGTGGCAACGAACCCTGACGCTCGGTTGCGTCAACTGGCCACGGAACGCGGCTGGCGCATCCTCGACCTCTTTCAAGAATGATCAAACAATTCATCGACAAGCTGATGGGCAAGACGCCCAAAAACAGCAAGCCCCACTTTGGCCGCCGCACCGAGGTGCCCGCATCGGTGCATGGCATTGACCCGAACCTGGTAGACGAGCGCGCCATCCACGTGACACGCACACTGCAACAAGCGGGGTTTGAGGCCTACATCGTGGGCGGCGCGGTACGAGACCTGCTGCTGGGCCTGCGCCCCAAAGACTTTGATGTAGCCACCGATGCCACGCCCGAACAGGTCAAGGGCCTGTTTCGACGTGCTTTCATCATTGGGCGTCGCTTTCGCATCGTCCATGTGGTGTATGGCCGAGGGCGTGACAACGAGGTGATTGAGGTCTCTACTTTCAGGGCGCACCTGGACAACGTGGCCGCAGAACAGGTCAAAGGCAATGAGCGCACCAGCAAGCGTCAACTTGAAGGCATGCAGCACGCAGTCGATTCCAGTGGTCGCGTTTTGCGCGACAACGTTTGGGGCCCGCAAGATGAAGACGCCACGCGCCGTGACTTCACGGTGAACGCCATGTACTACGACCCCGAGTCGCAAATCGTGGTGGACTACCACGGCGGCATTCAGGATTCGAAAAAGCGCGTGTTGCGCATGATCGGCGACCCGGTGGCGCGTTACCGCGAAGACCCGGTGCGCATCATCCGTGCCGTGCGTTTTTCGGCCAAACTCAATCCGTTGGGCTTCAAACTTGAAGCCAAAACAGCCAAGCCTTTGGCCCAGTCCGCGACTTTGTTGGCCGACGTGCCGCAAAGCCGCCTGTTTGACGAGATGCACAAGCTGCTGCAAACCGGGCACGCCCTGGCCTCGATTGCACAGCTGAAAAATTTGGGCTTGGCCACCGGTATTTACCCCCTGCTGGATGTGGTGGTGGAGCGGGCCGACAGCGCTTTTGTGCAAGTGGCCCTGGCCGATACCGACCGCCGCGTGGGCGAGGGCAAGCCCGTGGCGCCGAGCTTTTTGCTCGCTTGCGTGCTGTGGGCCGATGTGCGAGAGGGCTGGGCCAAGCGCTTGGCGCGCAAGGAGCACCCGCACCCGGCTTTGCAAGATGCCATCGATGAAGTGTTTGATGCGCGCATTGGCGATGTGTCCGGGCGCGGCAAGCTGGCCGCTGACATGCGCGAGATCTGGATGATGCAGCCGCGCTTTGAAAAGCGCGTGGGCAGCACGCCTTTTGGCTTGGTCGAGCAGCCACGCTTTCGCGCAGGCTTTGACTTCTTGCGATTGCGTGCCGACATTGAAGAGGTCGACATCCGTTTGGCCGACTGGTGGCAAGAGTTCAGCATGGCCAGTGACTCGGAGCGTGAAGACTTGATACAAGCGGCCAAGGCAGAACAGCAGATGGCACAAGCCGCCAAACCGCGCGTGCGTCGTGCACCTCGCCCCGAGGGTGCTGCTGCGTCTGCAGCCACAGAATCAAGGCCTGAAGACACGGCACCCGATCATGCACAAGAGGGTGCGCCCAAAAAGCGTCGCCGCCGTCGCCGCAAACCGGGTGAAAGTGGCGATGCGGGCAGTCAATCAACAGAACCCCAGTTTTGATCGACTGGGCGCTTGAATTTCGGCCATGCCCCAGTTACAAAAAGCCCCCGTCATGGCTTACGTGGCGTTGGGTGCCAATCTGGGCGAAGCCCAACAAACAGTGCTTCGGGCATTTGATGCGCTGGCGCTTTTGCCGGGCACCCAGCTGACCGCTCGGTCGAGTCTTTATCGCACGGTCCCCCATGAGGCGCTAGGACCTGATTTTGTCAATGCGGTGGCCGAAATTGCCACCCGATTGAGTGCGCCTGATCTATTGGACGCCTTGCTCAGCCTAGAACATCAAGCGGGTCGCTTGAGGCCTTACTCCCATGCCCCGCGTACTTTGGATCTTGATTTGTTGTTTTACGGGGATGCCCGCGTGCAAAGTCCTCGTTTGACTTTGCCCCACCCCCGGTGGACCGAGCGTGCATTTGTCTTGGTGCCTTTGGCAGATGTTTGCCCAAGCCTTGTTGCGCAAGAGTTGCTGGCAGCGGTTGCTGATCAGCAGATTGAGCGTTTCTCGCAGCCGGATAGCCTCACTGGCTGATCAGGCGGGCCGCTTCAATCTGGAATTCAAAATAACGTTGGAAGCTGAAGACCAAGCTGGACATCATGACGGTTGTGCCCAGCAGCAAAGCCGTGACAATGCCGATGATGGTGGCCCATTGCGTTTGGCCTGCCGGGTTCAGAGCTTCGGCTTGCGGGTTGAAACGGGCATTCCATTTTTCAATGGACATGAGCCCATAAAAAATCGCAGTCATGGCGCAACCGGCCAAGGTAAAGCCCAGCAAGGGAATCAACATCCAACTGAGCGTGTCGTCTTGTCCAAACTGCTTGACCCGTTCCAAACCATAAAACCCCAACGCGGTCGGGATAGGCAACATCCACGCCAACATGTCTTTGAAGCCGTGAAGGTAGAAGCGGTGCAAGCCCAACGGGCCTCCCCAAAAAGCCAACCAAGTCGCGAGAGTTTTATTTTTCATGCTTTGATTATTGCGGAGCCTTGCTGTCACCTGCACCCAAAGGCTTTTCCATCATCACCACATCCAGCCAGCGGTCAAATTTCCAACCGCACGATTTGAGCGTCCCAACATGGCCAAAGCCCAATGCACGGTGTAACCCAATGGAGCCTGCATTGGCCGAATCACCGATGACCGCTAAAAGCTTTCGAACGCCCGCGCGTTCAGCTTGAGCGCATAACTCGGCCAGCAAAGCCTTGCCCAAGCCGTTTCGGTGCGCATCCGGCGCCATGTAGATCGAGTCTTCGGCAGAAAATCGATAGGCTGGGCGTGGTTTGAACCAATTGCAATAAGCAAATCCGATCACACGGCCTTCGTCTTCAACCACCAAATATGGCAAACCCTTGGACAGCACGTCTTCTCGCCGGTTGGCCATGTCGACCTCGTTGGGAGGATCTATTTCGAAGGTACCCGTGCCGGTGAGGACGTGGTGCCGGTAGATGGCGGTAATGGCGGTGACGTCTTCGTCACGGCTGGGTCGGATCAGAGGCAAGGCAAGGCTCCCGTTGTATAATGGTGGGCTTTTCAGTGTGTCAATGGCCGGGTGGCCACTTGCGTGTCTCAAACTCTGAAAGAAAACGGGTTTCCCGGCAATTGTTCCGGAGAGACCCAACCACCCAAGGATAAATCATGGTTGTTATTCGTTTGAACCGCGGCGGCTCTAAGGCACGTCCATTCTTCAACATCGTCGTTGCTGACAAGCGCGTGCGTCGCGATGGCCGCTTCCTCGAGCGCATTGGTTTCTACAACCCTACAGCCAAAGGCGGCGAAGAAGGTCTGCGCATTGCTCAAGACCGCTTGACCTACTGGAAAGGCGTTGGCGCTCAGGCATCTCCCACCGTGGAACGCCTGATCCGTCAAGCTGGCAAAACAGCTGCCTGATCAGCCCAGCAAGGTCATGCACCCGTCTTTGGAAAGTGCCGCTTTGCCGGCCGATGCCATCGAAATCGGGCGCATTACCGATGCATGGGGCATCAAAGGCTGGTTCAAGGTCTTGCCCCACAGCGCCTCCCCTGAGGCGCTTTTTTCATCCAAGGCTTGGTTTTTGTTGCCGCCTGATCGGCCTATGAAACCCAAGCGTTCGACTGCAACGGCTTCAGCGCCGGTCTCTCAGACGAACTGGAACGAGCCTTTGCTGCTCCCCATCAAAGAAGTCAAGAACCACTCCGATTCGGTGGTGGCCTGCGCTCATGGCCTGGAAGACCGCAATGCGGCTGAGTCTTTGCGCGGCGCACGCATTTTTGTGCCACGTTCCAGTTTCCCAGCCGCCGCCGATGGCGAGTACTACTGGGTCGATTTGCTGGGCTTGCAAGTGGTTAATCGCGAGGGTCTTGACTTGGGTCAAGTGCGAGATCTCATGTCCACGGGCCCGCAAACGGTGTTGGTCATCGAGGCAGCGCCTGAAACCGAAGGCGGTAAAGCTTTGGAGCGCATGATCCCCTTTGTTTCGGCCTTTGTTGATGGTGTTGACTTGCCTGGCAAGCGCATCACTGTTGACTGGCAGCCCGATTACTGAGTTGTATTCGGCCGTAGAGGGCCATCCCCATGCGCTTTGACATCATCACGCTGTTTCCCGAGCTCTTTGCGCCGCTCTTGACCAGCGGTATCACCCGCCGCGCCTATGAGGCCGGATTGGTTGATGTTCATCTGTGGAACCCCCGCGACCACGCCGAAGGCAATTACCGCCGTGTCGATGACCGTTCTTTTGGCGGTGGTCCTGGCATGGTCATGATGGCCGAGCCGTTGTTCAAGTGTTTGAGCGCGATCAGAGACGATCGGAGAGAAGCAGAACCCGCACCCTTGGTGCTGTTTTCGCCCATAGGCCAAGCTTTGAACCACACTGCCGTGGCGCAATGGTCAGCCAGCGCGGGTGCTGTGTTGTTGTGTGGCCGTTACGAAGGCGTTGACCAACGTTTCATAGACCAGTATGTTGACCAACAAATCAGCTTGGGCGACTTTGTGCTCTCGGGAGGCGAAATCGCGGCGATGGCCCTGCTGGATGCTTTAGCCCGTTTGCAGCCGGGTGTGTTGAACGACGAGGGAAGCCATCAACTGGACAGCTTCAATCCGTCGCTCGATGGTTTGCTGGACAGCCCGCATTACACCCGCCCCGAAGTTTGGCAAGGCCATGCTGTACCGCCTGAATTGATGTCGGGCCACCACGCGCACATCGAACGGTGGCGGCGCGAACAAAGCCTGAGTTTGACGGCCATTCACCGCCCCGAATTGCTGGAGCAGGCCCGACAGCTTGGCAAGCTCAGCCGTCAAGACGAGTCTTCGCTCCAGAGGTTAAAAGCCAACATGACCCAAGTTGCACAGCCCAGTCCAAAGAAAAAGCTATAATCAAGGGCTTTTCGATCCTCTACCCGCCGCGATCTGGTTCAGTCATGTTGTATGCATGGCCCTTACAACACAGAACGCCCCTTGTGTAGCGAGGCATGATCGGACGGAGTTCAAAAATGAATTTGATTCAAACTCTTGAGCAGGAAGAAATTGCCCGTTTGGGTAAAGTATTTCCTGATTTCGCCCCTGGCGACACTGTGATTGTCAGCGTCAACGTGGTGGAAGGTGCGCGCAAGCGTGTCCAAGCCTACGAAGGTGTTGTCATCGCCAAACGTAACCGTGGTCTGAACAGCGGCTTCACTGTGCGCAAGATCTCCAGTGGCGAAGGTGTGGAGCGTACGTTCCAGACTTACAGCCCTGTGATCGCCAGCATTGAAGTCAAGCGCCGTGGTGATGTGCGCCGCGCCAAGTTGTACTACCTGCGTGACCGCAGCGGCAAGTCGGCTCGTATCAAAGAAAAGTTGCCCCAGCGCAAAGCAGCACCTGCTGTCAAAGCGTAAAGCCTTTTCGGCCCAATGAAAAACCGCCCGGGTTTGCGCCCAGGGCGGTTTTTTTATGGGCACGTTCAAAGCGATCAAACCATCAAATTTTGATGCTCAAGAAAAAAGGTCTTGCCGGTGAGGGCAAGACCTTTCATAGGATCTTGAAGTCCTGGGATCGGCCCAGGAATACGATCAACCGCGAGTGATTTTCAAGACACGGGTACCGCCGCGCTTGCCAGCAGGGCCATCGCCTGCAGCATGTGGTTTGAAGTTGCCGGCGCCAAATTGCTTGGGGCCACGGGCAAACTTGTCACCGGCGCCGGCGGCACCGCGTGGTGCTGGACGGGCTGCGTTGCGGTTGTCACCGCCGCGCTCTTCCCAACGGCCACCTTGACGAGGACCGTCTTGACGCGCGTCTTGACGCGGGGCAGGGCGGCTATCGCCTTTGTCCCAAGGATGGGCTGGAGCCGCACGCTGTTCAAAACGGTCACCGCCGCGGTTGTCATGACGGCTGTCGCCACGAGGGGCATCAAAACGACCACCACCTTCTTTGCGGGCGTCAAAGCGTGGCTGCTCGTCGCGGAAGTTGCCACGCGGAGCGCGGTTATCAAAACCACCACCATGGTCACGGTCGCGGTTACCACCGAAGTCGCGACCGCCCGGGACAGGACGACCACCACGGAAACCGCCACCGGCATTGGCGTAATTGCGCTCACCACCAAAGCGGTCACCGCCACGTCCCATGGGCTTGCGGGCTTCAGGCATGCGAACCTTGGGCTCCAGGCCCGGAATCACTTCGGCCTTGAAGGGCTGCCGTGTGTAGGACTCGATGTCCCCGATCTTGCGGCGGTCACGGATCTCAGCAAAGGTCACGGCCAAGCCATCGCGACCAGCACGGCCTGTGCGGCCAATGCGGTGTGTGTAGTCTTCGGCTTTCATCGGCAGGCCGAAGTTGAACACGTGGGTGATGGTGGGCACGTCAATGCCGCGAGCGGCCACATCGGTGGCGACCAAAATCTGAACTTGGCCATTGCGCAGCGCCATCAAGCGGCGGTTGCGGATGCCCTGGCTCAAAGCGCCGTGCAGGGCCACAGCAGAAAAGCCGTCTTGCTGCAAGTCTGCGGCCAAGCCGTCGCATTCGATTTGGGTGCTGGAGAACACGATGGCTTGGTCAATCGTGGCGTCACGCAACCAGTGGTCAAGCATCTGGCGCTTGTGTTGAGCGTTATCAGCCCAAAACAACACCTGCTTGATGTTGTTGTGCTTTTCCTGGGGGTTGTCGATTTGGATTTTTTGGACCGAAGAGCCGCCGTCGTGCATGACACGCATCGCCAATTGTTGAATGCGTGGCGCAAAGGTGGCGCTGAACATCATGGTCTGGCGACGCTGGCTGGTCATGTCGTTGATGTCAGCCAAGTCGTCCGAGAAGCCCAAGTCGAGCATGCGGTCGGCCTCGTCCACAACCAAAAATTGCACCTTGTCCAGCTTGATTTGCATGGACCGTTGCAGGTCGAGCAAACGGCCAGGGGTGGCCACCACCAAGTTGGCATTTTGCAACTTGGCAATTTGCAATTGGTATGGAATGCCGCCGACCACGTTGGCCACGCGCAGACCGCGTGTGTGCTTGACCAGTTCAATGGCGTCTTGCGCCACTTGCTGGGCCAACTCGCGAGTGGGGCACAAGATCAGCGCACCAGGTGTTGGGGCCTTGAAGTTGCGTGGGTTGGTAGGGTCTTTGCGTTTGGCGCGTTTGGGGGCTGGTTCACCTTTGGCTACGGCATCGGCGCAGGCCTGGTCAAATTCAGCGCGCTCGGCGGCTTCTTGATCGGCCATTTGCTGAATCAGCGTGTGCAGCACGGGCAGCAAGAAGGCTGCGGTTTTGCCGCTGCCGGTCTGGCTGGAAACCATCAAGTCGGTGTAGCCATTGGACTTGCCGTCTTTGGAGCCACCCGCTGTGGGCAATGCCAAGGGAATGGCGCGCAATTGCACGGCGGTAGGCTGGGTGTAGCCCAGATCGGCCACGGCTTGAACCAGTTCAGGGGCTAGGCCCAGTTCGATGAAGCCATTGGGCACATCAGAGATGGCTTCAATTTCTTCGGCCACTTCAGTCGTGGCTTCTTGTAATGCATCAGGGACAACCTCGGCCGCTGCGGCGACCATGATTTCGGTGGCCAAGTTTTTCTGGGCGGCTTGAGCAGTCGTATCGTCGGTCATGGATGTGATTTGGGCAGGCGACAAGTCGTCCTGCACTGTGTTCAAAGTGTCAGTCATGTGTGTGTATAAAACTCGCACGGAACAACGGCCGCTAACAGATAACTGTTGCTGATGGCCGCAGGCACCGCAAGGTTGAAAAAACATCAACCATCAAACGGTGCTCGCGAGTGGCGCTTGGCATGTTGCCTGGCCGCTGTGAGTGACCCTATCTTTGGGTCAAGGCATGAAGGGAGATGTGAGAAATGCAGCACCTGTAGTGCAGCAAGATAACAATTATGACATGACCCAAAGAAAAAATCTAGGGTTTTCCCTGAAAAATTTCAAAGTCGAATGAATTGATCACGGTAATGCGTCAATTCATCAATGGATTCATGCACATCGGCCAGTGCCGTGTGCTTTTGCTGTTTTTTGAAACTGGCGTAGACCTCAGGCTTCCAGCGACGCGACAGTTCCTTGAGCGTGCTCACATCCAAGTTTCGGTAGTGAAAAAACGCTTCCAACTTGGGCATGAACTTGACCAAAAAGCGGCGGTCCTGGCTGATGGTGTTGCCGCAAAGAGGTGAACTGTTCTTGGGGACGTACTTTTTCAAAAAGGCCAGGATTTGTTCTTCGGCATCGGCTTCGCTGGTGGTCGAGGCCTTCACCTTGTCGATCAACCCACTCTTGCCGTGTGTGCCCTTGTTCCATTTGTCCATTTGATTGAGCAGTTCATCACTTTGGTGAATGACCAGAACAGGGCCTTCGATTCGGGGGGACAGGTGTGGGCCGGTCACGATCACGGCAATTTCAAGCAAGCGTTCTTTTTCAGGGTCGAGGCCCGTCATTTCGCAATCGATCCAAACCAAGTTTTGATCGGACTTTGGCAGCTCTGCAACTTCAGTGGAGGGGGTGTGGGGGTTCGCATCAGACATGCCAAGATTGTCGCCGATGCCATGAGCCCCTTGGTGGTGGGCTTGAATCGCTGCGCTCTCAAGAGCTTGCCGCATGCGGCTTCTACAATGACAGCATGAATGCATCTCTGACTTTGACTCTGACACTGGTGGTGGCCTTACTGGCCCATGTGGCTCTTAAGTTCTGGCTGAACGCACGCCAAGTGCGGAATGTGGCCCGCCACCGCGATTCGGTGCCGTTGGCTTACGCTGACACCATGGGCTTGACTGACCACCAAAAAGCGGCTGACTACACCTTGGCCAAAGCACGTCTGTCGCAAATTGACATCGCCCTGGATGCCGCGGTGCTGCTGGGCTGGACGCTTCTGGGTGGGCTCGATGCGCTCAACCAAGTGCTGCTGGGCTGGATGGGTCCTGGTCTGGTTCAGCAAATGGCCTTGGTGTTGGGCTTCACCTTGGTGGGCGGCCTGATCGGTTTGCCCTTGTCGCTGATGCAAACCTTTGGCGTGGAGCAGCAGTTTGGTTTCAACAAGATCACGCCTGCCTTGTGGCTGGGCGACATGGTCAAAGGTCTGACATTGGGCCTTCTGCTGGGCCTGCCTCTGCTGTGGGTGGTGCTGTGGCTCATGCAGGCCGGGGGCGAGTGGTGGTGGCTGTGGGCATGGGGCGTGTTGGTGGGCTGGCAGTTGTTTTTGATGGCGATTGCGCCGAACGTCATCATGCCGCTGTTCAACAAATTCACGCCCTTGGAGGACGAGTCGCTCAAGGAGCGCGTGCAGGCATTGATGCAACGCGCAGGTTTCACCGCCAAAGGGTTTTTTGTGATGGACGGTAGCCGTCGCTCGGCGCACTCGAATGCGTTTTTCACAGGCTTTGGGGCCAGCAAGCGCGTGGTGTTTTTCGACACCTTGCTCAAGCAACTGAGCCCGGCTGAAATGGAAGCGGTGCTGGCCCATGAGCTGGGGCATTTCAAGCACAAACACATTGTCAAAATGATGGCGACCAGCTTTGCCATGACCTTGGGCTGCTTGGCTTTGTTGGGCTGGTTGGCAAAGCAGCTATGGTTTTACACCGGTTTGGGTGTGATGCCCAATTTGACCAGCAGTAACGATGCGCTGGCTTTGGTCTTGTTCATGTTGGTCATCCCTGTATTCACCTTCTTTTTTGCCCCGATTTCTGCATGGCGTTCACGCCAAGCAGAGTTTGAGGCCGATGCTTATGCAGTGTCTCAAACTCCAAGCAAAGACTTGACTTCTGCCTTGCTCAAGCTTTATCAAGACAACGCCGCAACCCTGACGCCAGACCCTTGGTATGTGAAGTTTTATTACTCACACCCACCCGCCAGTGAGCGTTTGTTGAGGATGAAAGCCGCATGAACACCCCTGAAGTTCGCGCACTGAAACCCACCGAAATCATCATGGCGCTTGGCCAGATTGCAGGATGGCGATTAACGGGTGATGGCGAGAACGTCGCGATTGAGAAAACCTTTCAATTTGCTGAGCATACCCATGCGCTGCTGTTCGTCAACAGCGTGGGTTGGTTGTCTGAAATGCTCAACCACCACCCGGAGCTGGTGTTGACCTACCGCCGCTGCGTGGTGCGCTGGAACACGCACGATGTGCGCGGTTTGAGCCGACTGGACTTTGAGGCCGCGACCCAAACCGATGCATTGTTACCGGCATGATGCGGCATGAATAAACCCAAAGCGCGTCCGGCCTTGCCCCAAGCCCAAGATCTGGAGACAGGCTTTGTGGTCGCCACCTATGGCCGTCACTGCTTGGTTGAGACGCCCGAAGGCCGACGCCTGATTTGCCACCCCAGGGGTAAGAAAAACCAGGTGGTGGTAGGCGACCAAGTCTTATGGCAAACAGCCGGTGACGAGGGCAGCATCGAAAAATTGCAGGATCGCCGCAATCTGTTTTATCGCCAAGACGAAATCCGCACCAAATCCTTTGCTGCCAACTTGGACCGCGTGCTGATCCTGATCGCCGCTGACCCTGAATACTCTGAAAGTCAGCTTTCGCGTGCGCTGGTTGCGGCCGAAGCCGAGCGCATCACGCCCATCATTGCGCTCAACAAAAGCGATCTGGCTCAGCCATTTGCCCTGGCTTGGGAGCGCTTGGCCCCTTACCGTGCCATGGGTTACAGCGTCATGCCCATCAGCTTGAGCCCACGCAGCCCTGTGACCGATGACGGCGTGGCGCAATTGTGCGCTTTATTGCAAGGCCTGACCACGCTGGTACTGGGGCCGTCGGGCAGCGGTAAAAGCACGCTGATCAACCGATTGGTACCCGATGCGCAGGTCGAAACTGGCGAAATTTCGTTGGCACTCAATTCAGGAAAACACACCACCACCAGCACGCGCTGGTATTGGGTGCCTGCGCTCGATGCCTCTGCCGAATCGGGGGCCATGCGCGGAGCACTGATTGATTCGCCAGGCTTTCAAGAGTTTGGCTTGAACCACATCGAACCCGCCCGCTTGGCCGACTGCATGCCCGATTTGCGAAAGCACTTGGGTGGATGCAAATTTTATAACTGCACGCATTTGCATGAGCCCGGTTGCGCCGTTTTGGCGCAGGTGGAAAGCGCAGAAAAGTCGGGCACCATCAGCGTGCGTCGCCACCGTATTTATGCGCAGCTGTTTGAAGAGTTGGGCCAGCAACGCTGGTGAAGACGCAGGCCTTTTCAGCCCACCAAATTGGCCATGGTCAACAAGGCCAATAACAGCAGCCACAAGATCACGGTGCGCCAAACCAGCCCAACCACTTGTGCGAAGTGAGCCAAACTGGCGATTCGTCCTGGTGTGCTGCTGCTGTCACCCTGTTCGTTGGACTCATCCTCGTTGGAGGTTGCGAGGGCAGCGCCACCTAAGCGGATATTGATGGCGCCAGCGGTGGCCGCCAGAATGACACCATCGTTGTCGTCCGGAAAGCTTTGCGCATGGTTTCGCCATCCATCCATGGCGTCCTCAAAGCTGCCCACGATGGCAAAACCCAAGGCGGTCATGCGAGAGGGAAGCCAGTCCATGGCTCGCCATGCCCGCAAACTGACAGAGCGCAGCACCTCGCTGGCCCACGAACCATCAGCTGCGGGTTCTTGCCAGCGGCGCTGCGCCAACTCGGTCAGCCGGTAAATCACGGCGCCCACGGGACCGAGTCCGAAGATGGACAAGGCGGCGTACCAAAAAAAGACACCGAACACATGGCGGTGTGCGGCGATCACCGAGTACTCGATCACGTGGCGAACAATTTCGCTGCGGGGGATTTGACCGACCTGCACCTGTTGCCATTGGGCCAAAAGCTCTCGGGCCTTGTCCTCGTCGCCCCCGTCCAAAGCTTCACGGATACCCGTGAAATGGTGGCTGAATTGGCGAAATCCCAGCGTGGCATATAGAAGGGCGATATTCCACAACACAGCCACCCACCAACCCAGTCCCCATGTCAGCACCCAATGCACCAGCATGACCAGCAGGGCAGGCCCAATCACTGTCACACCCCATGTGATCCAGGCTTGAGAGCGAGCGCCCGCATCAAGCGTGCGCACAGTCCACAGTATCCAACGGTTGACCGTCGAAAACACCACGTTATCGGCCTTGAGTGGGCGTGCCTGCTCCAGGACAAGAGCCAGCAAGATGGCAAAAAAACTCATGGTTGCCTCATGGGGTCGGTTTGGCCGCTAGAAAGCGGTAAAAGTTTCGCAACATGCCGGCCGTAGCGCCCCAAATAAAGCGCTCAATCGACTCAAGCTCGCCGTTTTGAGTGGTTTGGTTGGCGCGACTTTCGAGGTAGGGCATGGAAAACCAGTGTCGCTTTTGGCCTTGCCAATCCATGGCGTGCCGTTGGTGATTGGCTGGATTCATCAAAAAAGAAAGGGGCACTTCAAAAACATCGTCCACTTCGTCTGCATTGGGGCAAAGCACCAGATCGGGTGAGACCAAGCCAACCACTGGCGTCACCCAAAATGCAGTGCCCGTGATGTAGGTGGGCAATTCACCAATGACTTGAACATGCTTGGCGTCGAGTCCGACCTCTTCTTGCGCCTCTCGCAAAGCCGTTGCCTGGTGGTTGGCATCTTCGGGGTCCACTTTGCCACCCGGAAAGGCAATTTGTCCGGAATGTGTGTTCATGTGTGCGGCACGCTGCGTCAATAAAACCGTTGGCGAGCAGGCATTGGGTCCACGCATGATGATCGGCACCAATACTGCAGCCTGCGCCGGAGCTCGATCGGAAGAAAAGTTTTCCCTCACCACCTCGGGTTGCCAGAACGGTGGATTCAAAAAACGCGCTCTCAATGCTTGGGGCGAGAGATGCGAGGACGGCACGGCGGGCAAATCGTGATCGATCTGCCAAACGGGCACCTGACGCGGATCAAAGAGAGGTTTTTTGGACACAGTGGGTATTTATAACCGAGAAGATCAAGGGCTCTGCCTCGCCCTCAGTTCAAGCCGTAAAATCGACATGTTGCGTACCTTAGCAACGTTATTGATTTAGAAATACGGAATAGTGATGAAACGCGATTTTTCCTCCCAAGACAACCGAACTGAGCGACGCTTTGGCGAGCACCGCGGCGGCACATGCATGGCCCTGATCGATGGCAGATTTTTGATGTGGCTTGCACAACAAGGTGCCACAGGGGCCACGGGTGATTCGGTCAATCGGCAGGGTTTGTTGAACTTGTTGTCGTTGGCACTGTCGCAATCGGGTTTGGATGTCGATGTGCGACGCATTTATTGGTACAGCGATCGACCAGATGGTTTGGTCATCGACGATCAAATTGTGCGCTTGGTTCAAACACACGATACCGATGGTGGTGCCTCTTTGATCCGTTCCTTGGGTCATGACCTCAAGCAGTTGGTCCAGCACCATGCGTGTGACCATGTGTTGATGGCCAGTGACGATGAGCGCTTTTTGTCCCTCATTGATGAGGCCCAACTTGGCGGTATCAGTGTACACATTTTGGCGGATGAATCGGCTCGGAACATGCCTCAAATGGTCCGTACCGACCCGGGCTGGGCGCGTTTGTTGGCTCAAGCGGACCGCAGGGTGGTGGTCAATTCACAAGTTTTGGCCGACATGCTGCAAGGCAAGTTGCCTGTTGGTATGGGTTTGGCTGTTGAGGATGTGGAAGAACTGCGTCAATCCATGCACGAGGTCATCACGGCTTGGTGGACCGATGAACCCGAAGACCTGCGTGAAGATTTGCGCGACGCGCTGCAAGTCAGCCGCGGCATTCCGCAAGAGGTGGACCGCCAGCTTTTGCTGCGCATGCGTCAGCGTTTGACCCGAGCCTTGAGCCTCCCTGAGAAAAAAATGTTGCGCGAAACCCTGCGGACAGTGGTTGCTGCACCTTCACCTCAGGCATCTTCAGCATTGGCCGGGTTGCCGCCAGACACTGACGATTGATCAAGCCGCGCCCTGCGTGGTTGCTTTTTTGCAAATGTCTCAGCGGCGCGAATTCAGGCTTGGGTGTGGTAGCGCGTCACACGATCGACTTCGTTTTTGGATCCCAAAACCACACTCACGCGTTCGTGCAACTGGCTGGGTTGCAAATCCAGAATGCGTTCCTTGCCGTTGGTGGCAGCGCCGCCAGCTTGTTCAATCAGCCAGCTCATAGGGTTTGCTTCGTAAAGCAGGCGAAGTTTGCCGGGTTTGTGCGGTTCGCGCTTGTCCCAGGGGTACATGAACACACCACCACGGGTCAAGATGCGGTGCACATCGGCCACCATGCTGGCGATCCAGCGCATGTTGAAGTCTTTGCCTCTGGGGCCGTCCTTGCCTAGGAGGCACTCTTCGATGTAGCGGCGCACGGGCTCGTCCCAGTGGCGCATATTGCTCATGTTGATGGCGAATTCTTTGGTGTCGGCGGGTACCTGCACGTTCTCCTGCGTCAAAACAAAGGAGCCTTGCTCGCGATCCAGGGTGAACATCGCCACGCCATCGCCCACGGTGAGCACCAGCGTGGTTTGAGGACCATAGACGCAGTAGCCGGCGGCCACTTGCTGTTTGCCCGGTTGTAAAAAGTCTTGCTCGGTCACGCCTTGACCACCGTCGGATTTTTTCAACACGCTAAAAATCGTGCCGATGCTGACGTTGACATCAATGTTGGAAGAGCCATCGAGTGGGTCAAACATCAGCAGGTATTCGCCTTGTGGGTAACGGTTGGGTACCAGGTAGATGCTGTCCATCTCTTCGCTGGCCATGGCCGCTAGGTGCCCACCCCATTCGTTGGCTTCGAGCAGCACCTCGTTGGCGATGATGTCCAGTTTCTTTTGCACTTCACCTTGCACGTTCTCGCTGTCAGCGCTGCCCAGTACCCCGCCCAAAGCACCTTTGTTCACGGCGTGGCTGATGCTTTTGCAAGCGCGAGCCACCACTTCGAGCAACAAGCGCAAATCGGCCGGGATGTGGCCTTTGTCGCGTTGTTGTTCGACAAGGTAGCGGGAGAGGGAAATTTTCGAGCTCATCTTCATTCCTTGGGTTCTGGCGTCGAGGTCTGGTGCTGCACTTCGAGCTTGACGTCATGCCCCTTTCAGGGCACGGCTGATGACTTCGCGCACGTCGTTGGAGAGGTCAGCTTTGGCGGCCACGCGCTCAATGGCGACTTTGGCTGCGCTACGGTAGGGCTCTGCCAGACGGCTCCAGCGGTCCATGGCGCGGGCTAAGCGGGCAGCCACTTGCGGGTTGATGGCGTCAAGCGCCAATACTTGTTCGCTCCAATACACATAGCCAGCAGCGTCGGCGCGGTGAAAGCCAGCCGGGTTGGCACTGCAGTAGCTGAAGATCAGGCTGCGGGCGCGGTTAGGGTTGCGCAGGCTGAAATCATGGTGTTGCATGAGCTGGCGCACACGCGGCAAGACGTCGCCGGCGCGGTCGGGGGCACCGGCTTGCAAGGCAAACCATTTGTCGATCACCAAGGCTTCGTGCTCGAACTGCTTGTGGAACATTGCCAAGGCTTCCTGTGCCAATGCATGCCCGCTCACCACCAAGGCTGACAGGGCGTTGAAACGGTCGGTCATGTTGCCCGCGTCCTTGAACTGCTGGTAAACGCGTCCGGGCGTGATTGAGTCACCGCTGTGCACGGCGGCCACGCACAGCATGGTCATGGACAGACCTGCCAAGGCACGTCGACCGCTCGACTTGGCGTCGGGCGTATAGGCACCGTTGTGCTTGTGGGCATCCCATGCCCATTGCCAGTCGGCGTGGAGGGTTGAGGCCAGTTGTAGACGCATGTTCTCGCGAAGGGCGTGCACGCGCTGGGGATCCACCACATCCAGCTGGTCGGCGATGTAATTCTCAGACGGTAGCGTGAGCGCCAAGTCTTTGAAAGCCGCATCCAACTTGGGATGGCGCAGCACATTTCGCAAGGCCGCGACCAGAGCCTCGGACAGCACGGGTTGGCCCGTCAAGTCCTTGTTTTTTTGGATCGCCTCCAATGCGCTTCGCAGCATCAGGCGTTGGCCTGCTTCCCATTGGTTGAAGGGATCGTTGTCGTGGGCCAACAAGATCAGCAGGTCGTCGGCGTTCAGGCCATCTTCCAGCACAACAGGGGCGCTGAAGGAACGCAGCAAAGAGGGCACGGGCTCGCTGTCGATGTTGACAAAGGTGTAGCTGGCGCTGGCTTGTGTGAGCACCAAGGTCACTTGTGCTGCAGAATCATCAGCACCTGCGAGTTGCAAGGGCATGGCTGCCCCTTCGCGACTGAGCAAACCCAAAGTGACGGGAATGACGAAGGGCGCTTTGTGGTTTTGATCAGGCGTCGCTGGACAGCTTTGGCTGAGTGTCAGGGTATAGCTTCGCTCAGCGGCGTTGAAGGCGCCGCTGGCTTGCAGGCGCGGTGTACCGGCTTGGCTGTACCAGTTTTTGAACTCAGCCAAGTGATTGGCCAGTGCCGAGCCAGGGTTTGCATCAGCAATAGCTTGCGCAAAATCGTCACAGGTCACAGCTTGGCCGTCGTGGCGTTCAAAATAGAGCTTCATGCCCTTTGCGAATCCATCGCGGCCTTGGCTGTCAGCAGGTGTGGCCACCAGCGTTTGCATCATGCGAACGACTTCGGAGCCTTTTTCGTAGATGGTGACCGTGTAGAAGTTGTTGATCTCCACATAACTGTCGGGGCGCACCGGGTGTGCCATGGGTCCAGCGTCTTCGGCAAACTGCACGGTGCGCAAAACACGCACGTCTTCGATGCGCTTGACTGCGCGGGCGCTGGCTTCGCCCGCCATGTCCTGGCTGAACTCTTGGTCGCGGAAGACCGTCAGGCCCTCTTTGAGGGACAATTGAAACCAGTCGCGACAGGTGATGCGGTTGCCAGTCCAGTTGTGAAAGTACTCATGGCCCACCACGCTTTCGATGCCTCCGAAATCCATGTCGGTGGCGGTGTTTGGGTTGGCCAGCACGTACTTGGTATTGAAGATGTTCAGGCCCTTGTTTTCCATTGCGCCCATGTTGAAGTCGCTGGTGGCGACGATCATGAAACGTTCCAAATCCAGCGGCAGACCGAAGCGGGCTTCGTCCCAAGCCACGCTGGCCATGAGCGAGTTCATGGCGTGTTCGGTTTTGTCCAGGTCGCCAGGACGCACAAACACTTGCAGCAAATGCTCGGTGCCGCTGCGGCTGGTGATGCGTTGCTCACGCGCGACCAGCTGGCCCGCGACCAGTGCAAACAAGTAGCAGGGCTTTTTGTGCGGATCGACCCACTTGGCAAAATGTCTCGGGCCGTTGGGGCCGTCTTCCAGAGCGCCTTGCTCGACCAAATTGCCATTACTCAGCAGCACCGGGTACTTGGCCTTGTCGGCACGCAGCGTGACGGTGTAGCTGGCCATCACGTCCGGACGGTCCAAAAAATAGGTGATTCGTCTAAAACCCTCAGCCTCGCATTGCGTAAAGAACGTCCCCTGGCTGACGTACAAGCCCATCAGCTGCGTGTTTTTTTCGGGGTTGCAGGTCGTGAAAATTTCCAGATCGAAGGCTTCAGAGTCTTCAGGCAAATTTTCCAATACCAACTGCCCACCATCCATCTTGAATGAGGTGCCCGCACCGTTGACCAACACGCGGGCCAAGTTCAACTCTTCGCCATCCAAGCGCAGGGGTTGTGCCGCTACGCCAGTGTTTCGACGCAAGCGCATTTTGTTCAAAACCCGGGTTTTGGCGGGGTCCAAGTCGAACGTCAAATCGACTGTGTCAATCCAGAAAGCCGGGGCGACATAAGCCTCCCGGTGGATTGCGGTGGGTTGTCCTTCACGCATCACTAACTCCATTTTCTTTGAGGTCTGAGCAGCTCAGAGGCCTTGTTTCAGTGAGGCTTCGATGAAAGCATCGAGGTCGCCATCGAGCACTTTTTGGGTGGCCGAAATCTCGACGTTGGTGCGCAGATCTTTGATCCTGCTGTTGTCCAGCACATAGCTGCGGATCTGGTGACCCCATCCCACATCGGTCTTGGTGTCTTCCAGCTTTTGCTGTTCTTCCATGCGTTTGCGCATTTCAAAGTCATACAGGCGTGAGCGCAGGCGTTGCCAAGCCACGTCGCGGTTGCTGTGCTGGCTGCGGCCATCTTGGCACTGGACCACGATGCCAGTGGGAATGTGCGTCAGGCGCACAGCCGAGTCGGTTTTGTTGATGTGCTGACCCCCCGCGCCACTGGCTCTAAAAGTGTCGGTGCGTACATCAGACGGGTTGATGTTGATCTCAATCGAGTCGTCGATTTCGGGGTAAACAAACAGCGAGGCGAATGAGGTATGACGGCCACCCGATGAGTCGAACGGGCTCTTGCGGACCAAACGGTGGACGCCAGTTTCGGTGCGCAGCAAGCCAAAAGCGTACTCGCCTTCGATCTTGATGGTAGCGCCCTTGATGCCTGCGGTATCACCCGGTGTTTCGTCTTCCACGGTGGCCTTGAAGCCCTTGCGCTCGGCGTATTTGATGTATTGGCGCAACAGCATGCTGGCCCAATCGCAGGCTTCGGTGCCGCCCGCGCCCGCTTGGATGTCGACAAAGCAATTGAGCGGGTCGGCTTCGTGGCGGAACATTCGGCGGAACTCGAGGTCTTCGACCAGTGCAGTCAATTTGGCGGCTTCCGCTTCAATGGTCCTCAGTCCATCGTCATCGCCTTCTTCCTTGCTCATCTCGAAGAGTTCAAGGTTATCCGCCAGTTCGCTGGTCAGGTTGGTGATGGTCACCACCACGCCGTCCAAGGCTTTTTTTTCTTTGCCCAGTTCTTGGGCTTTTTTGGGGTCATTCCAGACCGCAGGATCTTCGAGGGATGCGTTGACGGTTCTCAGCCGTTCAGATTTGGCATCGTAGTCAAAGATACCCCCGTAACTCGTGGGTACGAGCGGTCAGGTCTGTGAGGGATGCGCCGATTTGGTTGATGTGTTCTGCGTCCATGGGGAAACTCCGATCCGGTAAACCGGGCATTTTCTCATGACTTGCCCGCTTCAAGCTGTGCTGATCAGCGCTGTCAGGTGGCTCCAGAAAAATTAAAAAAGACGACCCCAAGAGAACATCAATCCCGCATTACCCAAAATTTTCATTTGCAGAGAGTCTTGTGGACTGATCTTGTAGCCCAAAGAAGGAATGATGGCGGGTGAAAAACCATGGTGGTTCAAGGGCACTTTGTCTTCGTAGGGCGCCACGTAGCCGTAAAGAATGCCTGCCGTCACTTTCACAAACAATTTAGGCGAACCCAGCAAGCCATTGAATTGTTGACCAGCGTAGAGATACACCGAGGGTTGACCAAATGAGTTGCTGAAAAAGCTCACTCCGCAAAAACGGTTGCCTGGCAGTTGCTCGTCCAAGGCCAAGAGCACCACATGTTTGTGTTCCGGGTTGTGACTCCAGTGATGGGTATAAGGGGAAAACGTGATTTCACCCCTTTTTACGGGCTCAGCTGCGCCTTTGACACCCAAAAAAGAAGGGCAATAGCGGGTTTCTTGGGACATCGCGGGCAGGGCCGCCAGTGCCAAGGCGCAGAGGATGACCTGAATTTTGGAGTGGGCCAACAGTTTCATGAGGAGCTCGTTGTGAAAAAAGTTGGCGGATTGTAAGTTGCCGATCAGCTCAGAAAATTTTCAAGCAGTGCAGCCAAAGCCTGAGGTTGGTCATGGTGCAGCATGTGTCCGGCTTCCTGGATCACGGCTTGTTGCAGGGTGGGCACGGATTTCAGGCGCTCGTGAAACTCGGCCAACGTGTATTTGCCTTTCCACCACTGGCTGAGCGAGTCATCTGAAGCTTCCACGACCAGAACCGGGGCGCTGATGCGGCAGTACATGGCCAGCGCTTCTTCGACATGGAAAAGATACGGGTTGATGACCTTGTGCGCCGTGTCGCCCAGTATGCGCCACTGGCCGTTGGGGTCCGGTTGCGCCCAGTGTTGGGCCAGCCAGTTGGCTTTGTCTTGGCCCAGGCGAGCGTTGGTCTTCATCAGGCGGGCCGCCACACCCGCGGCGTCGGGGTAGGGTTTGAGCGAGTTGTCGCCCGCGCGTTGCGCTTTGAGTTCGTCGAGCCACTGGGCCATGCGGGTGGGGGCTTGGGCAGGCTGGGTGTCGGCCATGCCAAAGCCTTCGAGGTTAACCAAGCGGCGGATGCGCTCTGGGCGGGTGCCCGCGTACATCATGACCACGTTGCCGCCCATGCTGTGGCCGACCAGGTCAATGGCTTGTCCGGGGTAGAGCACATCGAGCAGGGCGTCCAGATCGGCCAGGTAATCGGGGAACCAGTAGCTGTCGGTGGCCGGGGTCTCAGTCAGGCCGTAGCCTCGCCAGTCCATGGCGACGATGGGGCGTTGGCTGACAAAAGCCTCGCTGAAGGCGTCGACCATGAACTGGTAAGAGGCGGCCACGTCCATCCAGCCGTGGGCCAGCACGAGCGGCGTCGCAGCGGGTGAGGGTGTCCCCCATTGACGGACGTGGTAGCGGCAGCCGCGCAGCGGCACCCAGTGGCTGTGTGATTCGCGTAAAACTTGGTACATACTTTCGATCATAAGGAGACACACGATGAGCGTCAGTCGCAACCAAGACCGCAACAACCCAGTCACCCTGGACCGCTATGCGGTTATTCATCAGGGCTTTGGCTGGAAAGTGCCGCGTCGCTTCAACATGGCCCAAGCGTGCTGCGGGCAATGGGCGGCGCAAGCTGCCACCTCGCGGCGTGTGGCCATTCAAGAGCATGTAGCGGGGCAGGGTTTGGGGCAAAGCTGGACATTCGGTCAGCTTCAAAATGCGGCCAACCGCTTGAGCCATGTGCTGCACAGCCAAGGCGTGCAGCGCGGTGACCGGGTGGCGATTGTCATGCCCCAGCGTTTTGAAACCGCTGTGGCTTACATGGCCGTGTTGCAAATGGGGGCGGTGGCCATGCCTTTGTCCATGCTGTTCGGGCCTGAGGCGCTGTCTTTTCGCATCAACGACAGCCAGGCCCGCGTGGCGGTGTGCGATGAATCGACTGTGCAGGCTTTGCAACAGGCAAGGCCCGATTGCCCTGGTTTGCAAACCCTGATCGGGGTGGGGCAAGCCGGGGCACTGGCCGATTTGGATTGCGCGCAGGCCATGGCCAGCCAAGCTACATCGTTCAAAGCTGTCAGCACTCTGGCCGAAGACCCGGCTGTGCTGATCTACACCAGTGGCACCACCGGCAACCCCAAGGGCGCACTCATCCCGCACCGGGCGCTGATCGGCAACCTGACGGGGTTTGTGTGCAGCCAGAATTGGTTTGGTTTTGACCCGTTTGACGCCAGCCGAGCGTCCAAAGCGGTGTTTTGGTCACCGGCGGACTGGGCCTGGACCGGGGGCTTGATGGACGCCTTGCTGCCCAGTCTGTACTTTGGGCGGCCGATCGTGGCCTTCAACGGGCGCTTTTCGCCCGAAGCGGCGTTTGAGATTTTGCAAAAACAGGGCGTGACGCACACCTTTTTGTTCCCCACCGCACTCAAAGCCATGATGAAGGCCGTGCCCGACGTGAAAGCCCGTTACAAGCTCAAGCTGCAAGCCATGATGAGCGCAGGCGAAGCGGTGGGTGACGCGGTGTTTGCCTATGTCCAGCAGCAGATGGGCGTCACGGTGAACGAGATGTTTGGTCAGACCGAGATCAACTACGTGGTGGGCAATTGCACCCGCCTATGGCCGGCCAAGCCCGGCAGCATGGGCAAGGGCTACCCGGGCCACCAGGTCGCGGTCATCGACGAGGCAGGCCGGTTGTGCCCACCCGGCACGCCGGGCGAGGTGGCCGTGAACCGTTTGGATGTGCACGGCCAGCCCGATCCGGTGTTCTTTTTGGGTTACTGGAACAACGACAAGGCCACAAAGGCCAAATACACGGGCGACTGGTGCCGCACAGGCGACATGGCGGTGGCGGATGAGGACGGCTACCTTTGGTACCAAGGCCGCACCGATGACATGTTCAAAGCGGCGGGCTACCGCATTGGGCCGGGCGAGATTGAAAACTGTTTGGTGAAACATCCGGCCGTGCAGAATGCCGCTGTGGTGCCCAAGCCCGATGTTGACCGTGGTGCGGTGGTCAAGGCCTATGTGGTGTTGTCGCCCGACTGGCTGGCTCGCCGGCCTTCGGGTGTGCAGCAAGCTGACTTTGACGACGCGGTGCGCCGCGAACTCCAGTCCCATGTGAAAGGTTTGCTGGCCCCTTACGAATACCCCAAAGAGATCGAGTTCATCGACCAACTGCCCATGACCACCACGGGCAAGGTGCAGCGCCGCGTGTTGCGTTTGCTGGAGGAAGCACGCGCGACAGCCGGCGTCGCTGCCAAGGCCTAACGCGTGACAAAATCTTCCCATTCGCCCTGGGCTTGAGTTTGGGGCGCAGCAGCTGACACGAAACCCCAAGGAAACACCATGAAAACCGTTCAACTCGGACAATCCGATTTACACGTCACCCCCATTTGCCTGGGCACCATGACCTTTGGCCAGCAAGTGAATGAAGCCGATTCGCACGCCATCTTGGACCGATCTCTGGACGCAGGCATCAACTTCATCGACACCGCCGAGATCTATGCCGTGCCCACCACCGCAGACACTTGTGGTTTCACCGAAACCTACATCGGCAACTGGTTCGCCAAAAATCCTGGTGTTCGTCAAAAGCTCGTGTTGGCCACCAAAGTGGCGGGCCCCTCGCGAGGCATGCCCTGGGTTCGCGAGGGCTCGGGCATGACAGGGCAAGACATTCTGAATTCTTGCGATGCCAGTTTGCGCCGTTTGCAAACGGATGTGATCGACCTGTACCAGATCCACTGGCCTGAGCGCCATGTGCCGGTGTTTGGCATGGCCTACTTTGACCCGAGTAAAGACAAGTCCGTCACCCCGATCCACGAGCAACTCGAAGCGCTTTCCAAATTGGTCAAGGCAGGTAAGGTGCGTTACATCGGGTTGTCCAACGAAAGCCCGTATGGTGTTCACGAATTTGTCCGCTTGGCCGAGCAGCACGGTCTTCCGCGCGTGACCACGGTACAAAACCCTTATTGCTTGGTCAGCCGCGCTTACGACAACGGTTTGGACGAGACTTGCTACCGTTTGAACGTGTCCATGTTGGCGTATTCGCCGCTGGGTTTTGGCTTGCTCACTGGCAAATACGATCAAGAAGATTTATCTGGCCCCTTGGTGCCCGATGGCGGCCGCATTGCCCGCTACGAATCGATGCGCAAGCAGCGCTGGGGCCGCCCCGAAGCCCTTGCCGCCGCACGCCGCTACAACCAGTTGGCCCGCGACAACGGCATGACGCCCACGCAGATGGCGCTGGCGTTTTGCTACCACCGCTGGAGCGTGGCCAGCACCATCATCGGGGTGACCTCGGTGGCGCAGTTGAACGAAGACTTGGGGGCTTGGAACACCGAGTTGAGTCCCGATGTGCTCAAGGCCATTGACGCCATCCGTTGGGAAATGCGCGACCCGGCTTTGTGATTCCGGTCCATGGCCAAAAAAGACAAAGTCAGCGAAACCCCGGCCACGGCGCTTTTGCGCCAGCAGGGGGTGAGCTTCACCGAGCACCCCTACGATTACCTGGAGCATGGCGGCGCCCAGCACAGTGCGCAGGTGCTGGGCATCGACCCCTTTGCCGTCGTCAAAACCCTGATCATGCAAGACCAGGACGCCAAACCCCTGGTGGTGCTGATGCACGGCAATCGCAAAGTCTCTACAAAAAATTTGGCGCGTCAGATCGGCTTGAAATCGGTCGAGCCTTGCGCGCCCGAGGTGGCCAACCGGCACAGCGGCTACCTGGTCGGGGGCACCTCGCCCTTTGCAACGCGTCGTGCCATGCCGGTTTTCATCGAACAGAGCATCTTGACTTTGCCGCGCATTTGCATCAACGGCGGCAGGCGAGGTTATTTGGTGGGCATCAACCCGCAGGTCTGCGTTCAACTGCTGGATGCCAAGCCCGTGAACTGCGCACTGGCAGAATGACGCTCATACAAGAACAAGGGTGCTTAGGATGGATGCGTTGATGCCAGTGGCCGTGGTGGTGGCCGGATATTTGTTGGGTTCACTCAGTTTTGCGGTGATCGTGAGCCGGTTGATGGGCCTGAACGATCCACGCAGTTATGGCAGTAAAAACCCAGGAGCCACCAACGTGTTGAGATCCGGTAGCAAAAAGGCCGCCATCTTGACGTTGTTCCTGGACGCTTTCAAGGGCTGGTTGCCGGTGGCTTTGGTTCTGGCTTGGGGCCCAGAATTTGGCTTGGGTCCGGAGCTGGCAGCTGTGGCTGGTTTGGCCGCTTTTTTAGGGCACCTGTACCCGGTTTTTTTTGGCTTTGCCGGGGGTAAAGGCGTGGCCACGGCTGTGGGCGTGTTGGTGGGTGTCAACGGCATCTTGGCGCTGGCGGTGGTTCTCAGCTTTGCCATCGTGTTGTTTTTCTCGCGCTACGTGTCTTTGGCCTCGATGGTCGCCGCGGTGTTCGCCCCCGCTTTTTACCTGTTCGGTGATGGGGTCGCTTGGCAAGCGTCTGCGCCCGAGGTTGTGAGCTTGGCGGTCATGGCCTTGCTGCTGGTTTGGCGGCACCGCGAGAACATCCAGCGATTGTTGGCGGGCACCGAGTCCCAACTGGGAAAGAAAAAAGCATGAGCCAGGACATTCAAAGACTGCATGTGGCTGTCCGATACAGCGAGGCAGCCGTCTTCAACGGCGTGGTGTACCTGGCGGGCATGGTGCCTGAGTGCGAAGCCACCGACATCCGGAGTCAGACGGCCGATGTGCTGCGCCAGATCGATCAGCGATTGACCGAGGCGGGCAGCGACAAAACCCGTATTTTGCGCACCCAGATTTTCCTGAAGGACATCACCGACATCGCGGCCATGAACGAGGTATGGGATGCCTGGGTGGTCTCAGGCAGCGCACCGCCCCGAGCCACGGTGCAGGCCGCCCTGGCCAATCCGGCTTATTTGATCGAGGTGGTGGTCACTGCGGCTGTGAATAGCCGCTGAGGGCTGACGGGACGCGTCAATCTCTGAAGTTGTCGAAAGACAGGGGCAAGTCCGGCATGTCTTTGCGAAGCATCGCCATGGCGGCCTGCAAATCATCGCGCTTGGTGCCCGTGACGCGCACAGCGTCGCCCTGAATGGACGCTTGCACCTTGATCTTGCTGTCCTTGATGAGGCGGGTGATCTTTTTGGCATCCTCGGTCTCGATTCCGTTTTTGACCTTGACCACTTGCTTGACCTTGTCGCCACCGATTTTTTCGACCTTGCCGATGTCCAGAAAGCGCACGTCCACGTTGCGCTTGGTCAGCTTGTTGCGCAGGATGTCTTCGACTTGCGTGAGTTGAAATTCGGCATCACCGAACATCGTGATCTCTTTGTCCTTGAGTTCGATGTTGGCCGAAGTGCCTTTGAAGTCAAAGCGGGTGCCGATTTCTTTGGCAGAGGTGTCAACAGCGTTGCGCACTTCGACCATGTTGGGTTCGCAAACGGTATCAAACGAGGGCATGGTGATAAAAGTCAAAGGTTGAGAATGCGACAATTCTCCCATGTTCCTTGAGAAAAATGTCGCCCTGCAGCCCTACAACACCTTCGGCATCGCCGCCAAGGCCCAGGCTTTGGTGCGCATACGCTCCGATGGTGACCTGCTGGCCGTGTTGGCTGACCCGCAATTGGCGAGTCTGCCTCGGCAAGTGCTGGGCGGGGGCAGCAACATTGTCCTCACCGGTGATGTGAAAGCCTTGGTGCTCAAAATCGAAGTGCCTGGACTGCGCCTGGCCAGCGAGACCGATAAGCATTGGGTGATCGAGGCGGGCGCGGGCGTTGACTGGCATGCTTTTGTGGCCTGGACGCTGGACAACGGCTATCCAGGTTTGGAAAACATGGCCCTGATCCCTGGCACGGTGGGCGCTTCACCCGTGCAAAACATCGGTGCCTACGGCGTGGAGCTGCAAGACAGGTTTGACTCGCTGGATGCCATGGACATGTTCACCGGCGAGTTGTTCAGCTTGAACGCAGCCCAATGCGGCTTCAGTTACCGCGATTCTGTGTTCAAACATGCCTCGGGCGGCCCCGAGGGTCTGGGCCTGGCAGGCCGAGCCGTCATTTTGCGGGTGCGTTTTGCGCTGCCCAAGCGCTGGAAGCCTGAGCTGGGCTATCTGGACCTGGAGCGCAAGATGGCCGAGACCGGCATCGACAGCCCCGATGCCCGGCAGATTTTCGACTGGGTGGTGGCGATCCGCCGCGCCAAACTGCCCGACCCGCAGGTGATTGGCAACGCGGGCAGTTTCTTCAAAAACCCCACGGTCACCGCAGAGCAGTGCGCCGACATCATCGCCCGAGACCCCAAGGTGGTGCATTACCCCATGCCAGATGGCAGCATCAAGCTGGCGGCAGGCTGGTTGATCGATGCCTGTGGCTGGAAAGGCAAAACCGTGGGCCACGCCGGCGTGTATGAAAAGCAGGCGCTTGTTTTGGTGAACCGGGGTGGGCGAGAGAGCCCCTGTACAGGCGGTGAGGTGATGACGCTGGCCAAGGCCATACAGACCAGCGTGTACGAGCGGTTTGGAATTCGGCTGGAGCCTGAACCTGTGGTCATTTGAGAAGGCTCCATTGGGATGGCCGTTTCAACAGCGTTCAGGACCAAATGGCCAAGCGGCCTTGCTTTTGAATGAGTCTATCGGGTCTTGCAGTGGCTGTTATCACTGAGCAGTTGCGCCAGAATTTTTCGCGACCACACTCCATTTTCGGACTTCGTTGGCCATGAAAACGCCAAGTTCCTCTGCACTTCCAGGGACTGCTGTTGCACCCTGAGAAACGAGTGCTTCCTGCACGGTTGATTTGGTCAACATCAACTTGATGGCGTTATCGAGTCGGGAAATGATGGCCGGTGGTGTTCCTGCAGGCGCCAGAACGAAAAGACGCGGTGATGCATCAAAACCGGGAAAAGTATCTGCCAAAGCCGGCCAGTCTGGTGCACTGCTGAGCTTGCCAGGACTGGTCAGCGCAATGGCTTTGAGTTTGCCTGCTTTGGCTTGTACCAAGGCCGGAGATGCAGAAATAATGGCCAACGGAATCTGGCCCCCGATCAAATCCGGGATGATCGGCGCTGCGCCCTTGTAGGGCACATGCACGAAGTCAAAATTGCCTTGCTTTTTGAAAAGCTCCATGGCCAGATGGTGTACGGTACCAACACCTGGGGACGCATAACTGTACTTGCCCGGATTGGCCTTGAGCAAGGCGACAAGTTCTGTCGTATTTTTGGCAGGAAGAGAAGGGTGAGCCACCACCACCAAAGGGAGGGCACCGACCGAACCAACTGGTGCAAAACTTTTGATGGGGTCGAAGGGGACAGAGGCATAAATAGAAGGTGCAATCAGGAGGCCCGTCTCACCAAAAAGCAGGGTATACCCATCGGCGGGAGCTTTCGCGACCGCATCAGCAGCCAGTGTTCCGCCTGCACCTGCCCGATTTTCCACAAACACCTGCTGCCCCAATGACTCAGTCAGTTGTGTGGCGGTCAGACGCGCCAGCGCATCTGCGCCTCCTCCTGCGGCGAATCCTACGATCAATCGGATCGGCTTGTTTGGAAAGGTCTGGCCAAGAGTTGGCATTGTGGCGAGTGCAATCAGACAGCACACAAACGCGTAGATTTTTTTCATGATGTCTCTCCAGGATGTTGAATCTTAGTCTTGAACAAGTGAAGTCGGCAAGCGTGGAGTCTCATTCCATCCATCAGACTGATTTACGCTGTTTTTGGGCCTCGGCCAAAAATCATGGGCCTCAACGTAGGCCATGAAAAAACGGCCCGAAGGCCGTTTTTTAAGTGACTAGAAAATTCACTTCTTACCGCTGCCATCCAGCTTGTAGATGTGCGGACCTTCACCCACCGACAGCAGACCCGTGTGAGCGTAGATACCCAGTTTGGCGCGGGTGTCGGTGATGTCCAGGTTGCGCATGGTCAGCTGGCCGATGCGGTCCAGCGGGCTGAACGGCGCGTCTTCCACTTTTTCCATGCTCAAACGCTCGGGCGCATAAGTCAGGTTGGGGCTATCGGTGTTCAGGATGCTGTAGTCGTTGCCACGGCGCAGTTCCAGCGTCACGGTGCCGGTCACGGCGCGGGCCACCCAGCGCTGGGCGGTTTCGCGCAGCATGATGCACTGAGGGTCAAACCAACGGCCTTGGTACAACAAGCGACCCAATCGCAGGCCATTCATGCGGTATTGCTCAATGGTGTCTTCGTTGTGAATGCCGGTGACCAAGCGCTCGTAGGCGATGTGCAAAAGTGCCATGCCGGGGGCTTCGTAGATGCCGCGGCTCTTGGCTTCAATGATGCGGTTTTCGATCTGGTCACTCATGCCCAAGCCGTGGCGGCCGCCGATCTCGTTGGCTTTCAGGAAAAGCGACACTGGGTCTGCGTATGCCACGCCGTTCAGCGCCACGGGCATGCCTTCTTCAAAGCGCACCGACACTTCTTCGGCCTCGACTTCGACTTCGGGCTTCCAGAACGCCACGCCCATGATGGGGTTGACGATGCGAATGCCGGAGCTCAGGTGCTCCAGGTCTTTGGCTTCGTGGGTCGCGCCCAGCATGTTGCTGTCGGTGGAGTAGGCCTTCTCGGCGCTCATCTTGTAGCCAAAGCCGTTGGCGGTCATGAAAGCGCTCATTTCGGCACGGCCACCCAGCTCGTCGATGAACAGCTGGTCCAGCCAAGGCTTGTAGATTTTGAGGCTTGGGTTGGTCAGCAGACCGTAGCGGTAAAAGCGCTCGATGTCATTGCCCTTGAAGGTAGAACCGTCGCCCCAGATGTTGACGTCGTCTTCCTTCATGGCGGCCACCAGCATGGTGCCGGTCACGGCGCGCCCCAGGGGGGTGGTGTTGAAGTAGGTGATGCCGCCAGTAGAAATGTGAAAAGCGCCGCTTTGAATGGCGGCGATGCCTTCATAGGCCAGTTGGGTGCGGCAGTCGACCAAGCGGGCTTTTTCCGCGCCGTATTCCATCGCCTTGCGGGGGATCTCGTTGTAGTCGGCTTCGTCAGGCTGCCCCAGGTTGGCGGTGTAGGCATAGGGCAGGGCGCCCTTTTGCTTCATCCACAGCAGGGCCGCAGACGTGTCCAAGCCGCCCGAGAAGGCGATGCCGACTTTTTGCCCTTTGGGCAGGTTTTGCAGGATGGTGCTCATATCGTTTTGTTCGGGGGGATCAACCGAAGTGGCAGATGTAGTGGTAGGGCTCGGTCACGCGGATCTCGAACTTGGAGTTGCCGGGGATACTGAACTCTTCGCCCGCGCTGGACTTGACCCATTCGCTGCTGCCGTCGAGCTTGTATTCGCAGAAGCCACCTACGCATTCCATGATCTCTGGTTCGCCAGTGTTGAAGGTCAGGGTCGAAGGCAAGATGACGCCCACCGACAGCTTGGTGCCATCGGGCAGCGTCAGGCCGTGGCTGACGCATTTGCCGTCAAAGTAAACATTGGCTTGGGTGTTGACGGAGACGCCGTCGATTTTTTCGGTGGTCATGGAGGGTGCTTTCTGGGGTGGCGGTTCCCGCGTGAATGCAAAAGGGCGTCTTGAGACGCCCTTTGCGGCAAATCAACCCGACATTTTAGGCCAGTCGCTGGGTCTTACCGCAGGTCGATGGGTAAGGGCTTGCTCAGCGCCAGTGGCCGTGGCGGTGCCCATAGCCGCCGCTCCAGCCCCATCCCAGGTTGATGTGGGTGGACACCGGCGGGTAGCTGCGATAGACCGGAGTGGGTACGTAGACCACCCGGGATTCATGGAAGATGGTGGTCGGTGCGGGCGCTGCGGCCACGGTGCTCACCACGTTGTTGACGGGTGCTTCACTGCGAGGTAAGCCCACGGGTGTGACTTGCAGCTGAATGGTGGGGCCTGGGTCTTGCGGCAATTGCACGTTGTATTGCTTGCCTGCGTATTCATAAACCACGTTGAAGCCGGTCAGCCTGTTTTCGTAAACAGTTTGTGTGCTGCACGTGGTCTGGTTTTGCAACTGGCTCCCGGGGTTTTCGATGCGGTCGCCCATGATGGCACCGCCCATCACACCGGCCACGGTGGCCAGGGCGCGGCCCGACCCGCCGCCGATCTGGTTGCCCACCACGCCCCCGGCAATGGCGCCCATCAGGGCCCCTGCGCCCGAGGTGGGGTTTTGCACCGCTACGGGGGTCTGGTTGCAAGTCTGGCGCGGTACAGCCACCTGCTGGTACACCGGTGTGCGAGAAAGGACCTGGCCTACTTCTTGGGCTTGTGCCAAGCCCATGGTGGTCAACAAAAGGGTGGTCGCCCAAGTTTTCATGCCGGTTCTCCGTTCAAGTTCAGGCGAGTTTAACGGTGTCGGGTGGCCTTTTGCCAGGCAGAAAAGTAAAAAAAGGTAAGCGCCAATGGCTGTGAAGGCCGGCGTTATGGCTGTCTCAAGCGGGCCACGCCTCAGGTGCGAAACCCACGGTGATCCGGCCCGAGGGCCAGGTGATCACCGGGCGCTTGATGGTGCTGGCGTGAGCCAGCATGACCGCTTTGGCACTCGCCGTATCGGTCACGCGGGCCTGCAAGGCAGGATCCAGCTTGCGCCAGGTGGTGCCTTTGCGGTTGAGCAAAGTCTCCCAGCCGACAGCGGCCAGCCAGAGATCTAACGACTCGGCAGGCACGCCTTGTTTTTTGAAATCGTGAAAAGTGGCCTGAATGCCTTGGTCTGTCAGCCAAGTGCGCGCTTTTTTGACGGTGTCGCAGTTGGGAATGCCGTAAACAATGGGGTGCATGGATTTTGTCATAGCTTGTGCAGGTCAGTCTGGGCGACAATCGCGGCCTATGAAGACTCTACAACAATGGCTCGACTGGTGCGAGCGACTACACCCGGTGGCCATTGACATGGGACTGAACCGTGTCAAAGCCGTGGCCGACCGGATGAACCTGCGTTTTGATTGCCCCGTGATCACGGTGGCGGGCACCAATGGCAAAGGCTCAACCTGCGCGATGTTGGAGGCGGTTTTGTTGCAAGCGGGCTACCGCACCGGCGTATATACCTCGCCCCATTTGGTTCACTTTGAAGAACGTTGCCGTTTGCATGGCGAATCGGCCAGCTCCGCTGCGTTTGCCGATGCTTTTGCAGCTGTCGAGGCGGTGCGCGGAGATGTGAGCCTGACTTATTTTGAGTTCAGCACCTTGGCCATCTTGCACATGATGGCTGGTGCCAATTTGGACGTGGCCATTTTGGAAGTGGGATTGGGCGGGCGCTTGGATGCCGTCAACATTGTGGACGCTGACTGCACCATCATCACCAGCATTGACATCGACCACACCGCTATTTTGGGCCACGACCGAGACACCATCGGACGTGAAAAAGCGGGTGTGATGCGGGCTGGACGGCCTGTGATTGTGAGCGATCCGGTTCCCCCTCAAAGTGTGATCGACCATGCAGCGGCCCTTGGCGCTGAATTGTGGTTGTTTGGCCGTGATTTCAATTACTCGGGCGACAAGCAGCAATGGGCTTGGGCGGGACGCGATCGCCGCTACAGCGGCATGGCGTATCCGGCCTTGCGAGGCGCCAACCAACTGATCAATGCATCTGGCGTGCTGGCTGCTCTAGAGGCTTTGCGTCAGCGCATTCCCGTGACGGCTCAAGCCGTGCGCAATGGCTTGGCCATGGTGGAACTGCCCGGCCGCTTTCAGATCGTGCCGGGACAGCCTGTTTTGGTGTTGGATGTGGCCCACAACCCGCACTCGGTGGCGGCTTTGGCAGTCAACTTGGACGCGATGGGCTTTTACCCCACCACCCACGCCGTACTGGGGGCCATGGCCGATAAAGACCTTTTGCCCATGTTTCAGCGCGTGAACCCCATGGTGGACCGTTGGTATTTCACCGATTTGCCTTTGCCTCGTGCCGCGAAAGCGACCGATTTGGAGGCGCTTTGGCAAAGCCAAAATACCAGGATGGACACGGCCAGCACTGTGCATGGCGCCCCATTGTTGGCTCTTCAGGCAGCCATGCATGCGGCTGACCCGGCTGATAGAATCGTTGTCTTTGGCTCCTTCTATACGGTGGGCGGTGTTTTGGTGGACGGCATACCGCGTTTACAAGCCAAACACCTTAGCTCCTGAGCAATTGCCATGGCGTTTTTCAAGTTCCGATTTTCTGGTCAAAACCCTTCCCCCGAGGGTGTTGCAACCGGGCCCAGCGAAAGCATCGAAATTGTCCGTCGCCGTGCTCGCCACCGATTGACGGGTTCCGTGGTTTTGGTTTTGTTGGCAGTGGTGGGTTTCCCGCTTTTGTTTGACACCCAGCCTCGACCTGTTTCGGTGGACACGCCCATCGTGGTGCCCGACAGGCAAAAAACCCCTGCACTCGCCAGCAACGTGCCGGTGCCTGCGGCCCAAGCGCCCGCCAAGCCTTTGCTGCCCAACACCGAGGTCGCCACCGTGCCTGCGCAGTCCAGCTTGGATGCCCGTGAAGAAGTGGTGCCCAAACCTGCGGCACCCTTGGCCGACAAGCCGGTTGATCAGCCCGTCGAAAAGCCGGCTGAAAAGCCGGTGACCGCCAAGGCAGAAACCAAACCCGAAGCCAAAGTGCCAACGGCAACCAAGCCCAAAGACGATGGCCAAAAAGCCCAAGCTTTGCTCGAAGGCAAGCCCGTTAAACCCGCAGTATCCAGGGTGGCGATCCAAGTCGGTGCCTTCACGGATGCGGCCAAAATCCGCGATGTGCGCAGCAAACTCGAGCAAGCTGGCCTGAAAACTTACACCCAAATCGTCGAAAAAGATGGCAAAAGCACCACACGCATCCGTGTGGGACCCTTTGAAACCAAAGAAGAGGCCGACAAAGCCGCAGCGCGCATCCGCAAGCTCGATTTGCCAGCCGCCGTTTTGAAGCTCTGACATGGCCATCGCCCTGACCGATTGGTTGTTGTTGGGGGTGTTGGTGGGCTCGATGGCCCTGGGTTTTTGGCGTGGTCTGGTTTATGAGGTTTTGTCCCTGGCGGGCTGGTTGGCCGCTTTCATGGCCGCTCAATGGTTTGCTGAAGACGCCATTGGCTTTTTGCCCTTTGTGCAGGGCGCGCCCGAATCGGTTCAGTACGCGGTGGCCTTTGTGGTGGTGTTTGTGGCCACTTTGTTTGCCTCGGGTATGTTGTCTTGGTTGATCAAGAAGCTGGTGGAAACCGTAGGCCTCAGGCCGGTTGACCGCTCTTTGGGCGCCATGTTTGGCGTGGCCCGCGGAGTGGTGGTTTTGTTGGCGGTCACCGTGCTGCTGCAGCTCTTGGGCATGGCCTCAGAGCCTTGGTGGAAAGAGGCCCAAGGACCTGTTTGGCTCGACACCGCGATCAAAGGCCTCAAACCCATGTTGCCTGAAAAATTCGGTGCATTTTTACCCTGAACTTTTCAGGGCAGTCGATTTTTGAACGGATAAAGATTTATGTGTGGAATCGTCGGCGTGGTCAGTCACGCACCGGTCAATCAGCTGATTTACGATGGTTTGCTTTTGCTGCAGCACCGAGGGCAAGATGCGGCGGGCATCGTCACGCAGTTGGACCGCAAGTTTTTCATGCACAAGGCCAAAGGCATGGTGCGTGATGTGTTTCGCACCCGCAACATGCGCAGCCTGCCTGGCAACTGCGGTTTGGGACAAGTGCGCTACCCCACGGCTGGCAACGCATTCAGTGAAGAGGAGGCCCAGCCCTTTTATGTGAATGCGCCCTTTGGTTTGGTGCTGGTGCACAACGGCAACCTGACCAACGCCCATGCCTTGAAGGCCGAGTTGTTTTCTAAGGACCACCGCCACATCAACACAGAAAGTGATTCGGAGGTTTTGCTCAATGTGTTGGCCCACGAGCTGGAAAAAACCACGCGGGGTTTGCCCCTCAAGCCCGTGGACGTGTTTGAGGCCGTGCGCGGCGTGAATCGCCGTGTCAAAGGGTCTTATGCGGTGATTGCCTTGATCGCAGGCCACGGCTTGGTGGCCTTCCGAGACCCGCACGGCATTCGCCCTTTGTGCATGGGCCGCAGTGCCGACGGCACCATCATGCTGGCCAGCGAATCGGTGGCACTCGATGGCACAGCGCACCAGTTTGAGCGCGATGTGGCCCCTGGTGAAGCCATTTTTGTTGACCTTGATGGCCAGATGCACACGCAGTCCTGCGCCGACAAGTCGCAATTGAGCCCTTGCATATTTGAGTACGTGTACCTGGCCAGGCCAGATTCCACCCTGGACGGTATCTCCGTGTACCAAGCTCGTTTGAATTTGGGCGAAACATTGGCCAAACGAGTGATTTCGACCTTGCCCCCGAGCGACATCGATGTGGTGATCCCGATTCCCGAATCCAGTCGGCCCAGCGCCATGCAGTTGGCCCAATTGCTTGGCATTCCATACCGCGAAGGATTCGTTAAAAACCGCTACGTGGGCCGCACGTTCATCATGCCGGGCCAGTCGGTGCGTAAAAAATCAGTGCGCCAAAAACTCAACACCATCGTCAGCGAATTCAAAGGCCGCAACGTGCTGTTGGTGGACGACTCCATCGTGCGCGGAACCACCAGCCAAGAGATCGTGCAGATGGCCCGCGACGCGGGCGCGCGCAAGGTTTATTTGGCCAGCGCTGCGCCACCCGTGCGCTACCCCAATGTCTACGGCATCGACATGCCGACCAGCCAAGAGCTGGTGGCGCATGGCCGCAGCATCGAAGAGATCCGCCAGATCATTGGCTGCGACGCCCTGATCTACCAAGACGTGGACGCCATGAAAACCGCTGTGGCCCAAGCCCGAGTGAATGCGGCAGGTGCTTTGTCCGATTTCGATGCCTCTTGCTTTGATGGTGTCTATGTGACGGGCGATATTTCTGCCGATGACATCAGCCGTTTGAACGAAACCCGCCCCCAAGTCGAAGAGGGCGATGACGACAACTCTCGTTTGGCCTTGCCCAACGCCAGCGTATAAGGCCTGCCATGACACAAGCCCACCGATTTGATGACCTGCACATTGAGACCCTGGCCGTTCGTGCTGCTGTAGAGCGCAGCCAGTACGGCGAGAATTCCGAAGCCCTGTACCTCACCAGCGGTTATGTGCAGCCCACGGCCGAAGCCGCTGCCCGCCGTTTTGCGGGCGATGAAGAGGGCTACACCTACGGCCGCTACGGCAACCCCACCGTCAGCAGTATGGAAATCCGTTTGGCTGCGCTGGAGGGCACTGAAGCCGCTATGGGCACGGCATCGGGCATGTCGGCCATCTTGATGATGTGCTTGGGCTTGCTCAAAGCAGGTGACCATGTGGTGTGCTCGCGCTCCATGTTTGGCTCCACCATCAAACTGATCGGCACCGACCTGGCCAAGTTTGGTGTTGAGTCCAGTTTTGTGTCGCAAACCGACCTCAAAGAGTGGCAAGCCGCCATTCGCCCCAGCACCCGGTTGCTGTTGGCCGAAACCCCTACCAACCCCCTCACCGAGGTGTGCGACATTCAGGCGTTGGCCGACTTGGCACACAACGCAGGTGCTTTGTTTGCGGTGGATAACTGCTTTGCCACCCCTGCCTTGCAACGTCCCGCACAAATGGGCGCTGACATCATCACCCATTCGGGGACCAAGTATCTGGATGGCCAGGGCAGGGTAATGGCAGGTGCGCTTTGCGCCCCACAGCAAATGATCACCGAGAAGTTTTTGCCTGTGCTCAAAAGCGGCGGCATGACACTGGCGCCATTCAACGCTTGGGTGGTGCTCAAGGGCCTTGAGACGCTGGACCTGCGCATGCGTGCTCAGACAGCCCGAGCGCAAATCTTGGCCGAATGGTTGGAAAAGCATCCTGCGGTGGCCCGCGTGCATTACCCTGGACTGGCCAGCCACCCTCAGCACGACTTGGCCATGCGTCAAATGTCAGGCTTGGGCGGCGCTGTCTTGTCTTTTGATGTCAAGGCCGATGGCCCCGAGCAAGCGCGCCAGCGTGCCTTTCATGTCATGGACCAGATGCAAATGCTCTCCTTGTCTACCAACTTGGGAGACACCAAAACCTTGGTGGCGCATCCTGCCAGTACCTCGCATGGTCGCCTGACCGAAGCGCAGCGCCAAGCCGCCGGCATTGGCCAAGGCTTGATCCGCGTGGCGGTCGGCCTGGAGTACCCACAAGACATCCAAAAAGACCTCTCGCGTGGTCTCGATACCCTTTGATATGACCAACACCCTTTCAAGCACACCTGCACATACGCGCACCCGCTTTGCCCCATCGCCCACCGGCTTCATTCATCTGGGCAACATCCGCTCGGCTTTGTACCCTTGGGCTTTTGCCCGCGCCACGGGCGGCGACTTCATCTTGCGCATCGAAGACACCGACCTGGACCGCTCCACACAAGCTTCTGTGGACGTGATCATTGAAGGCATGGCCTGGCTCGGCCTGGACCATGACGAAGGTCCGTTCTACCAAATGCAGCGCATGGACCGCTACAAAGCAGTGCTGGCTGATTTGATCGCCTCGGGGCATGTTTACCCCTGCTACACAAGCATGGAAGCGTTGGATGCGCTTCGCGAGCGCCAAATGGCCAACAAGGAAAAGCCTCGGTACGACGGCACTTGGCGTCCCGAGTCAGGCAAATCCTTGCCTCCCATCCCTGATGGTGTGAAGCCCGTGCTGCGCTTCAAGAACCCGATCGGCGGTGTGGTGGCGTGGGACGACAAGGTCAAAGGTCGCATTGAAATCAGCAACGACGAGTTGGACGACTTGGTGATCGCCCGCCCTGACGGCACGCCCACCTACAACTTTTGTGTGGTGGTGGACGACATCGACATGCAGATCACGCATGTGATCCGTGGCGACGACCATGTGAACAACACGCCGCGCCAAATCAATATTTTCAAAGCCTTGGGTCAAGAGCCCCCGGTTTATGCCCACCTGCCCACGGTGCTCAACGAGCAGGGTGAGAAGATGAGCAAACGCAACGGCGCCAAGGCGGTTACGGCTTACCGAGACGAAGGCTTTTTACCAGATGCGATGGTCAATTATTTGGCCCGTTTGGGCTGGAGTCACGGCGACGATGAGATTTTCAGCCGTGCGCAGTTTCTGGAGTGGTTCAATCTCGACCATTTGGGCCGCAGCGCCGCGCAGTTTGACGAAGCCAAACTCAAATGGGTCAACGCCCAACATCTCAAGGCCATGAGCGATGACGCATTGGTCCAACATGTCCAGCCATTCCTCGCCAAACTGGGTGTGGTGTCTGACGAACGACTGGCCCATATCTGCGGCCTTTTCAAAGACCGTTGTGACACGCTGGTGGTTTTGGCGCAATGGATATCGGCCTTCTATCTGGACGTGGTGCCCAACCCGGACGAAAAAGCCCAGCATGTGACCGATGCGGTCAAACCTGCCTTGGCTGTGTTGGCCAACAAACTGGCCGCATGCGTGTGGGACAAGGCTTCGATTGCTGCGGCCATCAAAGAAACCTTGGGCGAGACAGGCCTCAAAATGCCGCAAATCGCCATGCCTGTTCGCGTGTTGGTGATGGGCACGGCCCAGACACCTTCGCTGGATGCCGTACTCGCGTTAAGCCATAGAGAAAAAATTCTTGAGCGACTCCAAAACGCTTGAATTTCTGTCTATAATTCGAGTCTCGACACCAACGAGGCGCAGCAACATGCAGCAATGCAAAGCGTTGTACCAAAGGGGGTATAGCTCAGCTGGGAGAGCGCTTGCATGGCATGCAAGAGGTCAGCGGTTCGATCCCGCTTACCTCCACCAAAGTGTCGAGATGATTCGAAAGAATCCGTCCAGGTTATGACCCTATCGTCTAGAGGCCTAGGACATCACCCTTTCACGGTGAGTACCGGGGTTCGAATCCCCGTAGGGTCGCCAAGTTTTGTAGCACTTGGTCAGTTGCAACAGCAGTCTGACAAAAGTTACAGCTACCAGGAGTGGTAGTTCAGTTGGTTAGAATACCGGCCTGTCACGCCGGGGGTCGCGGGTTCGAGTCCCGTCCACTCCGCCAAATCAAGAAGCTCAAACAGTTCGCTGTTTGGGCTTTTTTATTGCCTGATTTTTCCCCCAATCCTGTTTTCTTTTCAAAATGTGTGGACTGTGGAAACTCAGTTGCAGTAAGCTACAAGGTTTCCCGTTTAACTTGTTGTCGGCCATGGACAGTTTGCTCCCACCCATACCAGCCAAACGCTACTTCACCATCGGTGAGGTGGGCGAGCTGTGTGGTGTCAAGCCCCATGTGTTGCGTTATTGGGAGCAGGAGTTCACCCAGCTGCGTCCGGTCAAGCGGCGTGGTAACCGCCGTTACTACCAACGCCATGAAGTCATGATGATCCGCAAGATCCGTGGCCTCTTGTACGACCAAGGCTTCACCATCAGTGGCGCACGCAACAAGCTGCAAGAACTGGTGCAGGTGGATCGTGAATTAAGCCGAACAAGTGGAGCGCAGGACCCATTGACCGAGGGCGTCAGCGACTTGGATGTTTCCGATGACCACGCCGGTTCATCTGCTGTATCGACCGGTACTTTGTCTTGGCAGGGCCTGTCTGCTGATTTGTCGATTCAGCAAGAGTTACTGCAGATTCGCGACCTGCTGACAGTCAATGGCCCCCATAATCCGGCTATAATTTGAGTCTTGTCGGCGTGTAGCGCAGCCTGGTAGCGCACTTGCATGGGGTGCAAGGGGTCGCGAGTTCGAATCCCGCCACGCCGACCATATGAATCAAGGACTTAGCTTCGAAAGGGGCTAAGTCCTTTCTTCTTTGTGA
>NZ_CALPTI020000004.1:0-221023 GCF_943326455.1 Limnohabitans sp. Rim8
CAAAGCATGGCCGTCAAGTTGATCGACAACTACGAACACTTGGACAAGCGCAGTCAAACGGATTTTTTCCACCACCTGTCCAACGAGTTCAATCCAGACCCGGCGATGGTGATGGATGCCGCCAACCGCTACAACACCGAGCGCAACGATGCCAGTCTCATCCATTTGTTTCAGACAGTGGAGCCGCCCCGGCAAGAGTTGCTGCGGCGGGTCAACCGGGCGCCTGCCGGGACCGCCACGATTTTGAAAATGCGCCAGACGCTGCTGTCGTACCTGAAGGATCATCCCGCTTTTCGGGCCACAGATGCAGACATGCACCACTTGCTCAGCTCATGGTTCAACCCGGGTTTTTTAGAGCTGCACCAGATCACCTGGAATTCACCAGCTCAGTTGCTTGAAAAAATCATTGAGCATGAATCGGTGCATGCCATTGATGGTTGGGACGATCTGCGCCGCCGCTTGCAGCCAGACCGCCGTTGCTTTGCATTTTTTCATCCCCAGTTGCCGGGGGAGCCGTTGATTTTTGTGGAGGTGGCGCTGGTACCGGGCATTGCCAAGGACATCGCTGGACTGATCAACAAGCAGGCACCTGTGGGTGAAGCCAAGAGTTTCAAATCGGCGATCTTTTATTCCATCAGCAATTGCCAGCCTGGCCTCAAAGGCGTGTCCTTGGGTAATTTTTTGATCAAGCGCGTGGCGCAAAAATTGATCGAAGAGATGCCCTCGCTCAAAACTTTTTGCACCCTTTCACCCATTCCTGGCTTGAGTGCCTGGCTCGACTCGGGTGCGCCTTTGCCCGAAGACAAGCTCAGCGCCGTGCATTTGCGCAAATGGCAAGAAGCCCAAAAAACCTTGTTGCTGGGTGGCCTGAGTTGGGCCGAACGCCTGAAGGCGGGCTGGCACCCCGATCGCTGCAATGAAGCGGAAAAAACCGGGCTCCTGCGTCTGTGCGCCCTTTACCTCGTGCACAAAACGCCCGAAGCCCGGGGTGATGCGGTGGGCAAGTTCCACCTCAGCAATGGCGCAACCTTGCACCAAATCAATTGGGCCGCTGACTTGTCTAAAAAAGGACTCCAACAGTCAGGTGGACTGATGGTCAACTACCTGTATGAACTGGACAAAGTCGAGGAACAACACGAGGCCTTCAGCCAAAAGAAGGTCTGTTTTTCACGTGCTGTGGACAAGTTGGTTTAACGGGGTGCTTTGTGAATGTGGGCGCTGTCCGATGGCGCGTCGCACCAGGCCTTTGTCAAACAGAAGACAGGCTTTGGGCGCGATTCTGATAGCCTGAAACTCTCTATTCTTTTCAGTGAGACATCAGTTGTGAACTCTTTGACTCTGAACCAAGCCAATCAAATTTTGCAAGGTGCCATCCAAGCCGCTCGGGCCGCAAATTACAAACCCATGGGCGTTGTGGTGCTGGATGAGTCCGGACAGCTGGTGGCTTATGCGCGTGAAGACGGCGCCAGCATGTTCCGCTTTGACATTGCACGGGGTAAGGCTTGGGGCGCTGTGGGCATGGGTTCGTCCAGCCGCGCCTTGGCTGAGCGCGCCAAAGACAACCCGAATTTTTTCGTCGCCTTGGCTGCTACCGCCGAAGGCAAGTTTTTGCCACAGCCGGGCGCTGTGCTCATCAAGGATGCGCAAGGCCGCATTCTGGGCTCTGCCGGGGCCAGCGGCGGAACTGGCGATGAGGACGAGTTGATTTGTATGGCGGGCATTCAGGCTGCTGGCCTGGTGGTTGGATAAGCCCGTGGCTGCAGTTGCAATAACCAAAGCGGCTTTCCCGCGTGTGGGCCTTGTGGGCCTGGGCATCATGGGTGGCACCATGGCCGAGGCCTTGTTGCAACAGGGCTACGAAGTTTGCGGTGCGGACATTGACCCCAAGGCGCTGGCTCGCCTCAAGCGCGCGGGTGGCTTGTGCCTGAGCAGTGCCGCTGAGGTGGCTGCTCGGTCAGATGTGGTGATCGTGTCTTTGTCGACCTCGAAAGCATTGGCTCAGGTGACCGAATCGATCGCATCTTTGCCCAAGGCGCAATGGCGACACAAGCCCATCGTCATCGAAACCAGCACCTTACCCATGGCGGACAAACAAGCGTGCGCTGATGCACTGGGCAAACTGGGCATCACGACCCTGGACGCACCCATCAGTGGCACGGCGGTGCGCATCAAGGAACGCGCCTGGACATTTTTTGTCAGTGGCAAGGAAACTGCCCACCGCAAGGTTTTGCCTGTCTTGCAGGTCTTCACCGACAAGGTGTCGTTTGTGGGGCCCTATGGCAACGGCACGAAGATGAAGTTTGCAGCCAACCATCTGGTGGCCATCTACAACGTGGCTTATGCGGAATCCGTGACGTTGGCCCGAAAAATGGGACTGAACCCCCAAGACGTTCTCGACCTCTTTGGCAACAGCCCCGTGCTGGGCACAGGTGTCATGCGGCTCAGAATGCCCATGATGCTGGAACGCCAATACAGCCCACCCACCATGAAGGTGGAGGTTTGGCAAAAGGACATGCAGGTGATTGGCGACATGGCCAAGTCGGTGGATTGCCCGACCCCGCTGTTCTCGACCTGCGCCGCCATCTACACCAGCGCCATGGCCATGGGGTTGGCGATGGAGGACACGGCTTCTACCGCCGAGGTCATGTCGAGCATGGCCGGCGTGGCACCCGCCAAGGGTCGAGGCAAAAAACCGCTCAAGCCTTGATTTTGGCTTTGGCTTTGGCTGGACTTTTGACCGGTTTGGTTTTGACGGGACGTGCCAATTTTTTGGCCGCTTTTTCGGCCGCTTCGATCAAAGGCAACTCATCGCGCACCGCCTTGTAGGCATCCAGCGCAGCTGGGCCACCGCAGTAAAGAAAAGAGTGCAAAATCAACTCGCGCAACTCTTCGCGCGATACGCCGTTTCGCACAGCGCCACGCAGGTGAATCTTGATCTCGGCGGGGCGATTCAAGGCGATGCACATCGACAGCGTGGCCAAGCTGCGCTCTTTCAGCGTCAAGCCAGGACGGGTCCAGACTTTGCCCCATGCGAACTCGGTGGCCAGCTCCTGAAAAGGCATGTTCAGGTCATCGGCATTGGCAAATGAGCGTTCGACGTAGTCATCACCCAGCACCTTTTTGCGCATGGCCAAGCCTGCACGGTAGCCCTCAGACTTGGGTTGAGCGCTGGACTTCTTGCTTGTAGTGGTTTTCATGGGTCTTGATCAATCTGCTTTGATGTTGGCCGAACGCACGACAGCACCCCATTTGGCGATCTCGTCTTTGATGTAGGTGGCAAACTGCTCGGGCGTATCGCCCACTGGCAAGGCGCCTTGCTGGTTCAGTTTTTCGGCCACATCGGGCAATTTCAGAATGTCCACAATTTCACGGTTCAGCCGCATCACGATGTCTCTGGGTGTCTTGGCCGGGGCCACGATGCCGACCCAGGAATAGGCTTCATAGCCCGGCAATCCGCTCTCTGAAATGGTGGGAATGTCGGCCAGGGACGGCACACGTTTGGCGCTGCCCACAGCAATCGCTTTGAGCTGACCAGACTTCACCTGGTTGATCACGGAAGGAATGCTGCTGTAGAGCATCTGGACTTGCCCAGCCAGCAAATCGGTCAAGGCAGGGCCTTGCCCTTTGTAGGGAACATGCATGGTTTGCACATTGGCCATCGAGTTGAACAATTCGCCCGCCAAGTGACCTGAGTTACCGCTGCCAGGGGAAGCAAAGAACAGCTGTTTGGGTCTGGCTTTGGCCAGGTTGATCAACTCCAGCGTCGTTTTGGCGGGCACCGATGGGTGAGTGACCAAGAGCAGAGGGAAGTTCACCATGTTGGTGATGGGTGAAAAATCCTTCAAGGGGTCATAAGGCAATTTGTCGTAGAGGCTGGGGTTCACCGCCATGGGCCCCGCTGCCGCCACGGCCAAGGTGTATCCGTCTGCAGGCGATTGCATCAAAGCCTGCAGACCCACAATGCCATTGGCGCCTGCCCGGTTATCAACCACAACTTGTTGCCCAAGACGTTCATTGAGTTTTTGTGCGACCACGCGTGCAATCACGTCGTTGCCGCCACCGGGCGGGAAGGGCACGATGATGCGAATAGGTTTATTGGGGAAAGCTTGCGCCATCACAGGTGCTGCAAAGGCGATGAGCAGGCTAGGCAACAGAGCAAACAAGGTCTTGGTGAGACGGGTCATGGGATCTCCAATGAGGTGGTGCAGATGGCACAGGTGGCAATGCATTGATACTTGCACAAAGCCTGAGATGCGCTGTAATTTGGGTGACAAACACATCAAGCGCCGCCGAGCAAAAAGGCTGTTGATGGTCACGCCGCAAAGACAATTTCGCGCCAGCGCTTCGCTGCCTGCTGAGGGTGCAAAATAAGGCATGGATTCAATTTTGCGTACTTCAGTCAACAACGGCATCTATGCCCTGCACAACCTCGCCGGTCTGCATGTGGGCAACTTCAAATGGGTCAATGGCCAATGGAAATTCAAGGCCGTCGGCTACGGACCTTCGGGCAAGGTGATGCCGGGCCATGGGCCTTTAACGCAATGGCACAACACCTGTTTTGATCGGCTGGATGAGGCCCTCATCCGGGCCCAATTCTTCAAGGAGTGATCATGTTCAAAGTCCATGCGGTAGCGCCTGACCGTTTGTCCGAATTACTGCGCACCATGCCCAAGGCCGAGCTGCACATCCACATCGAGGGTTCTTTGGAACCTGAGCTGATCTTTCAACTCGCCCAGCGCAATGGGGTGAACTTGCCCTATGCCGATGTGGCCGCCTTGCGCAGCGCCTATGCCTTCACCAACTTACAAAGTTTTCTGGACTTGTATTACGCCGGGGCCAGCGTGCTGCTGCACGAACAGGATTTTTACGACATGGCTTGGGCCTATTTTGAAAAAGCCGCCGCCGACCATGTGGTGCGGGCCGAGCTGTTTTTTGACCCGCAGACCCACACCGCACGCGGCGTGGCCATGAGCGTGGTCATCGAAGGCTTGAGCCGCGCCTGCCGCGATGCGCAAATCCGGTTGAACATCAGCGCCGATTTGATCTTGTGCTTTTTGCGCCATCTGTCCGAAGATGACGCGCTGGCCACGCTGGAGGAAGCCATGCCTTGGCGCGAACACTTCATCGGCGTGGGGCTCGATTCGAGCGAACTGGGCCACCCGCCCGAAAAGTTTGCCCGCGTGTTTGCCCGCGCCCGCGAGCTGGGCTTGCATCTGGTGGCCCATGCGGGTGAAGAAGGCCCGCCCGCGTACATCTGGGGCGCGCTGGATGAGCTGCAGGTCGAGCGCATTGACCACGGCGTGCAAGCCATCCACGATGCGGCGTTGATGCAACGCTTGGCCGACAGCCACATGCCGCTCACCGTGTGCCCGCTGTCCAACCTCAAGCTGTGCGTGTTCAAAAACCTGGCTGACCACAACCTCGGCCAGATGCTGGACGCGGGCCTGTGCGTCACCATCAACTCGGACGATCCGGCCTACTTTGGCGGTTACTTGAACGACAACTACCTGCAAACTTTTGCGGCCCTGCACCTGAGCGCTCAGCAGGCCTACAAACTCGCCGCCAACAGCATCGAGGCGAGCTTTGCGCCCGAAGCGGACAAGCACCGTTGGATGCACGATTTGAAAGTGTGTTTTCAGGGGTTTGCGGAGCAAGATTAATTGGCTTTGCGCTCTGGGTAAAATCCCACTCCGAAGCCCGCCGCCCCGGCGGGCTTTGTTTTGTTCAATCTCGGGGCCATGTAGAGGACTACCATGTATAAAAACCTCGCTGCCACGCTCGTGGCCGCCTGCTTTTTTCTTCCGGCCGTTCAGGCACAAATTTCCACCACAGCGCCAGCCAAATCCACCGCGCCCATCAAGGCCGGTTTTGTCTATGTCTCGCCCATCACCGAAGCGGGTTGGACGCGCCAGCACGACGAGGGCCGCAAGGCGGTCGAGCGGGCTTTGGGCGACCAAGTCAAAACCACCTTTGTGGCCGATGTGCCCGAAGGCGCTGATGCCGAGCGTGTGATTCGCGACCTGGCCAGCCAAGGCCACCAGATCATCTTCACGCCCAGTTTTGGTTACATGGAGCCCACACTGCGGGTGGCCAGAGATTTTCCGAATGTGAAGTTCGAATCGGTCACGGGTTTCAAGACCGCGCCCAATGTGGCGGCTTCAAATGCCCGTTATTACGAAGGCCGTTATTTGGCCGGTATCGCGGCTGGTCGCATGAGCCAAACGAATGTGGCCGGTTATGTGGCGGGTTTCCCGATTCCCGAGGTGCTGCAGGGCATCAACGCATTCACCCTGGGCATGCGCTCGGTCAACCCCAAAGCCACCGTCAAGGTGGTTTGGCTCAATGCCTGGTTTGATCCACCCAAAGAGCGCGAAGCGGCCATGGCCTTGTTCAACCAAGACGTGGATGTGATCGCGTTCCACACCGGCTCCACTGCCGTGATGGCTGCGGCGCAAGAGCGCGGCAAGATGGCCGTGGCCTACCACTCCGACATGCGCAAGGTCGGCCCGGACGCGCAGATCATCGCCGTGACCCACCAGTGGGGTGACTACTACACCTCACGCGTCAGGGCTGTTGTGTCTGGCACCTGGACTTCGGGCAATGTGTGGGGCGGCATCAAGGACGGAATGATCCGCGTGGGCGAGTTCGGCCCCAAAGTGCCCAAGGCCGTTCAGGATGAAGTGCTCGCTCAGCAGCGGCTGATCGGGACTGGCAAGTTGCAGCCATTTACCGGACCCATCACCGACAACGAAGGCAAAGCCATGTTGCCCGCAGGGCAGTCTTTGAGCGATGCCCAGATTTTGAACATGAACTACCTGGTGCAAGGCGTGCAGGGGCGCATCACACGTTAAGGCCTTCCGGCCTGGCAGGGTGGCGCCTGCCAATGCTGCATGAAAAAAGCCGAGGCGGTTGAGCCTCGGCTTTTTGTTGAGCGCTGATCAAATCAGGGTTTGAGCAAGGCCAACAAGCTTTGCAGGTTAGGCGCTTGGCCCAAATTCCAGCAGCTCTTCAAGATGGCGTTGACACGGTCGACACCCAAGATCGGGTTGGACAGGTCACGGAACTTGCTTTCCAGGTCGGCATCGGTCATGGGCTTTTGCAGCGAGCCAATGGCGTGCTCCACATGCACTTTCACGCTGCGGCCATCGTTCAGGTGGGCCGTGACGTAAACGCTTTCTTCGCGCACCGAGGTGTCCACCACCGCTTGCACTTTGTCGCGCAGGCTGACCACGTCTTCACGGCGCACGATGTGGTCTGAAAACTCGTCTTCGCCCGCACGGCCAAAGATCAGACCCACGGCGCAGCCGTGGTACACGCTGAACTTGCCTTGCAAGCCGTCCTGGGGCGTCTTCTTGCCGGTCAGTTCCAGCACCAAGGGGTGAACGCGCAGCTCGATGCTCTTGACTTCTTCTGGCTTGACACCTTGCGCACGCAACTGGGCGCAAGCGTCGATGCTGGGGTGGATCACGATGCCGCAGGCAAAGGGCTTGTAAGCGTTGAAGCTGATTTCAAAACGCTCGCCCAATTCGTCTTGCGCCTCGCGCCAGTCGTATTTGGTGGACAAGACCTGTGCCCAGCCGCGTGGTGCTTCCAGTGCCCGGGGGCTTGAAGTGAAGCCGTGCTTGGCCATGAGGGCCGACATCAGGCCCGCACGGGCAGCGCCCCCAGGGTGGAAAGGTTTGGTCATGGTGCCAAACTGCTCGCGCAAGCCCACCGGTTGCGAAGCCGCAATGCCCAAAGCCATGGCCGTTTGCTGTGCATTGAGCCCCAGCAAGCGGGCGCATGCAGCGGCCGCACCCAAGGTGCCGGTGGAGCCGGTGATGTGCCAACCCCGGTCGTAGTGTTGGGGGTACACCAGATTGCCCATGCGGCAAGCCACGTCAATGCCCAAGACCAAAGCGTCAAGCACTTGCCTGCCTGAGCTGTTTTGGGTTTCGGCCAAAGCCATCACCGCAGAGGCCACCGGGCCTGCGGGGTGGATGATGGTTTTGAGGTGGGTGTCGTCAAAGTCAAACGTGTGCGAAGAGATGCCGTTGAGCAAGGCCGCATTGGCCATGTCCACGCGTTCGGAACGACCGGCAATGGTGGCTTGCTGTGCGGGGGCCAGCATGTTGACAGCGGCCAAGGCCGATTCGACGGCTTCGTGTTGGGCTGCACCGATGGCGCAACCCAGCCAGTTGAGAAAAGTGCGGTGTGCTTCGTGATCCACCACATCGCTCCAACCTTTGGAGGGGTGTTCGGCCACAAAGCGGGCGAGTTCGGCAGTGATGGGAGGCGCGTTGTGGTCAGCGGCCACCGCGGTATTGATCGTCATGTTCAGTCCAGTCAGGGTTTCAAAAAAATCAGGCGTCCAAGTTGATCTTGCGTTCGCGGGCCAGGTCGGTCCAGCGGGCCAAATCGCGCTTCATGTACTCGAGGAATTGGTTGGGTGTCATCGGGGTCAACTCCACAGCTTCTGCGCTGAGCTTGTCACGGAAGTCCGGTTGTGCCAGCACTTGGGCAATGGCGTCGTTGATCTGCTTGACGATGGGCGCAGGCATGCCAGCCGGGCCGACCACGCCGTACCACTGCTGGGCGTCAAAGCCTTTAAGGCCCGCTTCTTCCATGGTGGGCACATCCTTGAGCGCAGGGTGGCGCTGGTTGCCAGTGACGGCGAGCGCACGGATACGGCCACCTCGGATGTGGGGCAGAGCGGCAGCAAGGCCAGGGAACATGGCCTGAGTTTGTCCGGCGATCAGATCGGTGGTCGCGGGGGCGATGCCACGGTAGGGGATGTGCACCATGAAGGCCCCGGTCTGAAGTTTGAACAGCTCTGCCGTCAAGTGTGTCAATGAGCCTGCGCCGGCAGATCCATAAGAAATTCGTCCGGGGTTTTTCTTCACGAACTCGATGAATTCTTTGACGTCTTTGGCCGGCGCATTGGCGTTGACCACCAGCACATTGGGTGTGGTCCCAATCATGCCCAGCGGCGTGAAGTCCTTGATCGGGTCGTAATTGAGTTTGCGTGTGGCGGGCGCCGTGCCGTGCGTGGCGACATAGCCTTGCATCAGTGTGTAACCATCGGGTGCGGCTTTTGTCGTCATTTGCGAAGCAATCACACCGCCGCCGCCGCCGTGGTTTTCAACCACCATGGTTTGGCCCAGCACTTTGCCGAGGCGCTCGCAAACTTGGCGGCCAATCATGTCGGAGCCGCCGCCAGCGGCCACGGGCACGATGTATTTGATGGGGCGATTGGGATAGGCCGCCTGCGCCAGTGCCAAGTTGGGCAAGGTCAGCATCAATGGGGCAGCCTGTATCAGGGTGCGTCGTTTCATGTTGTCTCCTGTGGGTTGGTGGGGGGGGGCATGCTTTGCTCTGCGGTAATGCTGGGTTGTAAACGGGCATAAGCACTGGCCACGTGCTTCGCCAGCATGTCTTTGGCGCGCTCTGAATCGCCGTTGGCGATGGCGAGGGTGATGTCATGGTGTTCGGCAATCGACGTCTTCATGCCCGTCACGTGCGACAAACTTTGCAGCCGGGCCAAGTGCAGTTTTTGGACCACTTCTTGGTAAGTGCGACTGAGCTGCTCGTTCTGGGCACCTTGCACAATCAGCCAATGAAAGTGCAGGTTTTCAGAGTAATAAGCGGCCAAGTTGGCGGCCTCTTGGGCAGTCATCATCAGGGCAATGGACGCGCTCAAGGCTTGGGCCAGTTCTTGTCGGGGCGTGGCGGCCAAATTGGCGGCTTTGGCGCCTGCGAAGCTGTCCAGCAGGCTGCGGATTTCGTACAAATCCTGAACCTCTTTTGCCTCAATGGCCCGGACAAAAACGCCCGCGTGTTTGCGTGAAACCACCAAACCTGAGCTTTCAAGCTCTCGCAGTGCTTCGCGCACAGGTACCCGCGAAACCTGAAGACGACTGGCCACATCGGGCTCGCTGATCCGGTCGCCGGGTTTGATGTCCCCCTTGAGGATGTGTTCCAGCAAGTCTTCACGCACCAATTTGGCCAGCGAGGTGTCTCGCATCGTTTTGATGCGATCCGAGGTATCGGCGGTGATCCAAGGGAGCATGGTGTGAAAATTAAAATTTTGAATATCGTATACGTTATTCAATCAATTCCAGTGTTTTATCGCCAATGTCAGGACATTGGAAAGGGCTTTGCCAAGCACCCGACGCATGGCCAGTTCACCCAAGGGTCTGTCCGAGGCCCATGAACCCTGTTCGGCATCGCGCTCTAAAATGCGGGCAAATCACCAAAGGCCAAACATGAGCATCAAGAGCGACAAATGGATCCGCCGCATGGCTGAGCAGCACGGCATGATTGAGCCGTTTGAGCCGGGCCAGATTCGTCAAAACGCGGCGGGACAAAAAATCGTGAGCTACGGCACCAGCAGCTACGGGTACGACATCCGCTGCGCGCCTGAGTTCAAAGTGTTTACCAACATCTACAGCACGGTGGTGGACCCCAAAAACTTTGATGAGCGCAGTTTTGTGGACATCGAAGGCGACGTTTGCATCATCCCGCCCAACAGTTTTGCGCTAGCCCGTACGGTTGAATATTTCCGCATTCCACGCAACGTGTTGACCATTTGCTTGGGCAAAAGCACTTACGCCCGTTGCGGCATCATCGTCAACGTCACACCCTTTGAGCCCGAATGGGAAGGCTATGTGACGCTGGAGTTCAGCAACACCACGCCACTGCCCGCCAAAATTTATGCTGGTGAAGGTTGTGCACAAGTCTTGTTCTTAGAAAGCGACGAAGTCTGCGAGACCAGCTACAAAGACCGTGGCGGCAAATACCAAGGCCAAGTGGGCGTGACGCTGCCCAAAACCTGAGGGCCAAAGCCTGGTTTTGGGCCCGTCAGCCCAAAATGCGACAATAGCGGGTTAATGACCGACTCTTTTTCCAATCTATCGCTGGCCCCGACGCTGGCACGAGCCGTGGCCGAAATGGGCTACGAATCCATGACCCCTATCCAGGCCCAAGCCATTCCGGTGGTGTTGACGGGCCAGGATGTGATGGGCGCAGCCCAGACCGGCACAGGCAAAACCGCAGCTTTTTCACTGCCTTTGCTGCAACGCCTGCTCAAGCACGAAAACCCCTCCACCTCGCCCGCCCGTCACCCTGTGCGCGCCTTGGTGCTGTTGCCCACGCGTGAGCTGGCCGACCAAGTCGCTCAACAAATCAAGATGTACGCCAAGTACACCCAGCTGCGCAGCGCGGTGGTGTTTGGCGGCATGGACATGAAGCCCCAGACCCTGGAGCTGAAACAAGGCGTTGAGGTGCTGGTGGCCACCCCAGGCCGTTTGCTGGACCACATCGAAGCCAAAAACGCGGTACTCAACCAGGTCGAGTACGTGGTGCTCGATGAAGCCGACCGCATGCTGGACATTGGCTTTTTGCCCGACTTGCAGCGCATCCTGAGCTTTTTGCCCAAGCAGCGCACCACGCTGCTGTTCTCGGCCACGTTCTCCCCCGAGATCAAGCGCCTGGCTGGCAGCTACCTGCAAAACCCCATCACCATCGAAGTGGCCCGTCCCAACGAGACGGCATCGACGGTGGAGCAGCGTTTTTACGCGGCCCAAGACGACGACAAGCGCCGCGTGATCCGCAAGGTGCTGGACGACCGGGGCATCAAACAAGCTTTCATCTTTGTCAACAGCAAGCTCGGTTGCGGCCGTTTGGCCCGATCGCTCGAGCGCGAAGGCTTGCGCACCGCCGCTTTGCACGGCGACAAAAGCCAAGACGAGCGCCTGAAAGCCCTTTAGGCCTTCAAAAAAGGCGAAGTCGATTTGTTGGTGTGTACCGACGTGGCCGCGCGCGGCTTGGACATCAAGGATGTGCCGGCGGTGTTCAACTTCGATGTGCCTTTCAACGCCGAAGACTATGTTCACCGCATTGGCCGCACAGGGCGCGCTGGGGCTTCGGGTTTGGCTGTCACATTGGTCAGCCCATCTGACACCCGCTTGGTGGGTGACATCGAAAAACTGATCAAGAAAAAGCTGGAAGTCGAAACCCTGCAACTGGACACCCGGCCAGCAGGTCCACCGCCTGAAAAGTGGGGCGAAAGGGCAGAAGACCGCCCACGCGCTCGCAGCCAAGAAGGCCGCCGCCGTGATGACTACGATCCACGTGATGCTTTAGATGCACCGCGTGAGCGCCGTGGTGGTTTCCGTCCCGCGCCGATCAACCGCGATCCGTTCTTTGAGAAACCCTATGAGGCACCCGCTCAAGAGGGCTCACCCAGCTGGGAACCCACTGCGCCCAGGGTCGCGAGGTCTTCCATCTCCGCCAACATCAAGCCCAAACGCAAAGTAGCCGCATTGTTCAAGTCGGTCGATTGATCACTGAGCGGGCTGGGTTTTGCGGGGGTGACACACCACAGTCGCTGGCCCCTGTCAAAATCACACGATGCTCCGCACTACAAACCACTGTCTGAAACCGCTTGCGATGGCCATCCAATGGGCCATGGCAGGCTTTGTTGTTCTTCCTTGGGCTGCTTTGGCGCAAAACGCGTCCCCCCCTGCAGGGGCCGCCAACGCAACCGATCTGGGTCAAGTGGAGGTGCGGGGCAACCGCAACAACGACACCGAGATGCGGCGAGAGTCTTCGGCAGCCAAAATCATCATTGGTCGCGAAGAGATTCAAAAACAAGGCGATGCCAATTTGGGCGAAGTCCTCAAACGCCTGCCGGGCGTGACCGTGCAGGGTGTGCCTGGGCGCGGTGGTGCGATCCGCATGCGTGGTCTGGGCGGTGGCTACACCCAAATTTTGCTCGACGGCGAGCGCCTGCCACCTGGTTTTTCCATTGACAGTTTGCTGCCCGAACAGGTCGAGCGCATCGAAATATTGCGTGCGCCCACCGCAGAAACAGGCGCCCGCGCCATTGCGGGCACCATCAACATTGTTTTGCGCGAAGGCCAAAAGGCCAACCCCGATGATTTGAAGATCACCCGCTCGCGAGAGTACGGCCATGACTCTACCTCGCTCAATTGGGTGCACAACCTCAACATCCAGCCATTAACAGGCACGCTCACCATGTCGGTGACTGACCAATACCGACCCGACTCGAGCAGCACAGTGATCTCTTCCAATGTCTTGGGCGACAGCACCCGCAGCAACGAATCTCTGGGCCGGCGACAAGCCATTCATGCCAATGCGCGGCTGCAATGGCGGGGCGAGCAAGGCAAGACCCTGACCTTGACCCCTTTTGTGGTGTATTCGGACTTCGCAGGCAATGGCCTGATTCAAGCCAACCGTTTGGACACAGGTGGTGTGGCCTCTGAAACTGCACAAACGCTCAACCAAAGTCGTTTTGCCATGGCGCGGCTCAATGGCCAATGGGCCCAACGCCTGTCCGCCGATGACCGCTTGGAAGTGCGCTTTGGTGTGGGCCAGTCCGAGTACGACCTGCGGATGGACCAGACCCTGACCACGCCGAGCGCTAGCCCCCCTTTGTTGCTGAACACCACGCAATTCCAGAATTTTGTCGACCGATCTGGCAGCCTGAGCAGCAAGTGGACCCGTGCCATGGACAACGGCCACCAAGTGGTCAGCGGCGTGGAACTGGAAGGCGTGCGCCGTGTTGAAGAGGCCCGGGGCTTGCTGGATGACAACGCAGGCGATTTAACGGCCAGCACCCTGCGTTGGGCAGCCTATGCCCAAGACGAATTCAAAATCAACCGCCATTGGTCTGCCCATACCGGCTTGCGTTACGAGACCATCACGACCGAGGCGAACGCCACCTCGGGCTTGAAATCCAACACCAGTTCTGTGTGGACCCCTTTGCTGCATGCCTTGTGGAAACCCGATCCCGCCAAGCGAGACCAGGTGCGCATGAGCTTGACGCGCAGCTACCGAACCCCCACCTTGCACAACCTGATGGCGCGCCCCGTGAGCTCGGGTGAAGTGATCAGCCGCCCCACCCGTCCTGACCGCATTGGTAACCCAGACCTCAGGCCCGAATTGGCCACCGGCATCGATGTGGCCTTTGAGCGTTATCTTGCCGGCGGTGGCGTGCTCAGTGCCAACGTCTTTCGCCGAGAAATCACCGACCTGATCCGTTACACCGTGACGCAGCAAAACGGTCGCTTCGTGTCATCCCCCATCAACATTGGCGATGCATCGACCCAGGGCCTGGAGTTGGAAGCGAAGTTCCGGCTCAACCAAGCCTTCACCGATGCTCTGCCGATCGACATCCGCAGCAACGTCAGTTTTTTTGGCTCCAATGTCAAGCAAGTGCCTGGCCCCAACAACCGGCTTGATCAGCAACCTGACATGACGGCCAACCTGGGCGCCGACTACCGGATTCGCCGCAGCCCCTTGACCCTGGGCGGCAACCTCAACTGGAACCCGGACTACGACACGCGCCGCACCGAGCAGGCCATGTTTTACCAAGGCGTCAAACGGGTGGTCGATGTGTACGGCTTGTGGCGCATTTCGCCCGCCAGTGCCGTTCGGCTGACGGTCAGCAATTTGCAGCCGCGCGACTACATCACCGCCAGCACCTTTGACAACGGCACCTTCAGAGAAGCATCGCGCACCACCGACCGCAACTGGCGCAATGTCCAACTGCGCCTGGAAATGAAAATCTGATTTCAAGGAGACCCGCATGGCCATCAAAAATGCCGAATGGCACGATCGCATGTACAACAACCGGGCTTTGGTGCCCGACTTCGCCGACCATTTTGCCCATTGGCAAAACGCGTCGGTGACAGCCCGCGCCCAACTGAAGTCCACGCTCGATGTGCGCTATGGCGAAGGCCCCGGCGAGACGCTGGACATCTTCCCGGCCCAAGACGCCAACGCGCCTGTGGTGATCTTCATCCACGGTGGTTACTGGCGCAGCCTCGACAAATCCGACCACTCTTTTGTGGCCCCAGCCCTGCGTGACATGGGTGCCTGTGTGGTGGTGGTCAATTACGCCTTGTGCCCCGGCACCCCCGAGCAACCCGTCACCATCCCCGACATCGGTTTGCAGATGGCCAAGGCCACCGCCTGGGTCTGGCGGCACATTGCCGAGCATGGTGGTGACCGCAGCCGCATCAGTGCCATTGGCCATTCAGCGGGCGGCCATTTGGCGGCCATGTTGCTGGGATGCCACTGGAAGCAAGTGGGGCCCGATTTGCCTGCGGGCCTGGTCCGCAAAGCCATGTCGATCTCTGGCTTGTTTGACTTGGAGCCTATTCGTAAAACGCCGTTTGTGCAGGCCGATTTGCGCATCACCCCGGCCCATGTGCGCATGGCCAGCCCCGCCAGATGGCAGCGTCCACGCCAAGGTGTGCTGTACACCGTGGCCGGTGGCGACGAAAGCCCCGAATTTTTGCGCCACAACCGTTTGATTCACCAAGCTTGGGGCCCCAAAACCGTGCCCGTATGCGAAGACTTGGGCGGCCTTAACCACTTCAGCATCGTCACCGATTTGACGCGTCCAGGTACACGACTGAACGCTCTGGCCAAACAGTTGATCGCGCTTTAAAAAACAAAAAGTCCCAGCGTTAGTACCACTGGGACTTGGTTTCTCAGCCTCGCAGATGCGGGGCTTTTTTCAATCCAACTTGATGTTGGCCGTCTTGATGGCCTGGGTCCAGTCTGCGATTTCTCGGTCCAGCAGTTTGGTCATATCGGCTGGAGGAAGAAAGCGCACCTCAATGCCCGCTTGGTCAGCCCGCTGCTTGCTCTCGGGCAAGTCCAGACTGCGCTTGACCGCATCAGCCAGTTGGTTCACGGTGGCTGTTGGCGTGCCGGCAGGGGCGTACAGGGCCACCCAAGCTTCCAGATCAATGTTGGGGTAACCCGCTTCGGCCATGGTGGGCACTTGGGGCATGCCGGGGTGGCGTTTTTTGCCCGTCACAGCCAGCGCCTTGAGCTTGCCCGCCTGGATGTGTTGCATCACCGAGGGCGGTGTGGTCATGAACACCTGAACCTGGCCAGCCAACACATCAGCAATGGCCTGGCCCGAACCCTTGTAGGGCACATGCACCAAATCCACGGCAGTTTGTTGCTTGAAGATTTCGGTGCCGATGTGAGAGACCGAACCATTGCCTTGAGAGGCATAGTTCAGCTTGCCTGGGTTTTGCTTCAAAAACGCGATGAATTCACGCATGTTGTTGGCCGGCACCGAGGGGTGCACCGCCACCACGTTGGTGGCCACGGTGATCAAGCCCACGGGTGTCAAATCTTTCAACTCCCATGGCAGTTTGCTCATGAGTATGGGGTTGGCAATGTGGTACCCCGAGTAAGACACCAGCAAAGTGTGGCCATCTTTGGGGCTGCGTGCCACCTGTTGGTAAGCCAAGTTGCCGCTGGCACCACCTTTGTTGTCGATCACGACCGACTGGCCCATCAAACGGCCCAAAGGCTCAGAGATCAGGCGGGCCGATGTATCCACCAGGCCGCCTGGCGGCACGGGCACCACCAGGGTGATCGGCTTGCTGGGGAAGGCCTGGGCCATCAAGGCCAAGGGGGCGCACAGAGTGGCCAAGGCCAGCAGTTTGGATAAATGGCGACGTGTGCTCATGAGTCTCTCTCTCTTGCTGTGGTTTTATGAAATCAGCGCATGCCAATCTTGGCGTCATTGAAAATGTTTTTGGCTTCGCGAGGCAGGCTGCGCCAGTACTGGTGTTGTGAGTCGACGGTGCCGCCCAGGGCCACGGCCGCTTCCCAGCCCCAGCGCGGCTTGTACAGAAAGCTGCGGGCCAACGCCACCAGATCGGCGTCGCCACGCTGCAGCACAGCTTCAGCCTGAGCAGGCTCTGTGATCAGGCCCACGGCGATGGTGGTCAGGTCCGATTTGGCCTTGACCGCTTTGGCCAAGTGCACTTGGTACTCTGGCCCCAAGGCAATTTTTTGCAAAGGCGAGACACCGCCCGATGAGATGTGCACGAACTGCGCCCCGGCTTGTTTGAGCTGGACAGACAGCTCTGCGGTGTCTTCAACCGTCCAGCCACCATCGACCCAGTCGGTGCCCGAAATACGCATGCCCAGCGTCCCGCCAAAAGCCTCGCGCACCGCTTTGAAGACCTCCATCGGCAAGCGAATGCGGTTTTCAAACGAGCCACCATACGCGTCGGTGCGCTGGTTGGAAATCGGCGACAGAAACTCGTGCAGCAAATAACCGTGCGCTGCGTGCAACTCGATGGCCTCAATGCCCAGTTCGTGGCTGCGGCGGGCGGTGTTGACAAAGTCGGCCTTGAGTTGTGCGATGTCGGCCAGGCTCATCTCGGTGGGAGACGCTTCATTGGGCAGGTGGGGCAGGGCGCTCGGGGCCACGGGCTGCCAGCCACCGTCTTCGGGGGCGATCAGCATGCCGCCATCCCAAGGGGCAGCGCTCGATGCCTTGCGGCCTGCATGGCCGATTTGGATGCACACGGGCATGTGCGGGGCCAAGCGGCGGGCACGGTGCAGTTTGTCACCCAGCGCCGCTTGCGTGGCATCGTCCCACAGGCCCAAGCAGCCGGGGCTGATGCGGCCCACGGCCGACACGGCTGTGGCCTCGATGGTGAACAGGCCCGCGCCGCTGTTGAGCAAGTTGGTCCAGTGTGTCAGGTGCCAATCGGTGGCCTGGCCGTTGTCGGCCGAGTATTGGCACATGGGTGCGATCACGATGCGGTTGGGCAGGGTGAGGGGTCCGGAGGGTGCGTTGAAGGTGAAGGGGGTGAACAGCAGGCTCATGGTGTGGGGCGTGGAGGGTGGCATGGGTGGCGCTGGCACAGCCAGCGCGGCATGGGCAATTGGGCGGCAATCCCAACGCGAAACGTGCGATCTTAGGCAAATCAAGAGGCGAGGCTTATCTTCTGCGTGACATCAATCACTGCCCGCACTCGGGCATTCTGGAAATTCGTCCCAAATGACCCATTCAGCTTGCAATGGCGCATCGATGGTCAGCAACTGCCCGCTGACGGGGTGGGGCAGTTCCAGACTTTCCGCGTGCAGCCACAACCGCTGCAGCCCGATCAAATCAGCCACCGCGCGGTTCAGCGGCCCTTTGCCGTGCGTGGCGTCACCAATGATCGGGTGCGCGATGTGCTTCATGTGGCGCCGCAGTTGATGGCGACGGCCTGTCAGCGGCTCCAGAGCCACTTCGGCGCAGCGAGTACTGGCAAAGCCTTGCTGGGGTTGGGACTGGGGCCGGTTCTGCGGTATTGGCAACTCAAAGCGGCGCAATGTAGCAAAGCGGCTTTGGGCGGGCTGCACTTCTGTGCGCTCGGTGCGCATGTCGTCGGGCATGCGCTTCAAGGGGTGGTCAATCAGGCCTTGGTCCAAAGGCCAGCCGCGCACGATGGCCCGGTAAGTTTTGTGCAGGCCCGCGCCTGACTCAAAAGCTTGCCCCAGCGTTCGCGCCACATCGGCGCTCAGTGTAAACAGCAACACGCCGCTGGTGCCTTTGTCCAAGCGGTGCACGGGCCAGACATGCCGCCCGATCTGTTCGCGCAGGGTTTGCAGCACAAAGCGGGTTTCACCCTTGTCCAGCGGGGTGCGATGCACCAGCCAGCCCGCAGGTTTGTGCACGATGGCGAGATAATCGTCCAGGTAAAGGATGTCGAGCATGTTGTTCTTATTGTCACCCGCCAAATCTCTGGACTACGAAACCCCCGCCGCAGGCGTGCCCCACACGCTGCCGCAGTTTGTGCCGCAATCGCAGGCCCTCATTGAGGTGCTGCGCCAAAAGTCGCCCCAGCAAATCGCCGAGCTGATGGACTTGTCGGACGCACTGTCGGCCCTGAACGTGGCCCGCTACGAAGCCTGGACCCCTAAGTTCACCGCCAAAAATGCCAAGCAAGCCGTGCTGGCCTTCAATGGTGACGTGTACGAGGGCCTGGACGCCAAGACCCTGTCGGCGCAAGACCTGGACTGGGCGCAAACCCATGTGGGCATTTTGAGCGGTCTGTATGGCGTGCTGCGCCCGCTGGACTGGATGCAGCCCTACCGCCTGGAAATGGGCACCACACTGCAGACCGACAAGGGCAGCAACCTTTACAAATTTTGGGGACCGCAAATTGCCGAATACCTGAACGCCCAGCTGGCCCAAGACAAAACCCCGGTCATCGTCAACTTGGCCTCGCAAGAGTATTTCAAGTCGGTGGACCGCAAAACCCTCAAGGCCCGCGTGATCGAATGCGTGTTTGAAGACTTCAAAGGCGGCAAATACAAAATCATCAGCTTCAACGCCAAACGGGCGCGGGGCCTGATGGCGCGGTATGCGGTGCAAAACCGCATCACCCACCCGGAAGGCCTGCTGGGCTTTGACCTGGAAGGCTATGCCTATGACGCCGCTGTCTCTGAACCCGACCGTCTGGTGTTCCGTCGCAAGGTGCAAGCATGAACACCCCCGAACAATCGCAGCTGGGCAAGTCCAGTGCCTATGTGGACCAGTACGACGCCAGCTTGCTGTTCCCCATTCCCCGCGCCACCAAGCGGGCCGAGATCGGCGTCACCGGGCAGCCGGTGTTTTTTGGGGCCGATATGTGGACCGCGTTCGAGCTGTCCTGGCTCAACACCAAAGGCAAGCCGCAGGTGGCGCTGGCGCACATCACCGTGCCTGCCGAAAGCACGCACATTGTCGAGAGCAAGTCCTTCAAGCTGTACCTCAACAGCTTCAACAACACGCGCCTAGACAGCGCCGACGTGGTGCGCGACATGATCCGCCGCGACATCAGCGCAGCCACCTGGCACGGTGGCGCGGTGCAGGCCAGTGTGGGCGTGAAGCTGCTGCTGCAAGAACAGTTTGACGCCGAACCGGTGCACGAGCTCGACGGCCTGAACCTGGACCGCATGGACATTGAGTGCACACGTTACGAGCCTGCGCCTGACTTGTTGAGCGCCAACGCCGAAGAGCTGCCTGTGAGCGAAACCCTGGTCAGCCACTTGCTCAAAAGCAATTGTTTGGTGACGGGCCAGCCCGATTGGGGCAGCGTGCAAATCACCTACAGTGGCCCGCAGATCGAGCAAGCGGGCCTGCTGCAATACATCGTGAGTTTTCGCAACCACAACGAGTTTCATGAGCAATGCGTAGAACGCATCTTCATGGACATCTGGACGCGCTGCAAACCCACCACCCTGACGGTGTACGCCCGCTACACCCGGCGCGGTGGGCTGGACATCAACCCTTGGCGCACCAGCGCGCCCGGTGCGCTGCCTCCCAACGTGCGCACGGCTCGGCAGTGAACCCCTTCACCCCGTTCCCCAACATGTCACCCACCACCCGCCGCGTTGTTCAGGCCTTGTTGTACGAAGCCATTGCCATCGCCGTGGTTGGGCCGGTGTTAAGCCTGGCCTTTGACAAGTCGCCTGCCTCCACCTTGAGTCTGGCGGTCGTGTTGTCGAGCATTGCGCTGACGTGGAACTACGTCTTTAACTGGCTCTTTGAGCGCTGGGAGTCGCGTCAATCGGTGCGTGGCCGTTCCTTTGCCCGGCGGCTGGCGCACGGGGCCGGTTTTGAAGGCGGCTTGGTCATCATTCTTTTGCCCGTCATGTCGCTGTGGCTGGACATTTCGATCACCGCTGCCTTACTGGCCAACTTGGGCCTGCTGGCCTTCTTTTTCTTCTATGCCATCGCATTCACTTGGTGCTTCGACCGGGTCTTCGGATTGCCCGCTTCTGCTCAGGCGGGCGATGTCAAACAGAGTGGATGATCCGAGTTTCCAGCGATTGTTTTGGTCAAGGTTTTGACCCCACACACCCAGCACCCCGCACGACATGAACGAAAATGCTTACAAAATCCTGTTTGTCTGCATGGGCAACATCTGCCGAAGCCCCACAGCCGAAGCGGTTTTCTTCAAACGGCTGGCTGAGCAAAACCTATTGCACAAAGTCCAAGTGGACTCGGCAGGTACGCACAACTTCCACCCCGACGCACCGCCCGATGAACGCAGCCAAAAGCATGCGCTCAAAAGAGGTTACGAGCTGGCGCACCTGAGGGCCAGGCCGGTGGTGGACAGTGACTTTGAAACCTTTGATTTGCTCTTGACCATGGATTGGGACAACCGTGCACTTTTGGAAGAAAGATGCCCCGCACAGCACCAACACAAGATCCGTGGCTTGGCGGAGTTTTTGCTCACCACGCAGGCCCCGGTGATCCCCGACCCTTACTACGGTGGAGACCAGGGCTTTGAGCATGTGCTGGATTTGATTGAAGAAGCCAGCGAGGGCCTTGTGAAATTCGTCACGCACAAGGTGCAGCGTTAAAGACCATCTCTTTTGGCCAACCAAGACCCCACCCCCACCGCACATCTCTCTGTTGAACACGAGCTGCGCCATGTGCGTGCGCTCATGCACCTTGAGCAACAGGAAGACCAGGCGCAGTTCAAGCTCAAAAATGCCAGTGCCAGCATCAAAGAGCGCCGTCGGCGTGGCCTGACTTGGTACCCCGTCACCATCACCCAAGAAGACATTGGTTTTGGGGGCAAGGTGGTGCTGGAGCTGGAGCGCCCGGCGCATCGGCAAGACCTGCATTTGTTTCAGGTGGGGGCGGCTGCGGCGCTGTTCAGCAGTGCGCCCGGCTACTCGGGGCCTGATCGGCCCGTGGTGAGTGGCGTGGTGACCCGCGTGCGGCGCAACAAGCTGCTGCTGGCCACCACCAAAGAAGCGCTGCCCGACTGGGTGCTGAACGGCAGCAGCCCAAATGGCAGCACCCTCAACGGAAGCACGTTAGGCATTGACCTGACCTTTGACGAGGTCAGTTACCGCGAGATGAACCAGGCCCTGAGCGCGGTCATGGCTGCAGACGGTAACCGCTTGGCCGAACTGCGCGACGTGTTGCTGGGCGCACGGCAGGCAACTTTTCGCGAGCCCCAAGCCGACGACCTGTTTTACCCCAGTGCGCTCAACGACTCGCAGCTGGCGGCGGTGCGCCATGTGGTCACGGCGCAAGACGTGGCCATCGTCCACGGCCCGCCCGGCACGGGCAAAACCACCACGCTGGTGCAGGCCATTTTGGAAACCATCCGGCGCGAGCGGCGCGTGCTGGTGTGCGCCCCCTCCAATACCGCCGTGGACCTGCTGACCGAAAAGCTGGCCGAGTGCGGTGTGAGTGTGATCCGCCTGGGCAACCCCAGCCGCGTGTCGGATCTGCTGCTCCAGCACACGCTCGACGCCGGGGTGATGGCCCACGCCAGCTACGCCAAGATGCACGCCATGCGCCAAACCGCTGAGCAGCACCGCGAGACGGCCAGTGAACGCGTGCGCCACTTTGGTTTTGAGGAGCAACAGCGCCGCCAATGGCTGCGCGAAGAAGCGCGCACGCTGCGCCAAGCCGCCGACGACTTGGAGCGATTCATGACCGAGGACGTGCTCGAATCGGTGCAGGTCATCACCTGCACGCTGGTGGGTGCCAGCCACCGCCACATTCGCTACCTGGGCTTTGAGACCGTGTTTATTGACGAAGCCGCCCAGGCCTTGGAGCCGGGTTGCTGGATTCCGATTGCCAAGGGCCAGCGTCTGGTGTTGGCGGGCGACCACCACCAACTGCCACCCACCGTCAAAAGCGAAAAAGCCGCCCGCGAAGGCCTGCGCGAAACCCTGTTTGAAAAGTGCATCCAGCGCCAACCCCACACGGCCCGCATGCTGAAGGTGCAATACCGCATGCATGCGCACATCATGGGCTTCAGCTCCGAGAAGTTTTATGGCGGTCAACTGGTGCCGCACCAAAGCGTCCGCTATGCCGACTTGGCCGCGTATGACCCGCGCTTTGCAACCGACCTGCCCGTGGAATTCATCGACACGGCGGGCTGCGGCTATGAAGAACTGGCCATCCCCGAAAGCCGCTCCACCGCCAACCCCGAAGAAGCCCACTTGCTGCTGGAGCGCCTGGCGCAGCTGATTGCGCTGGGCGAGCCCACCGACCCAGATCAGCGCCCGCTCACCATCGGCGTCATCGCGCCGTACCGCGCCCAAATCAACTATTTGAAAGAGGCCATCGAAGACAGCGCTGTGCTGAATGGTTTGCTGCTGCAACGCAGACTCAGTGTGGGCACCGTCGATTCGTTTCAGGGCCAAGAGCGCGACATCATTGCCATCACCTTGACGCGCAGCAATGCCCAAGGCGAGATCGGCTTCCTGTCTGACATTCGCCGCATGAACGTGGGCATGACCCGCGCACGGCGCAAATTGCTGCTGGTGGGCGACTCGTTCACGCTTTGCAGGCATCCGTTTTTTGGGGAGTTACTGGCTTATGTGAAGGGGGTGGGGGGCTACCGCACGGCGCAAGACGCGAAAATCAATCGGGGCGCTACGCCGCTCTGACCTCGCTCAGCAAATCGGGGTGGCGGTCCAGCACCTTGAGCAACTTGACCAAAGCCAGCGGCGGTTTGGTCTTGCCGTTCTCGTAGCGAGAAAACGCATTCACGCCACCGCCAAAAATATCGGCAGCTTCGCGTTGGTCGAGGTCGAGCTTCTTGCGCACTTTGGCAATGTAGGCAGGGTCAACATAAGCAGCGTTCACTTGCCTTTGATGCGCCCCAAGCAAGTCGCTGTATCGGTCACCGTGTTCGCGGTTCAAGACGGCTTCGCCGCAGGCAGGACAAAAATCACCCGTCACGTCGGGAATGGTGGTGCTTTCTCCCTTGTAGACATAGGGCATGTCGCGGGTATCGTGGATCAGTTCAGCCGCTCCACAGCATGGGCATTTCATGGTCACAGCTCCTTGAATGAAACAATCAAAACGTCGTCGATGACAGTCAGCTTGAGATACACCTCAGCGCCGCTGGGGGTCTTGGCGTGGTACACGTCCTGCCATATCCGGTGATCCGCATGGGTCGTCATGCTCTTGTAAAAGTTGGCAGAGGTCAGGGACATGACGACGGCACACATTCCGGCCAAGTCGCTGATGCCAAGCTCAAGAGCCCCACTGAACGCGCTCGCTGTCGCCCTGACATGACCACTCTCCACCAGCCCCTGGACAACGGCCAGCTTGCAGTGAGGGGTACTTTTCTCCATTGTGAATTATAACCAAGTAGGTTTATTTGGCTGGTAGGTTAACGATCAAGCTATCCAGTCTTCAAGTTTCAAACCTGGCACCGGTACATTTCTTGACGGCCCGAGTGCTCGGCATGGCGGGTGTTGTGGAAGATTTTCATGGGCTTGTGACTTGTTTGGGGTCAAGTGTGCCAGTGCCCAAGGAAGGCAAACCGCTGTTTGGCTTGACAGGGGTGGAAATTGTGAGCAGACTAGATGGCTGACTAGTTCGAGGGGGCTGAGATGCATACATGGCCAGTACAAGACGCGAAAGCGCGGTTCAGTGAGTTTTTGGATGCGTGCCTGGTCGAGGGGCCGCAAATGGTCACCCGACGTGGCGCTGAAGCTGCCGTGTTGGTGCCCGTGCAGGAGTGGCGGCGTATGCAGTCGGCAGCTCGCCCCTCGCTGAAGCAACTGCTGCTCTCGGACCAAGCCCGCACCGACTTGATCGTGCCGCCGCGAGGACAAGCCAAACGTCGACCTGTGGAACCGATGCTGTGACGCAGCGCTATTTGCTGGACTCCAATGTGGTGTCTGAGTTGCGCAAGCCGCGCCCGCACGGCGGCGTTGTGGCTTGGCTGGAAACGCTGGATGACGCTCAGCTTTACGTGTCGGCGGTCACGCTGGGCGAAATTCAAGCGGGCATCGAGCTGACACGGGAACAGGACCCCGATAAGGCCCAGCAAATTGAAGACTGGTTGGCCTTAGTGGCGGGCGCGTACAACGTCTTGCCCATGGACGCCGCAGCCTTCACGGCTTGGGCGAAGTTGATGCACCGCAAGTCAGACACGCTCTATGAAGACGCCATGATTGCCGCAACCGCCAAGGTGCATGGATTGACCGTGGCCACCCGGAATGCGGCGGACTTTCAGACGCTGGGTTTCGAAGTGTTCAACCCGTTTGACTCGGTGTAATCCAATTTTTTGCACGGGGCTTGGCTCAGCCCTCAACCAAACTCCCGAAACCCCTTGAGCGCAGGCAGCGGCGCAAAGTTCGCCTCGCGTTTTTGTTGCATGGCGCTGATGGCCTCGCGCACGTTGGCGTTGCTCCAGATGGCGCCTTGCAGCCAGCCCATGTGGCGCAGGCTGTCTTCGGTGCTGTGGTCGCGGGCGTAGTGCAGCACTTGCTTGGTGCCCCAAATGGCCACGGGCGGTTTGCTGGCAATCTCTTTGGCCGCTTGCAGGGCGGCGGCCACGGTGGCTTCGTGGGTGGGCAGCACCTCGTTCACCAGGCCGTGGGCCAGGGCCTTGTCGGCACCCAGGCGCCTGCCCGTGTAGGCCAGTTCTTTCACCAGCGCCATGGGCAGCAGCTTGGGCAGGCGCTGCAGCGTGCCCACGTCGGCCACCATGCCGATGTTGATTTCTTGGATGCAGAAGAACGCATCGGCCGATGCATAACGCATGCAGCAGGCGGTGACCATGTCCACCGCGCCGCCAATGCAGCCGCCCTGGATGGCGGCAATGACCGGGATGCGCAGTTCTTCGAGCAGGGTGAAGGTGTGCTGCATGTCGGTCAGCAGGTCGTACACCGCAGAGCGGCCTTCGGCGCTGGTGTCGTCCATCAGGATGGCGCTGCCAAAGGTCTTCAGGTCCATGCCCGCGCTGAAGTGTTTGCCGGTGCTGGAGATCACCAGCGCCCGGGCGGTGCCGGCCTTGTGGATGTCGGTCAGCACCTCGTGCAACTCGCGCCAAAAAGTGGGGTGCATGGTGTTCATCGCATCGGGGCGGTTCAGCACCAGGTGGGCAATGTGGTCCTCAGTCTTCAGGGAAAAGCAGCTCAGTTTGTCCATGGTCATTCACTTGGGGTGGTGGGTTGGCAGATGCTTCACTGTAAGAGGCCAGAGGTGTGGGCACTGTCCCGGCCTTGACCAGCGACCCCACCCGCACACCCAACAGCCGTATGCGGCGTGACAGGTCCACCCGCTTGAGGCATTGGCCGGCAATCAGTCGGATGCGCTTGGCATCGGCGGTGTATTCGGTCAGGGTCTGGTCACGTGTGACGGCCTGAAAGTTGTCATACCGCAGCTTGATGCCGATGGTTTTGCCTTCGTAGCCTTTGCGCTGCAAGTCGGCGGCCACTTGCTGGCACAGGCGGGTGAAGACGGCGCCCAGCTCGGCACGGTCGCGCACGGCGTGCAGGTCGCGCTCAAAGGTGGTTTCGCGGCTCATGCTGACGGGCTCGCTCTCGGTTTCCAGCGGCCGGTCGTCGCGGCCCCAAGCCGCTTCGTGCAGCCAAGCGCCGTAGCTTTTGCCAAAGTTTTCAATCAGCCAATGCGGTTCGCGTGCGGCCAGTTCGCCGATGGTGTGGATGCCAAAGCCTTTGAGTTTTTCATCGGCTTTGGGGCCCACCCCGTTGATCTTGCGGCAGACCAGGGGCCAGATCAGGCTTTGCAGGTCGGCCTCATGCACGACCGAGATGCCATTGGGTTTGTTGAACTCGCTGGCCATCTTGGCGATGAGTTTGTTGGGCGCCACGCCAATCGAGCAGGTCAGGCCTGTGGCCTCAAAAATGCTTTTTTGGATCAAGCGCGCCAGCACCCGCCCGCCTTCGCGCTGACCGCCAGGTACGTCGGTGAAGTCGATGTAAACCTCGTCCACGCCGCGGTCCTGCATGACGGGGGCGATGTCGGTGATGATGCTTTTGAAGGTGCGGGAAAAGTACCGATACCGCTCAAAGTCCACCGGTAAAAGGATGGCTTGCGGGCAGAGCTTGGCGGCCTTCATCAGGCCCATGGCCGAGCCGATGCCGAACTGCCGCGCTGCATAGGTGGCGGTGGTGATCACGCCGCGTCCGGTGTAGCCCTCGATGCGTGGGAAAAAATCCACCGGAATGCGGTCCAGCCGCTCGGCAAAGCTGCCTTCGGTCCATTCGCCATCGGGGTAGGCCGCTTGCAGCTTGCCCAGCAGGTCGTCTTCTTTGCGCCTGCCGCCGCCTATGACCACCGGCAAGCCTTTGAGCTGCGGGTAGCGCAGCAACTCGCAGGAAGCGTAAAACGCGTCCATGTCGAGGTGGGCAATGCGGCGCACGGGGTGAGCAATTGGGGCGGTGGTCACCCAGCAAGCATAGCGTGGGTGGCAGGCCCTGAAGCCTTTATTCAGGCCTTCGGAAAGGTGCCCGGCAACAAGATGTTGGTGTTGACATTCTGGATGTCGGTGTGGCCGCAAAAGGCCATGGTGATGTCCAGCTCTTTGTGGATGATTTGCAGGGCCTTGGTCACGCCCGCTTCACCCATGGCGCCCAAGCCGTAGGCCATGGCGCGGCCGATCATGGTGCCTTTGGCGCCAAGCGCCCAAGCCTTCAAAACGTCTTGGCCGCTGCGGATGCCGCCGTCCATCCAGACTTCAATCTTGTCACCAACCGCTGCCACGATGGCGGGCAGGGCTTCGATGCTGCTGGGCGCGCCGTCGAGTTGGCGGCCGCCGTGGTTGCTGACCACAATCGCGTCAGCGCCGCTGGCCACGGCCAACTTGGCGTCTTCCACGTCCATGATGCCCTTCAAGATCAGCTTGCCGCCCCATTGCTTCTTGACCCAGGCGATGTCTTCCCAATTGAGGGTCGGGTCAAACTGCTCGTTGGTCCAAGAAGCCAGCGACTTCATGTTGCTCACAGCCTTGACGTGGCCCACCAGGTTGCCAAAGGTGTGGCGTTTGGTGCCGGCCATGCCCAAACACCAGCGGGGCTTGGTCATCAGGTTGATGATGTTGGCAATGGTGGGGCGGGGAGGCGCGGTCAGGCCGTTTTTCAGGTCTTTGTGGCGCTGGCCGATCACCTGCAAATCGAGCGTGAGCACCATGGCGCTGACGTTGGCGGCCTTGCAGCGGTCGATCATGCGGGCCATGGCCTCGCGGTCGCGCATCATGTACAGCTGAAACCAAAACGGCGCTTGGGTGTGGGCTGCGATGTCTTCAATCGAGCAGATGCTCATGGTGGACAGCGTGAAGGGGATGCCGAACTTCTTGGCGGCCATGGCGGCGTGCATTTCGCCATCGGCATGCTGCATGCCTGTCAGGCCCACGGGGGCGATGCAAACGGGCATTTTGGTGTCGATGCCCACCATCTTCGTGGCAGTGGTGCGGTTTTCCATGTTCACCGCCACGCGCTGGCGCAGCTTGATCTTTTGGAAGTCGTCTTCGTTGGCGCGGTAAGTGCCCTCGGTCCAGGAGCCGCTGTCGGCGTAGTCATAAAACATGCGCGGCACGCGCTTTTCGGCCAAAACCCGCAGGTCTTCGATGGTGGTGATCACGGTCATGGTTTGTCTCCGGCAGGGGGGCAAGCGATTTTTGAAAGTCGCCCATGGTAGCCGCAGGTCATGCCGGGTGCTGTGAAACTTGAGACAACCCGTTTGAAATTTCTTGTGAGCTGTGCTTTCACCCGTGCGGCGTTGCCTTGACGAACGCGCCGCCTTGGTAAATCGCGGCTGGATCATTCTTGTCGATGCTTTGCTGACGGGCTTCGACAGTCGGGCGGAACACGTCGGACGAATCCAGCGGGCGGTAACCGATGTGTTTGGCGTGGGTGTTGTCCCACCAGGTGGTCTGGTTGTCTGACATGCCGTAGATGATGCTGTGGCCGACGATGGGGGCGGTGAGTGCGGCCACCACCAGACGCTCTAGGTCGTCAAAGCTCAGCCAGGTGGCCAGCATGCGGCGGTCTTTGGGTTCGGGGGTAGAAGAGCCGATGCGGATGCTCACTGTTTCGATGCTCCAGCGGTCCCAGTACATCTGGGCTACATCTTCGCCAAAGGCTTTGGACAGGCCATAAAACCCATCGGGTTTGGGCGGCATGCGGGTGTTGACCACTTCGTCTTGCCTGTAAAAACCAGTGACATGATTGGAACTGGCAAACACGATCCGCTTGACGCCTTGCAGCCTTGCGGCCTCGTACAGGTTGACCATGCCCAAGATGTTGCCCGCCAAAATGGTGTCCCAAGGCTGCTCGGTAGAAATGCCGCCCAGATGCACCACAGCGTTCACGCCTTGTAGCAGCGTTGTGACTTGGTCCTTGTTTTCGAGCGATGTGATCTGAACCTCTTCGCCTTCGGCAGCGCTGCCCAGGTCATTGCGGTCGCTCAACCGCAGCACCTCGCAATAGGCTTTGAGGCGCGGGCGCATCTCGCGCCCCAAATAACCAGCGGCACCCGTCAGCAGCAGGCGAGAAAAACGCAGAGGCGATGCGGGTTTGGGCAGCATGGCAAGCGATCTGTTCAGGCTTTGAATCGGCCAGCCAGTGCCGTGGCGCTGTCGCGCAGCACGTTCTGGTCGGCCCCCACGGCGACAAACAGACAGCCTTGGTCCACATAGTGTTTGGCCAGGGCTTCGTCGCCTGTGAGGATGCCCGCTGCTTTGCCGCAGGCCTTGATGCGAGCAATCGACTCGTCAATGACTTTCAGCACGTCGGGGTGCTTGGGGTTGCCCAGGTGGCCGAGCGCTGCCGACAAGTCGCCGGGGCCGATGAACACGCCGTCTACTCCATCCACGTTGGCAATGGCCTCAATGTTTTGCAGGCCCAAAACGGTTTCGACCTGAAGCAAGAGACAAATTTCGTCGCTGCTTTTCTGTGCATAGCCCTTGACTCGGCCATAGTGGCTGGCGCGTGGCGCACCGGCATAACCGCGCACGCCGTGCGGTGGGTATCGGGTGTAGGACACCGCCTGCAGGGCTTCTTCTTCGGTCTGGATGTAGGGCACCAACAAGGTTTGCACGCCCACATCGAGCAAGCGCTTGAAGGTCACCATGTCGTTCCACGGGGGGCGCACGATGGCAGTCGTTGGGCTGCCTTTCATGGCCTGCAGTTGCGCCACGATTTCCGTCAGGTCGTTGGGCGAATGCTCCATGTCCAGCAGCAGCCAGTCAAAGCCGCAGTGCGCCAGGATCTCGGTGCTGATGTTGCTGCACAGGTGCGACCACAGGCCGATTTGTTTTTGACCAGATTTGATCGCGTGTTTGAAATGGTTGACAGGCATGTCCATGGTGGGTTTCCTTAAGAGGTGAATGTGGGGGGCTTGTGTTGGGGCAAATGTGCACAAGGTCTTAGCGCACCATGCAAGGCATCTTGTGGTCGAACTTCCAGCCGGGGATCAGGTACTGCATGGCGATGGCATCGTTGCGTGCGCCCAGGCCGTGTTGCTGGTAAAGCTGGTTGGCTTTCATCACCGCGTCCATGTCTACCGCAATGCCTAAGCCGGGTTTCGTGGGTACATCCACATAACCATCTTTGATTTGCAGCGGATCTTGGGTGAGGAACTGGCCGTCTTGCCAGATCCAGTGGGTGTCGATGGCCGTGACTTTGCCCGGCGCAGCAGCGGCGCACTGGGTGAACATGGCCAACGAGATATCAAAGTGGTTGTTGGAGTGCGAGCCCCAAGTCAGGTCGTACATCTGGCACAACTGCGCCACGCGCACCGAGCCCTGCAGTGTCCAAAAATGCGGGTCGGCCAGCGGGATGTCGACCGACTGCAGCTGGATGCTGTGCGCCATCTCGCGCCAGTCGGTGGCCACCATGTTGGTGGCCGTCAGCAAGCCGGTGGCGCGGCGAAATTCGGCCATGACCTCGCGGCCTGAGAACACGCCTTCTGCACCGCAGGGGTCTTCGGCATAGGCCATGGTGTTGCGGTGGTCGCGCAAAAGACGAATGGCGTCTTTGAGCAGCCAACCGCCGTTCGGGTCCAGGGTGATGCGGGCTTTGGGAAAGCGCTCGTGCAGCGCCAACACCGCCTCGACCTCTTCTTCGCCGCGCAGCACGCCGCCTTTGAGCTTGAAGTCCTGAAAGCCATAGCGGGCCTGTGCGGCTTCGGCCAACCGCACCACGGCTTCGGGCGTCATGGTTTTGTCGTGGCGCAAGCGCAGCCAGTCGTCGGGCTGGTCGGGTTCGCTGCGGTAAGCCAAATCAGTTTGCTGTCGGTCGCCCACATAAAAAAGGTAGCCCAACATCTGCACCCGCTGGCGCTGCTGGCCGTCACCCAACAGGGCGCAGACGGGGACGTTCAGGTGTTGGCCCAGCAAATCCAGCAAAGCCGACTCAACGGCTGTCACGGCGTGGATGGTGGTGCGCAGGTCAAACGTCTGGTTGCCCCGGCCACCGCTGTCGCGGTCTGCAAACTGCTGGCGCATGGCGTTCAGCAGGCGGTTGTAGTTGCCTATCGACTGGCCTTCAACCAAGGGGCGGGCGTCTTCCAGGGTTTGGCGGATTTTTTCGCCGCCGGGCACTTCGCCCAGACCGGTGCGGCCTGCCGAGTCGGTCAGGATGACGATGTTGCGGGTGAAATAGGGGCCGTGGGCGCCGCTGAGGTTCATCAGCATGCCGTCGTGGCCCGCCACGGGGATCACCTGCATGCGGGTGACGACAGGTGTGGAAGATGACTGAGGCATGGGGGAAATGTCCGTTAATTCGAAAGACATCGTACAACTTAAACCCGCATCGGTGATGCGTGTTAACCCTTGTCACCGTGTTCAGTGGTGACTGGAGGCGCCTTTTTTGTGCCGGTCGCGGCTGTTGGACAGGTGGGTGCGCATGGCCGCGCGGGCCGACACGGCGTCTTGTGCGGCGATGGCGTTCAGGATGTTTTCATGCTCTTGGTGCACGCGTCGCAAATACGCCAATCGGGTCTCATCGACAACCGGGTTGGTCTCCAGTCGGGCCCGTGGAATCGACTGCGCCCCGAGCGAATTCATCATGTCTGCGAAGTGGTTGTTTTGCGTGGCGCGGGCAATTTCATGGTGAAACTGGAAGTCGGCGGCGATCGCATCGCGCCCTTCTTCGATGGCGTTGGAAAACGCGATCATGGCGTCTTGCATGACCCGCAGATTGCTGTCGGAGCGCCTCACGGCTGCCAACGCGGCGGCTTCGGTCTCTATGCTGATGCGCAATTCCAGCAAGGCGATCACATCGTGCAAGGTGCTCAGCTGGTTCTGATGGACCCGAAAGGAGGGTGTGTCGACTTGTGCCAGCACGAAGGTCCCAATTCCGTGCCGTGTTTCGACCAACCCGGCCGCCTGTAACTTTGAAATCGCCTCCCTCACCACGGTGCGGCTGACCCCAAAACGCGCCATGATGGCGGCTTCGGTGGGCAGTTTTTGGCCACTGCTCAAAGAGCCATTCTGAATTTCGGTGCTCAGCTGATCGACCAGTTCAAAGGTCAGACTGCGCGATTTTCGCTTTCCTGTGTCGACTTGGGGTGTGTTCATCGGGTAAGTACGCATTCCAGTTTTTGCGGTGAATCTGATAATTTACTTGTACGACAACTTATCACATGAATCTCTGGATCCCAATGTAGCAGAACACCGCAGATCTCAGCCCCTTTTTTGATGAAATAGAACCTGTAACTTCATGACGCCTCTTGCCATCCGCCACGTGCGCATCACGCCCATCGCGTTCCGTGATCCGCCTCTGCTCAATGCGGCGGGTATCCACGAACCTTGGGCGTTGCGCTCGATCATTGAGATCGAAACCGCTTGTGGGCGCGTGGGCATCAACGAGACCTATGGCGATTTACCCATGCTGGAGGCGTTGGCCAAGGCTGCACCGGCCTTGCAAGGTTTGTCGCCCTGGAGCCTGAACACCATGGAGAACCGCGTGGCCGCGCTGGTAACTCCCGCCAAAACCGGATCCGAGTTTTTGGGTGAAAAGATTTCGTTGGCCCCCGGCACACATGTGTCAAAAAATGTGGCCAAGGTCATCAGTGCTTTTGAAGTGGCCATGCTCGATTTACAGGGTCAGGTGGCGGGTGCCCCGATTGTGGATTTGCTGGGCGGTGCGGCACGCGATGCGGTGCCGTTCAGCGCCTACCTGTTCTTCAAGTACGCCGAGCACCTGGGTCAACCTTATGCGGCAGACCCTTGGGGTGAGGGCACCACGCCCGAGCAGATGGTGGCGCAAGCGCGCCAAATGATCTCGACCTATGGTTTCAAAAGCATCAAGCTCAAAGCCGGAGCCTTGCCGCCTGAGCAAGAAGTACAAGCCCTGTTGGCACTGGCCCAGGCTTTTCCTGGTGCGCCGCTGCGCATCGACCCCAATGCCAACTGGACGGTGCCAACCAGCCTGAAGGTGGTAGAACAGCTGCGTGGCGTACTGGAGTACTACGAAGACCCGGCCCCTGGCCTGGAGGGCATGGCCGAGGTCGCCCGGCAGTGCGAGGTGCCGCTGGCCACCAACATGGTGGTCACCGACCTGAAGGAATTCCGCCGCAATGTAGAGATGGGCTGCCCGGTCAAGATCGTGCTGTCTGATCACCACTACTGGGGCGGTCTGCGCGCCACCCAACGCCTGGCCACGATGTGCCAGACCTTCGGCTTGGGCCTGTCGATGCACTCCAACTCGCACCTGGGCATCAGTCTGATGGCGATGACCCACCTGGCCGCTTCGGTGCCCCAGCTGTCCTATGCCTGCGATACCCATTACCCCTGGCAGGACGACGAGGTGGTGCAGGGTGGCCGCATGAGGTTCGAAGATGGGAGCCTGCGCGTGACCCGCACCCCCGGCCTAGGCGTGACGCTGGACCGTGAAGCCCTGGCGCGCCTGCACGACAACTACCTGAACACATCCATCCGTTACCGCGACGACCTGGCCCAGATGCGCAAGTACGCCCCCGCCTTCACTGGTGAGCAGCCGCGTTTTTAAAAATGCTTTCCCACCCAGCACGCCATTTTCCCATCCACCCACCCCAAGGAGATACTCCATGCAACGCCGCACCCTGATTCGCCATACTTTTGCCACAGGCACCGCCTTGCTTGCAGCAGCATTTGCCATCCAGCCCGCCTCGGCCCAAAGCGGCTGGCCAACGGCCAAGCCCATCACTTTCGTGGTGCCATTTGCTCCTGGTGGCAACACCGACACGTTGGCCCGCCTGATTGCCCCAGCGCTGGCCACTGCGTTGGGTACCCAGGTGGTGATTGACAACAAAGCCGGTGCCGGTGGTAGCGTTGGTTCGGCCGCTGCCTCCCGTGCGCCCGCCGATGGTTACACCATTCTGGGTGGCACCATCAGCTCACACGCCATCAACATCAGCCTGTACACCAACCCCATTGGGTACGACCCAGTGAAGTCCTTCGCTCCCATCGCCATGCTGGGATCGGGTCCGCTGGTGTTGGCCGTCCCGGCGACCAGTTCTCACAAAACGCTGAATGAAGTTCTGGCCGCCAGCAAGGCCAAAAACGGCGGCATGACTTCGGCTTCGGCAGGCATCGGCACCTCTCCGCACATGGCCATGGAATTGCTGGCTTACCAGACGGGCGTGAAGTTCACCCACGTTCCCTTCCGGGGCTCCGGTCCTGCCGTTCAGGCCTTGCTCGGTAATCAAGTGGACATGATGTTTGACACGTCACTGGTGGTGGGCCCACACATCCAGTCGGGACGGTTGCGCCCCATCGTCGTGACCAGTTCCAAGCGACTGGAGTCTTTGCCAGAGGTGCCCACCATCGCCGAGGCCGGCCAGCGCGGGTTCGACATGGGTTCCTGGCAAGCCGTGTTTGCACCCGCCGGGACACCGCAGCCCATTGTCGACCGGTTGCACGCCGAGATCATGAAGATCGTTGCCACACCCGAGGTGCAAGCGCGCCTGAAAGGGTTTGGCATGGTGCCGTCCACCATGACACCTGCCGAACTGGGCGAGTACCAGAAAACCGAAGTTGCGAAATGGGCCGAGGTGATCAAAGCCGCTGGCATCAAGGCTGAATAATTCAGCACCCGACCCACGCAAGCCACTCGGCATGAACTGCTCTCCACAAGATCTCAAGCGCGATCCGAAAATCCTATGAACACAGACCCTGTCCAACACGTGGAGGTCTCGCTGTGTCGAGTACCGTTGCCTCAGGCTGTGAGCGATGCAAAGGTATCGACCGGACGTCAAAAACCCCTGACCCATGTTGATCTTCTGCTCGCAGAAATTGAGACTCGCCACGGGGAGAAGGGTTTCGGCTTCAGCTACTCCCTGCGGGCGGGGGGGCATGCCATGTTGGCACATGCCAAGGACATCGCGGGGGAGTTGATCGGTGAGGATCCGGACGACATTGGTCGTCTTTGGGAGAAGATGGCATGGCTTGGCGCATCGGTAGCGCGTACCGGGGTCACTGCGCAAGCCATTGCCGCCTTCGATGTGGCTCTGTGGGACCTGAAAGCCAAGCGTGCCGGTAAATCCATCGGCAAGTTGCTCGGCGCACACCGCAACGATGTGCCCTGCTACAACACGTCTGGCGGTTATCTGTCGTCTTCACTGGACGAGGTGTTGAGCAATGTTGACCGGTCGCTTGCACTTGGCCTCGGTGGCATCAAGCTGAAAGTGGGGCAGCCTGACTTGAAGCTTGACATCGCACGCGTGCGGGCGGTCAGAGAACACGTCGGCGAAGACGTGCCGATGATGGTAGATGCCAACCAACAGTGGGACTTCACCACTGCGTTGCGGGCCGGACGCCAACTCGATGAATTGGGTTTGGTTTGGTTGGAAGAGCCCCTGAGTGCTTACGATTACGCTGGGCATGCCATGCTCTCGGAGCGGCTGGACACGCCCATCGCGAGCGGTGAGATGCTCAGCAGTCTTGCCGAGTGCGCGGAACTGGTCCGACACCGCTCGGTGACCTTCATGCAAGCCGACGCGCCCCGCATTGGGGGGATCACCCCGTTCCTGAAAATCGCCACCATCTCCGATTTGGCCAGGCTCAAGCTCGCCCCGCATTTCGTGATGGAAATCCACATCCACCTGGCTTGTGCCTATCCACATGAGGCATGGGTGGAGCACATCGAATGGTTGGAGCCAGCCTTCAATGAGCGGCTCCAAATTCGAAACGGTCGGATGATGCTGCCTGATAGGCCAGGCTTGGGCTTCACACTTTCCGACGAGGCGTTGACTTGGCGTGAAGGCCTCCACCGCATCTCCACCTGAAAGGTGTCTTCCATGCACCAATCTCTTCAACTTGAACCGAGGTGTCACGACGTTGGCAACCATCGGCCCCTATGAAAGCCCTCACGATTGGCTGCATGCGTGTCATACCCGTGGCGGAACGCGACGGCATGTTGCGCATCCTGTCGGGGGCGCATGCGCCGTTCTGCGACACCCATGACCCCTGGCAAGACGAAGAATTGGTGCTAGGCGGCCGCCTGCAGTTTGAAATCGGCAGCCTGCGCGTGCCCCGCTCGCATAGGCTGGGGGTGAGCATTGACCCCACCACATTGGAACGCTTGCACGACACCGACCTGCACTGCCGCATTCGCAACCGCGATCACCTAGGGCAAATACGCCGATATGACCCGTCCTTCAAGGGCAAGCAACCCCGCTTTTGAGTTGACCATGACCACCCACGCCCGACCCTTGGCTATCCGCATGCACCCAAATGACAATGTGGCCATCATCGCCAATGACGGTGGCTTGACTGCAGGCACGCTCATGCCTGAAGGCGTGGCCCAAGGGCTGGTTTTGCGCGACAAGGTGCCGCAAGGCCACAAGTTGGCCTTGGTGGATCTGGCCCAAGGCCAAGCTGTGCTGCGCTACAACGTGCCGGTGGGCTATGCGCGGCAAGACATTCCGGCAGGCAGCTGGGTGCACGAGCGTTTGCTCGACATTCCGCCAGCACGCGCTCTGCACGGTCTGCCCATGGCCACAGTTAAGCCTGCGCCGCAAACCCCGTTGGAAGGCTTCACCTTTGAGGGCTTTGTCAACGCAGATGGCTCGGTCGGCACCCGCAACTTGCTGGCGCTGACGACCACGGTGCAATGTGTGGCGGGTGTGGTCAAGATCGCGGTGGAGCGCATTGAGCGGGAGTTGTTGCCCCTGTTTCCGAATGTGGATGGTGTGGTGGGCTTGGAGCACAGCTATGGCTGCGGCGTGGCCATCGATGCACCGGGCGCCGAGATCCCGATCCGCACCTTGCGCCACATCAGCCTGAACCCCAACTTTGGTGGCGAGGTGATGGTGGTGAGCCTGGGCTGCGAAAAGTTGCAGCCCGAGCGCTTGCTGCCGCCGGGCAGTTTTCCCATCCACGATGAACGTGACCCGGGCCAAGGGCCTGATTGGGTGTGCCTGCAAGACGATGCGCATGTGGGCTTCATGTCCATGGTCGATCACATTGTGCAAAGCGCCCGCCCGCACCTGCAGCGCCTGAACGCTCGCCGTCGCCAGACCGTGCCTGCCAGCGCTTTGGTGGTGGGTGTGCAGTGTGGCGGCAGCGATGCTTTTTCGGGTGTGACGGCCAACCCGGCCGTGGGCTTCATGGCCGATCTGATCGTGCGCTCTGGGGGCACCGTGATGTTTTCGGAAAACACCGAGGTGCGCGATGCGGTAGAGCAACTCACCAGCCGTGCTGCCACACCCCAAGTGGCCGAAGACATTGTTCGTGAGCTGGGCTGGTACGACCAGTATTTGGAACGTGGCCGCGTAGACCGCACCGCCAACACCACGCCCGGCAATAAGGCGGGGGGCTTGTCTAACATCGCCGAAAAAGCCATGGGCTCGATCATCAAGAGCGGCAGCTCGGCGATTGCCAGCGTGCTGGCGCCGGGCGACAAACTCAAGGCCGATCAAAAAGGCTTGGTCTTTGCCGCCACGCCTGCGAGCGACTTTATTTGCGGCACGCTGCAATTGGCCGCCGGCATGAACGTGCATGTGTTCACCACCGGGCGGGGCACGCCTTATGGCTTGCAGGCTTGCCCCGTGGTCAAGGTCGCCACGCGCACCGACCTGGCTCGCCGCTGGCACGACTTGATGGACATGAACGCTGGCCGCATTGCCGATGGTGAGATCACCATCGAAGAAGCCGGCTGGGAACTTTTCCGCATGTTGCTGGATGTGTCCAGCGGCCGTCAAACTTGGGCCGAACATTGGAAACTGCACAATGCGTTGGTGCTGTTCAATCCGGCCCCCATCACCTAAAAAATCAACATCAAACTGGAGTAAAGACCATGAACCTGTCAAAAACCACTTTTGCAGCCTTAGGGGCTTGCCTTTTATGGACATTCGGGTCTGCGGCGCACGCGCAAACCGCTGCTGCGCCTTACCCCAACAAACCCATCAAAATCGTGGTGCCGTTTCCAGCGGGTGGCACCTCGGATGTGTTGGCCCGTCTTTTTGGGCAAAAAATCACCGAAAGCTGGGGGCAAGCCGTGGTGGTGGAAAACCGTCCCGGCTCCAGTGGCAATTTGGGCGCTGATCTGGTCGCTAAATCTCCTGCTGACGGCTATACCTTGGTGCTGATGGACGTGGGCAATCTGGTGATCAGCCCGGCCTTGTTCAAGTTGCCATTCAACGTCGAGAAAGACTTTGCGCCTGTGGCCATGGTGGCTTATTCGCCCCATTTGTTGGCGGTCAGCACGAAAGTGCCGGCCAACACGCCTGCCGAATTGGTCGCTTATGCCAAAAGCCAAAAGGGCAAGCTCAACTACGCTGTGGCTGCAGGCATGGGCAGCGCATCGCACTTAGCGGGCGTCACGTATGCCCAGCGCAACGGCATTGAGTGGGGCTATGTGCCTTACAAAGGAGGCGCCCAAGCCATCACCGATTTGATCGGCGGGCAGGTGGATGTCATGTTCAACGGCATGGTGGCCACCTACCCGCATGTCAAGGCGGGCAAGATCAAATTGATCGCCATCTCGAGCACCCAACGCAATGCGCAAATGCCCGCTACGCCCACCGTGGCCGAGAGCCTGCCGGGCTTTTTGACCGGCAGTTTTCAGGGCTTACTGGCCCCAGCTGGCACACCGAAGGCGGTCGTTGACAAGCTGCATGCCGAGGTTCAACGCATTGCTGCCTTGCCAGACATCAAAGAGCGTTTGACCACTTTGGGTGCAGAGCCGTCAGCCATGACGCCCGATCAATTTGCGCAATGGATGCGCTTAGAAATTCCGGCCATGGCCAAAATTGTGAAAGACGAAAAGATCACGGTGGAGTGATCTTTAACCCGAACCCCATCACGGGCTTTCGGGCTTGTCATGGGGTTTTTTGCTTATTGAGCTGGGCTTTAGCTGCAGCTGACGCTGCCGCAGCCAGACATGGTCACGTTTTGGATGGCCGAGGGGTCGGCCAGGGTTTCGGTCACGCTGTCAAAACCCACTGACTTGAGGTGTGCGGCCAAGCCTGCGTCCATGCTGGCGGCGTGGCCTGGAAACCATTCGATCAAGGCTTCGGCCATGCGGGTGATGATGGTTTTGTCGGTGTCGAGGTAATGGGCCTCGACCACGCGCATGGTCTCCAAAATGGTGGCGTGGTGTTCGGCATGGCAGTTGTCGGCCGAAAACCCAGTCGCCAGCATCCAGCGTTCTTCTTGCGCAAAGTGCTCAACGGTGTGGTTCAAAAACGCTTTGTAAACCGGCAATTGGTCTTCTTCGGGCGTGGCCAAAATCTGGTTGACCATGGCCATGAACTCGTGGTGCGTATCGTCCATGCGGGCGTCGCCTGTATTGAGCGAATCGGTCCAGAGCATGGGGGTGGGAACGGTGGCGGTGTCGGCGGCAATTTGGGACATGGCGTTGGAGGTGCAGTTGGCTAAAAAAGTTGCTGAATTATCACGCCAGCTTAGCAACCTGGGTGCGGCTGGGTCTGCACCCGCAACGGCCCCCCGGTGATCAGGGTTTGCAAAAGCCATTAACCTCTTGATTCTCATCAAGCCAGCTTTTCCCTTTCTTCCCCTTTGCCTCATGGATTCTGTTACACAAGTTCTTTTGGGCGCCTCGATCGGGGTGGCCGTCATGGGGCGGCGCAACGCGCTGTGGAAGTCGGTCTTGTGGGGCGGTGTGGCGGGGTTGCTGCCCGATCTGGATGTGTTGCTGGACCATGGCGACCCGATCTTGAACATGATCCGCCACCGCGCGGAAACCCATGCTTTGCTGCTGCTCACGCTCTTTGCGTTTCCGATGGCCTGGGTGGTGAGTCGCATCCACAACCAAGCCCGCTTGTCTGGCCGTTGGTTCTGGGCGCTGTGGCTGGCGCTGGTCACGCACCCTTTGCTGGATCTGATGACGATTTACGGTACACAGGTGTTCCAGCCTTTCACCGACGAGGCCTATGGTTTGGGCAGCATGTTCATCATCGACCCGGTGTATTCACTGCCTTTGCTGGCGGGGGTGATTGCGGCGTTGCGTGTCAAAACCGTGGGGCGCGCCTTGGCCATCAATGGTTGGGCGCTGGCTTTCAGCACCGTTTATTTGGCGTGGAGCGCGCTGGCGCAATGGGGCGTGACGCAACACGCCCGCCAATCCTTGCAGGCCCAAGGCTTGCCAAGCCAGCAACTTTTGGTCACACCCGCGCCCTTGAGCACTTTGGTGTGGCGCGTGGTGGCGATCGATGGTGATCGCTTACATGAAGGTTTTTACGCCCTGATGGACGGCAGCAGGGCCATGCGCTTTGTGGCCCATGAGCGGGGTGCAGCCTTGGCCGCGCAAAACGCCGACCACCCGCAGTTGCAGCGCCTGGCGCGGTTCACCGATGGGTTTTATAAGGTGGCTCACGCCAACGGGCGCTTGGTGATCACCGACTTGCGCATGGGCCAGGAGCCCGCCTATGTGTTTTCTTTTGACATTGGCCCACCGCTGCAAGCAGGCCAGACCCATCCTGTCGCGCAGCAGCAAAGCCGCCGCATGGATGTGGGGGCTGGTTTGTCATGGCTAGGGCAGCGGATGTTGGGGCGGGACGTGCCGCCGCCCGGCGGGCCTTAGAGCGATTGCCGGTAACGCGCCATCATCTGGGCGTGGGTTTCGGTCTCGATCTCTTCGCCTTTAAAGGCTTTGATCTGGTCGCGCAGCATCTCGGTCATGTTGGGCATCTGCGCTCGGTCGACCTGGCGAGAGGCGTCCCAAAGTTGCGAACGCATGAAGGCCTTGGCGCAGTGCAAATACACCGACTCCACTGCCACGCGAATCACCACAACGGGTGCGCGCCGCGCATCGGCGCACAGCGCCAGATCGGCCGGGTCGGTGGACAACACGGCGCGGCCATTGACGCGCAAGGTCTCGTCAAAGCCCGGCACCATGAACAACAAGCCCAGGCGCCCGGTGGCGATGATGTTCTCCAGCGTGTCCAGCCGGTTGTTACCTGGTGCATCGGGCAGCAGCAAAGTGTGCGCATCGGGCACCTTGACAAAGCCCGGCTCGCCCCCGCGCGGCGAAGCGTCCATGTGCCCACCCGCATCGCTGCTGGCCAGCACCACAAATGGCGACAAGCCAACGAACTGCACCGCATGCGCTTCCAGCGCCGGGATTTCTTTTTTGAGCGCGCGCTCGCGGGCGGGGCCGTAGAGCTGGCGCAGGGCTTCAAGGGTGGTGATGTGCATGGAAAAGATTTTGGAGGTTCAGTTCATCCGGCCTTGCCAATACGCAGGGCGACGGTGCAAATGGGCGACTGCGATCACTAAAACGCTGTCCTGATCGACGTTGTAAATGACGCCGTATGGAAATCTGCGCAGGCGGCAGCGGCGGGTCTGGCTTGAAAGCGGATGCCAGCCAAGTGGGTGTTGCTCAATGAGTTGGATGGTGCGAAGAAACTCCACCAAAAACGAATCTCCCAAGCCTGGCGCTTGTTGGGCGTACCAACGGATCGCCTCGTCCAGCTCGGATTGAGCTGCGGGCAAGAGTCGCACGTTCATGCCGTTTTGACTTGGTATTTGGCAATGACTTCATTCAAGGGGATGGCTTTTACCTCACCTCGGCGATAGGCCAAAAGACGTGATTCGGCCTCTTGTGCCCATTGCGCATCCAAGGAGTCGTCCCGTGCATCTAAGGTGTCAAGGATCTGATCGACCAAAGCCATACGTTCCTCGGGGGGCAGTTGTGATGCTTGATCGCAGAGTTGCTTGGCGGTTGGCATGTGGGACTCCAAAGGGCGGTGGAAAGTCAGTTTAGCGAAGTTCAGCGCTTATGGAAATTCAAGCCGTTAGCAAAACCGAGTTGCGTAGCATGGTTGCATCCGAATGCCACTGTACGAGATTTAAAACCCCGACCCCGGCTCACTCAAAAACGCCAGCTCCTCGGCCATGGATAGGCGGCCGAGGATGGCACAAGTTTGGAATAAAGGGTGGGGGTACCGGCCAAAGCGCTCGATGATGGCTTGGTGGCGCTGCTCGAAACGCAGGGTGTCTTCCAGGCACGGCTGAGGAATCACTTACCCCAGCTGTCCTTCAACCCCGTCACCCGGTTGAACACCGGCTTGGCGCCCGCCACATGATCCAGGCGGTCCGCCACAAAGTACCCAAAGCGCTCAAACTGGAACTTCTGGTCTGGCTGCGCCCCGGCCAGTGATGGCTCCACATACGCGGTGACCACTTTCAGGCTGTCCGGGTTCAGGCTTTGCAAGAAGTCTTTGCCGCCCGCGTCGGGGTGCGCTTCGGCAAACAGGCGGTCGTACAGGCGAACCTCGGCCTTGACGCCGTCGGCCACGCTCACCCAGGTGATGGCGGCTTTGGCTTTGACGCTGTCGGCGCCGGGCGTGCCGCTCTTGGTGCCGGGAATCACTTTGGCATGCACCTCTGTAACGTTGCCCGCCGCGTCGCGTGCGCAGCCGGTGCATTCGATGACGTAGCCGCCCTTCAGGCGCACCACGTTGCCGGGGAACAAGCGCTTGTAGCCCTTGGGCGGCACTTCTTCGAAGTCTTCGCGCTCGATCCACACTTCCTTGCCGATCTTGAATGCGCGGTCGGCAGGCGGCGTTTGGCCATCAAGCAATGCGCTGTGGGGCAGGGCGGGTTGGGTGCAGGCTTCGGTGTAGCCGTCGCTGCCAAAGGCCTCGGCCCAGTTGGTCAGCACCAGCTTGAGGGGGTCGAGCACGGCCATGCCGCGGTGGGCTTTGTTTTCCAGGTCTTCGCGCAGGCACCCTTCGAGCGTGCTGTAGTCGATCCAGGAATCGCTTTTGGTCACGCCAATGCGGTCGGCAAACAGGCGCAGGCTTGTCGGGGTGTAGCCCCGGCGGCGCATGCCCGCGATGGTTGGCATGCGCGGGTCGTCCCAGCCGCTGACTTTGCCTTCATTGACCAGTTGCGCCAGCTTGCGTTTGCTGGTGATGACGTAAGTGAGGTTCAGACGGGCAAATTCATATTGTTTGGGGCTGGGCGCGGCCAGCAGCTTGCACTCGCACAGGCGCTCCATCAGCCAGTCGTAAAACGGGCGCTGGTCTTCGAACTCCAGCGTGCAGATGCTGTGGGTGATTTGCTCCAGCGCGTCTTCGATGGGGTGGGCAAAGGTGTACATCGGGTAGATGCACCAGGTGTCGCCCGTGTGGTGGTGGGTAGCGCGGCGGATGCGGTAGATGGCCGGGTCGCGCATATTGATGTTGGGCGAGGCCATGTCGATCTTGGCGCGCAGCACGGCAGCGCCATCGGCCAGCTTGCCGTCCCGCATGTCGCGGAAGCGCGCCAGGTTTTCTGCCACCGTGCGGGTGCGGAAAGGGCTGTCCACGCCGGGTTTGCCAAAGTCGCCCCGGTTGGCGCGCATGTCTTCGGCACTTTGTTCGTCCACATAGGCGTGGCCAGCTTCAATCAGCGCTTCGGCTGCGCGGTACATGAAGTCGAAGTAGTCACTGGCTTGGTAGGGCGCGGCTGAGCCTGCGGCCTGGCCGAGTTGGGCCCAGTCAAAGCCGAGCCATTTCACGGCGTCGATGATGCTGTTGACGTACTCGGTGTCTTCTTTTTCGGGGTTGGTGTCGTCAAAGCGCAGGTGGCACACGCCGCCGTACTCTTGCGCCAGCCCAAAGTTGATGCAGATGCTTTTGGCGTGGCCCACATGCAAATAGCCGTTGGGCTCGGGCGGAAAGCGGGTGCGGATCTTGGCTGGATCGGGCTCGCCTGCAGCGTGGTGCGCAGCGTCGCCGGGGCTGCCTGCCCAGCGGCGGCTGGCGTAGGTGCCCTGCTCGATGTCTTTTTCGATGATCTGGCGCAGGAAGTTGCTGACCTTGTGGTCGGCTTCAGGGACTTTGTCGGTGGGGGAGGTCATAGCGCTTGATTTTAGGGGTTGGCGCAGGCTTGAGCTGGCCGGGTCTGTTACGAATGGATACCACTGTCAAGCGCTGGCGGTGCACCAATGGCCAGTCTGGCGCGCTAAGCATGCAGGGAGCCTGCTTTCAAGACAAGCCAACCTCATCAAAGGACCTTTGCCATGCGTTCATTCAAATTGTCATTCTCCAGAGCCATCGCGCTGCTCGGCCTGCTGGGTTTGGGCCTGGCTCAGGTGGGCTGCGCCCATTCGGTGGTGGAACCGTCTGTGTCGGTGCACTCGCGCATCGGCCATTTCCCGGTGTACACCCAGATAGGGATGCCCAGCCCGGTGATTTATGGCCCGCCGCCTCGGGTGATTTACGCCCCGCCACCACCACCGCCCCGTGTGGTGTATGTGCCCCGGGTCTATGCGCCTGTTCACGGTTGGGGACATGGGCATGACGGCCACCAAAGGACCCATGAACGCAGGCACTTTCGGCGCGATGACGGCGGATTCGGACAGGGTGGGGGTGGTCATCGGGAGCCATGGCGCCGCTGATGGTAATGGTCCCCCGGGGTTTGTCGAACCTCAAGGTCGTTGACGCAAGACCATTTCGTCGCGCCGGATTTCCACGTCAAAGTGCTTCAAAAATGCCTGGCCCAGCAGCGCTTGTTCGGGCGGCATGCCCGTGAGGCCCACGGTGACGCTGGCATCGTTGAGTACCAGATGCCCCGCCCGCACGGGCACGCTGCGCACCAGCTGGCCGGGGCGCTGGCCGTTCGCAGTGTGCAAAGTGATGCTTTGGCCCGCTGGCAGCCCGGCCTGGGTGGCCAGCGCCTGACTCACGCTCACATGGCTGGCACCGGTGTCCACCAAAAAGCGCACCGGCTGGCGGTTGACTTCACCCTCCACATGAAAATGCCCATCGCGCTGGCGCGGAATGACCAGATCGCCCGAGCTGAGGGCATAGGGCTTGAGGCTGGCCTGGCGGTTTTGCTCCATGCGATCAAACACCAGATACAGCACCCCCGCCACAGCCAACCAAACGGCGGCGATGGCGAAGGCGCCGAGGCGGGCGGTTGAGTGGAGGGAGGGCGGTGGCATGACAGGCAATATAGCGGCACTGCAGTATGGGTCGGCAAGGCCGCGCCGTTCAAAAGGCCAAACCACTGACCGATTGGCCAAGCACGCCCTGCAACTGGGACAGCACAAAGACGATAATCACTCCAGTTTTTGAGGAGCGTTTGTGGATTTGATGCTGTTGCTGAAAGCCGCCGTGATGGGTGTGGTCGAGGGTTTGACCGAGTTCTTGCCGATCTCGTCCACCGGGCATTTGATTTTGGCCGGGGCTTTGCTGGGCTTTGACGACGACAAGGCCAAGGTGTTCGACATCGCCATCCAGACGGGCGCGATTTTGGCGGTGATCATTGTGTACTGGCAAAAGATCAGCAGCACGGTGCGCGCCTTGCCGCACAGCGCAGACGCCCAACGTTTTGCCTTGAACGTGTTCATCGCCTTTGTGCCTGCCGTGATTTTGGGCTTGCTGTTTGGCAAGGCCATCAAGGCGAACTTGTTCACGCCCGAGGTGGTGGCCACCAGTTTCATCGTGGGTGGCTTCATCATTTTGTGGGCCGAGCGCCGACAGGCTCGTTCGGTGCACATTGCCGAGGTGGAAGACATGCGTTGGCAAGACGCCTTGAAGGTGGGCTTGGTGCAGTGCCTGGCCATGATTCCGGGCACCAGCCGCAGCGGCGCGACCATCATCGGCGGCATGTTGCTGGGCATGTCGCGCAAGGCGGCAACTGACTTCTCGTTTTACCTGGCGATTCCCACACTGATCGGCGCGGGCGCATACAGCCTGTACAAAGACCGCGCCTTGCTGAGCATGGCCGACGCGCCGATGTTTGCGGTGGGCTTGGTGTTTTCGTTTTTGAGCGCCTGGGTGTGTGTGCGCTGGCTGCTCAAGTTCATCTCGACCAACAGCTTCGAGGTGTTCGCTTGGTATCGGATCGTGTTCGGTCTGGTGGTGCTGGGCACCAGCTACTTTGGGCTGGTGAGCTGGGCGGCTTGATCGGGTGCACCTAGGCGACATGCTGGGCTTTGGGTCACGCCCAGAATGGAAGTCCCTTGTTTGACGCATCCTGCGGATGCGTTGGTTCACAAACCCCTGCATGCCTGTCGTCCTGTCCAACTCTTTTCGCCGTCTGGCTTGGTCCAATTTGCTGGCCCAGTCGGCCGAGCAACTGAGCCTGGCCGCTGTGCCCATTGTGGCGGTGCTGTTGCTGCAGGCTGGCCCCGGTGAAATTGGTTTGCTGGCCTCCATCCAATCGTTGCCGTTTTTGCTGCTGTCCATGCCGCTGGGCCTGCTGGCCGACCGCACTTCGCGCACACGCTTGATGGCCCTGGCCGAGACGCTGCGGGCCTTGGCTTTGTTGTTGTTGCTGGTGCTGATCGTCACGGGGCATGTGTCGATTGCGGCTTTGGCCATCATTGGTTTCATCGCGGCGGTGGGCACGGTGGCCTTCAGTGTGGCGGCGCCTTCCTTGGTGCCTGCTTTGGTACAGGTTGATGGACTGGCCCAAGCCAATGGGCGGCTGGAGTTGGCACGCAGCGCGGCCTTTGCAGCAGGCCCGGCTTTGGCTGGGGCCTTGATCGCGTGGACCGGTGCGTCGGCGGCCTTTGTGCTGTCGGGCATGTTGTCGGTGGCGGCGGTGTTGTGCCTGCGTGGCATCCGCGAGCCTGAACGCGCAGCCATGCCGGCTCGCCACCCTTTGCTGGAGTTGCAAGACGGGGCCAAGTGGGTGTGGCAGAGCGATCTGCTTCGGCCCATGATGTTTTGCTCGATTGCCTGGAACATTTCCTGGTTCATGCTGCAAGCGGCCTATGTGCCCTATGCCATCCACGATTTGGGGCTGGATGCGAGTGGCGTGGGCGTGACGCTGGCTTTGTATGGCGTGGGCATGATCGTGGGCGCATTGCTGGCGCCGCGTGTGGTGGGAGCGCTGCCGTTTGGGCAGGCGATTTTGTTGGGGCCTTATTTTTCGGTGCTGGCGGCGGTCACCATGGCGCTGACCTTGTTTTGGCCGCATGGCTGGTTGGCGGCCTTGTCTTACTTTTTCTTTGGAGCGGGGCCGATCATCTGGACCATCACCTCGACCACCTTGCGCCAGACAGTGACGCCTGCGGCCATGATCGGGCGGGTCACGTCGATCAACATCGTGGCCAGTACAGGCGCACGCCCGCTGGGTGCGGCGCTGGGTGGTGTGGTGGGGGTGAGCTTTCCGGTGTCAGTCAGCCTGTGGTGCGTGGTTCTGGGCTTTGGGCTGCAGGCCATCATCATCAGCGCGTCCAAGGTGCGCACACTCAAGCGATTGCCTGAGCTCTTGCCCGATTGATTTAAAAAAAAGAGGAGACAAGACCATGCAACAAACCGCGTTTGAAGAATTACTCCAGCGTTTTTCGGCCGCCGCCGAAGCGGGCGATGGCGAGGCCTTTGCGCAGTGTTTCACGCCAGACGGCATCTACCATGACTACATCTATGGCGACCACACGGGCCGCGCCGACATCGCCCACATGATGAGCGACCTGTTCCACCGCGATGCAGGGCCCGATTACCGCTGGGAGATGTTCGAGCCCGTGTGCAATGGGCAGTTGGCCTATGCGAGGTCTTTGTCGAGCTTCACCTCGAAGGTGCCTGAGTTTGCAGGGCGGCAGGTGGTGATCGACGGCATCAGCCGCTTTGCGTTGCGTGACGGGCTGATTTGCGATTACAGCGAATCGGTCAATGGCGGCGTGGCCATGGTGCAGCTGGGGGTGGCTGCGCCGCGCCTGGAAAAGGTGCTCAAGCGCTGGAGCCAGCAGCTGTTGGACCAGCCCGCGACCCTAGCGTTTTTGGCCCGTGGCAAGCGCACGGTGTGAGTTGTTCAATCCTTCTTTGAAAGGCCAAGCCATGAGTTACCAAGACATCCTCTATAACGTCGAACACCGCATCGCGACCATTACCTTGAACCGGCCCGACAAGCTCAACGCATGGACCGCCATCATGGAGCGCGAGGTGCGACAGGCCATGGACGCTGCCGCTGCAGACGAGGGTGTGCGCGCCATCGTGCTCACCGGTGCAGGACGCGGCTTTTGCGCAGGGGCCGACATGGATTTGCTCAAGGGTCTGGACCCGAGTGACATCACGGCGACGACCTGGACAAAACCTTTCGATGTGAACCAGCGGCTCGACTACCAGACGCGCTACGGGTATTACCCGGCGATCCCCAAGCCGGTGATCGGCATGCTGAACGGCGCAACCGCAGGTATTGGGCTGGTGCACGCCTTGTATTGCGACATCCGGTTTGCGGCAGACAACGCGGTGTTCACCACCGCGTTTTCAAGGCGGGGCTTGATTGCCGAGCACGGCTTGAGCTGGATGCTGCCCCGCATCGTGGGTCAGGCCAACGCGATGGACTTGCTGCTGTCGGCCCGCAAAGTGTTGGCCCCTGAAGCGCAGGCCATGGGTTTGGTCAACAAGGTGTTTGCCCCAGACGCTTTGGCTGCTGCAACCTATGCTTATGCGCGTGACTTGGTGGACAACGTGTCGCCCCGCTCTATGTCGGTGATCAAGCGCCAGCAGTATGACGCGCCGTTTCAGACGCTGGCAGAAAACAACCGCCAGGCCAACGTGGAGATGGCCCTCAGTTTCGCGAGTGATGACTTCCGTGAGGGGGTGGCGCATTTCTTGGAGAAACGCGCACCGCAATTCACGGGCAACTGAGGCTCAGGGGAAGCCACAGAGGCCAACACGGCCCAGTGGGCGTTTTTGTATGCTCAGAACAGCGTGTAGGCCATGGGTTTCAGACACCCAAGTTGCGCAGTGAGGCCTCGATTGCTGCGGCTGTGGCCAGCGGCTTTTCCATGGGAAAGAGGTGAGAGCCGTCAATCATCATGATGCGGCCTTTGACCACTTTGTGCGTGAGGTCGGTGCCAGCTTGGCGCATTTCGGCCGAGTGGGTGCCACCCATGAAAGCCACCGGACATTTGAGCGGATGACGCTTGAGCAGGCTGTCGAGTTTGTGCGGCAGGCTGTTGTAGATGGCGGTTTCAATGTCGCGGTCAAAGCTCAATACGCGTTGGCCGTTTTCGTTGTGCGTGCCGTGGTCGATGTAGTCTTGCAACACCTGCCTGTCCCACCTGGCAAAAGATTTTTTGTGCGCAAAGCTCTCCATCGCCGCTTGGGCATCGGGCCAGTGGTGGCGGCGTTTTTGGCTGATGCGGCCTGGCGACACCGAGCCCACCAAAGCAGTGCGTTTGGCCAGGCCGAGAGTGGTGGCCCGCCAGCCGCCCAGCACGGGTGAGTCGATCAAGAGCACACCGCGGGCCAGCTCGGGGTGGCGGGCGGCGCACATCAGGCTCAAGATGCCGCCCAGTGAGTGGCCGACCAAGAAGGCGGGTTCGCCGTCGCCTTGCTGCGCCTTGGCAAAGTCGGCCAGTTGCTGCACCAAGTGGGGCCAGTTGTTGGTGACGGGGTATTGCGGGTCATGGCCAAATTTTTCGATGGCATCGACTTGAAAGCCACGCTGGCGCAGGCTGTTAAAAATCACGCTGTATGTACTGGCCGGGAAGCTGTTGCCATGGGAGAAGATGATGCGCGCGGCCATCAGATCAACTTTTCTTCAGGCGTGGTGATCTTCTTGAGCAAGGTGTTGCGCTGCGCGGGCACCATGAGCGGGATGTCGGTCGCACCGCCGTTCCACATGGGATCTTCGATGCTGTCGAACATCTGGCGCAGTTTGTCGCCCCAGCTTGTGCGCAGCATTTTGAAATAGGGGTTGTGCTCGTCGATGCACATGATGCGGTCGGTCTGCAGACTGCCAGCTTGGTAGACCACCATGTCGAGCGGCAGGCCCACTGACAGGTTGGATTTGAGGGTGGAGTCCATCGACACCAACGCGCATTTGGCGGCTTCGTCCAGCGGGGTGTTGGGGGTGATCACACGGTCCAGCACAGGCTTGCCGTATTTGGATTCACCAATCTGGAAGTAGGGTGTCTCTTCGGTCGCTTCGATGAAATTGCCAGGCGAATACACCTGAAACAAGCGCATGCCTTCGCCGCCGATTTGGCCGCCAAAGATCATGGACACGTTGAACTCCACACCCGAAGCCCGCAGCGCAGCGGCGTCGCGCTCGTACACGCGGCGCACGGCCGCGCCCAGCACCCGCGTGGCGTCGAACATGCTTTTGGCGTTCCAGATGGTCAGGGGTTCGTCTTGACCGGGCTCGACCAGTTTTTCGATTTGCAGCACTTCACGCACCGATTGCGAAATGCTCAGGTTGCCTGCCGACAGCAGCGTCATGAAGCGATCACCTGCTTTTTCATAGACGATCATTTTGCGGAAGGTGCTGATTTGGTCGAGGCCCGCGTTGGTGCGGGAGTCAGACAAGAACACCAGTCCGGCGCGGGTTTTGACGGCAACGCAATAGGTCATGAATGGGCTCTTTAAGTTTTAGGCAGCATGCGCTGCAAGGCATAGAGGGCGTCGAGCGCTTCGCGGGGGCTGAGAGCGTCGGGGTTGATTTGGGCCAGCGCCACTTCGATGGGGCTGGGGCCTGTGGCTTCGGACTCGGGCGGGGCGGCGAACAGGTCCACCTGCTGGCGGCTCTCGGTGGCCCCAGCTTCGAGCGCGCTGAGCGCGTGCCGCGCGTGGTTGAGCACGGCCGCAGGCATGCCCGCGAGCCGCGCCACTTGTACGCCATAACTTTTGCTGGCGGGTCCGGCTTGCAATTCGTGCAAGAACACAATGGATGAGCCCGATTCGGCAGCGCTCACATGCATATTGACAGCCGCCGTGTGCGTGGCCGGAAACTCGGTGAGCTCAAAGTAGTGCGTGGCAAACAGCGCAAAGGCCTGCGTTTTGTTGTGCAGGTGCGTGGCGATGCCGCTGGCCAGGGCGAGGCCGTCAAAGGTGGAGGTGCCGCGCCCGATTTCGTCCATCAGCACCAAGCTGTGCGGCGTGGCACTGTGCAAGATTTGCGCGGCTTCGGTCATCTCCAGCATGAAGGTGGATTGCGCGTTGGCCAGGTCGTCGGCCGCACCAATCCGGGTGTGGATGGCGTCAATCGGACCCAGGCGGCAGCGGCTGGCGGGCACATGGCTGCCAATGCTGGCCAGAAGCACGATGAGTGCCACTTGGCGCATGTAGGTCGATTTGCCGCCCATGTTGGGGCCGGTGATGATTTGCAATCTCTGCTTGGGGCCCATCAGCGTGTCGTTGGCGATGAAGCTGGCGCCCGAGATCTGGGCCAGGCGCGCTTCGACCACCGGGTGGCGGCCTTGGCGAATTTCGATGCAGGGCTCTTTGGTGAATTCAGGGGTGCACCAGTTGAGTGTCAAAGAACGTTCGGTCAATGCACACACAACGTCGAGCGAAGCCATGGCCTGAGCCAAAGCCGTGAGCGCGGGCACAAAGGGCTGCAATTGGTCGAGCAGGCCTTCGTAAAGCCATTTTTCGCGGGCCAAGGCGCGCTCTTGCGCCGACAGGGCTTTGTCCTCAAAGGTTTTGAGCTCGGGCGTGATGAAGCGCTCGGCGTTTTTGAGGGTCTGACGGCGGCGGTAGTCGTCGGGTACTTTGTCCAGTTGCCCTTGCGTGACCTCGATGTAAAAACCGTGCACTTTGTTGAACTGCACCCGCAGGTTGGCGATGCCGGTGCGCTCTTTTTCGCGGGTTTCCAGATCGAGCAAGAACGCATCGCAGTTGGTTTGTATGCCGCGCAGTTCGTCCAGCTCGGCGTCCAGGCCGTCTGCGATCACACCGCCGTCTCGCACCAAGGCCGAGGGTTCTTCGAGCAGGGCCATCTGCAGCAGCTCAGCGCAATGGGTGGGCGGTGTGAGCCAGCGGGCCATGCCGGCCAGCAGGCTGTCGGGCTCGGGCTGCAGTGCCTGCAATTGCAGCGACAGCGCCGCCGCACGCGCCAGCGCATGGCGCAGGGCCACCAGCTCGCGCGGACGGACCTGGCGCAGTGCGGTGCGGGCGGTGATGCGCTCCACGTCGCTCGCACCTTTGAGCTGTTCGCGCAGGCTGCTCCAGGCACCCGATCCACTGTCGCCGCGCAAAACAGCTTGAGCTTGCAGACGTTCAATGGCGGTTTGGCGGTCACGCGGCGGGCTGAGCAGCCAGTTTTTGAGCAGGCGGCTGCCCATGCCGGTCATGCAGGTGTCAAGCAGGGCAAACAGCGTGGGCGAGTCTGAAGCGCTTTCGCCGCGCAGGGTTTGCGTCAGCTCCAGGTTGCGGCGGGTGCTGGCGGGCAGGTCAATCAGAGCGTCCGAGCGCTGCACCTGCACCCGCTGCACATGCGGCAGGCTGCGGCCCTGGGTGTGTTCGGCATAGGTGAGGAGGGCCGCAGCGGCGGCATGCGCATCGGCCAGGGCATCGGCGCTCCAGGCGGCGAGCGACGCGGCCTGCAACTGATCGAGCAGTTTGCGCTGGCCCAAGCCAGTGTCAAATTGAAAATCCGGCCGCAAGGCCAGTGACCAGTTGCCCCGGCCTGCGGTTTTGAGGCCGCGCAGTTTTTGCTCAAACGTGGGCGTCATGCCCGCGCTGGCCAGCAGTTCGCTGGGGGCGATGCGGTCGATCCAGTCGGCCAGCTCGTCCTGTGCGCATTCGGCCAGGTGCACCATGCCTTGGGTGACGCTCAGCCACGCCAAGCCGCAGCGGTTTTTGCCCGCTTGGTGCACGGCCAGCAAGATGGCTTCGCTTTTGTCGGAGAGCAGCTCGGCGTCGGTCAGGGTGCCGGGGGTGACCACGCGCACCACTTTGCGCTCGACCGGGCCTTTGGATGTGGCCACATCGCCCACTTGTTCGCAAATGGCCACCGACTCGCCCAGCTTGATCAAGCGGGCCAAATAGGTTTCCATCGAATGAAAAGGCACGCCCGCCATCATCACGGGCTGCCCGGCCGACTGGCCACGGCGTGTCAAGGTGATGTCGAGCAGGCTTGCAGCTTTTTCGGCATCGGCAAAGAACAACTCATAGAAGTCGCCCATGCGGTAGAACACCAGCGTGTCTGGAAATTCCGCCTTGATGCCCAGATACTGAACCATCATGGGCGTGTGGCCGGCGTGGTCAGCGGGGTTCGGTGCAGGGGGCATGTCGTTGGGCATCAAGAACGGGACCAGATTGCGTCAAAGTCACCGGGTTCGGGAGTGGGTTTGGAAAGCTAGTATTGATTTTAGTGGGAGTGAGGTGCGGGCTTCTTTACAATCGTGGCAACGAAACTCCCAGGGCTCGAGCGAGCCCCTTGTATGGAAATAGCGATACTTTTTGCCCTCATCCTCCTGAACGGCTTGTTTGCCATGTCTGAGATTGCACTGGTCACTGCCAGAAAAGCCAGACTTCAGAAGTTGATTGATGAGGGCGACAGCGGCGCTGCAGCGGCTGTCAAATTGGGCGAAGACCCCACCCGTTTTTTGTCCACCATCCAGATTGGCATCACCTCAATTGGCGTTTTGAACGGTATTGTGGGTGAAGCTGCACTGGCTGAGCCCTTGTCGCAGTGGCTGGTGAGCTTGGGTGTTCCTCAGGCTTACGCCAGTTTTGGTGCCACCGCCTTGGTGGTTTTGACCATCACTTATTTCTCGATTGTGGTGGGCGAGTTGGTGCCCAAGCGCATCGGCCAGTCTTATCCCGAAACCTTTGCCCGATTGGTGGCTCGGCCCATCAATCTGCTGGCGCTGGCCACCAAACCCTTTGTGATTTTGTTGTCGGCTTCGACACGCGCTTTGTTGCGCTTGATGGGTGTGAAGGAGACCAAGGGTACGCCTGTGACCGAGGAAGAAATCCACGCCATGCTGGTCGAAGGTACGTCGGCCGGCGTGATCGAGTCGCACGAACACACCATGGTGCGCAACGTGTTCCGCTTGGACGACCGCCAAATCGGCTCGCTCATGGTGCCGCGTGCAGACATCGTGTGTCTGGATGTGGACGACTCGTTTGAAGAGAGCTTGCGCCTGATCGAAGACTCAGACCACGCCCGTTTTCCGGTGGTGCAAGGCGGCATTGAAAACATCTTGGGCGTGATCAATGCCCGCCAGTGGCTGGCACGCGCCCTGAAAGACCCTTCGCATCCGCAATCCTTGCAAGAGCAGGGTTTGCAAGCGCCTTTGTATGTGCCCGAGACCATCACCGGCATGGAGCTGCTCGACAACTTCAGGTTGTCGGACGTGCACATGGCCTTTGTGATCGACGAGTACGGAGAGGTGCAGGGCATCATCACGCTGCAGGACTTGATCGAGGCGATCACAGGCGAGTTCCAGCCGCGCGACCCCGAAACATCTTGGGCGGTGCAGCGTGACGATGGCAGTTGGCTGCTTGACGGCCACATTCCGGTGCCGGAACTCAAGGACCGCCTGGGCTTGGACGAGGTGCCCGAAGAAGAGCGTGGCCGTTACCACACCTTGAGCGGCATGATCATGCTGCTGACCGGCACTTTACCCAAAGTCGCCGACTCGGTGGTCTGGGAAGGTTGGAAGTTAGAAATCGTGGACATGGACGGCCGTGCCATTGACAAGGTTCTGGCAGTTCGCCTGCCGCCCAAACTGGACGAAGCCGAAGATTCCCTTTTTTCTGCGCTGTGACTTATAAAAAAAGCACCCATCTTTGGGTGCTTTTTTTTGGGGCGCTGCCGCGCCCTGGTAGAGGGTTTAAAAAGGCGCGTCCTTGCGTTCTTCTTGGGGCTGTGCGCCCTCTTCGGTGGGCTCTGCATCCGGGTTGTGCGTGTCGCCTGTCCGTTCGCGGCTCAGGGCGTCTACGGCGGTGCGCACATTGGCCTTGTCGCCCGCGCTGGCGAATTTGCTGTATTTGCCCAAGATGGTGACCAACTGGCCGTAAATGCGGGGCGCACCGGCCAAGCATTCTTTTTGTTCCAAAAAGTCAGATTCACCCGTGAAGTTGCCGATCAGGCCTCCGGCTTCGGTCACCAGCAGCGAGCCTGCAGCCACGTCCCAAGGCGACAAACCTGTTTCAAAGAAGCCATCCGTAAATCCGGCTGCCACATAAGCCAGGTCGAGCGCGGCGGAGCCGGGGCGGCGCAGGCCGGCGGTGCGCTGCATCACGTCGCCCATCATGCGCAGGTACTGGTTGAAGTTGTCGCCCTTGCGGAACGGAAAACCCGTGGAAATGATGCATTCCTGCAGGCGGATGCGCTTGCTCACGCGCAGGCGGCGATCGTTCATGAAGGCACCACGGCCTTTGGTGGCAGTGAACAAATCGTTTCGGGTGGGGTCGTAAATGACGGCTTGTTCGATCTTGCCGCGCACTTGCAGGGCAATGCTCACGCAGTAAACAGGGAAGCCGTGGATGAAGTTGGTCGTGCCGTCTAGGGGGTCGATGATCCAGATGTGGTCAGCGAGGGGGTTACCGAATTCTCGGCCCGACTCTTCGGCCAGAATGCCGTGGTCAGGGTAGGCGGTCAGCAAGGTTTCGATGATGACTTTTTCGCTGGCGTGGTCGACTTCGGTGACGAAATCATTGACCTGTTTTTGCGAAATGCGAACCGCCTCCACGTCAAGGGCAGCGCGGTTGATGACGGCGCCAGCGGCGCGTGCAGCCTTGATGGCCACGTTGAGCATGGGGTGGAGATTGGACGACATGAATTGTGTGAAGAACGGGGTGGGCCCACGCACGATCGCGGCGGCAAGGGTGGCATTTTCTCATGAAAAACAGGGGTCTTCGTCATAAGTGCGTAACGGTCAGCAGAGGCAGGCCCGCGAGGGTGCGCTTGAGCATGGACAATCGGGGCATGCAAACGCGATTCATCCTGATAGAAACCAGCCATGCTGGCAATGTGGGCGCCGCCGCTCGGGCCCTGAAAGTCATGGGCTTTGACGAGTTGGTTTTGGTCGCCCCGCGCTGGCCCAATGTGCTGCGCAAAGAAGAAACCATCCAACGCGCCAGTGGGGCCAACGATGTGCTGGCCAAAGCCCGCGTGGTCGATACGCTCGAAGAAGCCTTGGATGGTGTGACCCATCTGTGCGCCACGGCCATGACGCCGCGTGATTTTGGCCCGCCCACCCGTTCGCCTCGCGAACACTTTGCAGAACTGACCCAACCTGGAGCATCCGCACAAAGCGTGGCTTTCTTGTTCGGGTCTGAGCGTTTTGGCATGAAAAACGAGGACGTTTACCGCTGCCATGTGTCATTGTCAATTCCCACCCATCCGCAGTTTGGGTCGCTCAATTTGGGCTCGGCCATCCAGGTCATCGCTTACGACTGGCGCGTGGCACTGGGTGGCTTTCCAGTGCAGGATGCTGTGGCCCCCGCTGACAAAGCCGACGCGCAGCAGGTGGCCGGTATGTTGACCCATTGGGAACAGGCGCTGACCGGCATTGGCTTTTTGGACCCAGCTGCGCCCAAAAAGCTCATGCCCCGTCTGAACCAACTTTTCAACCGCGCAGACCTCAGCCCGGAGGAAATCCATATCTTGCGCGGGGTGGCTAAAGCCATGATTCAAGCAGCGGACGCAAACAAACAAGTCAAGCGATAGACTCGGTGCCTATGTTTTCTCGTCTTCGCTCCGACATCCAATGCATTCTTGACCGTGACCCAGCGGCACGCACCGCTTGGGAGGTGCTGACCTGCTACCCCGGCTTGCATGCTTTGGTCCTGCACCGCAGAGCCCACTGGTGCTGGAACCACGGTTTCAAGTGGCTGGGTCGTTTCATTTCACACATCTCGCGCGGCTTGACTGGCATCGAAATTCACCCTGGAGCCAAGATTGGTGAGCGGGTGTTTTTTGACCATGCCATGGGCGTGGTGGTGGGTGAGACGGCCGAGATCGGTGACGGTTGCACCATTTACCAAGGCGTGACCTTGGGCGGCACCTCACTTTACAAAGGAGCCAAACGTCACCCGACTTTGGGTCGCGATGTGGTGGTCAGCGCCGGGGCCAAGGTGCTGGGCGGCTTTGAAGTGGGCGATGGGGCCAAGATTGGCAGCAATGCCGTGGTGATCAAGCCCGTACCCGCTGGGGCAACCGCAGTGGGCATTCCGGCCCGCATCATTCCCTCCAAACAAGGTGAGAGCGCCGATGTGTCGGGAACCGATCGCAAGTTCAGCGCTTATGGCATCACCCAAGACGACGACCCGGTCAGTCAGGCTTTGCGGGGTTTGATCGATAACGCAGCTGGCCAGGAGCAACAGATCTCGATGATCTGGAAAGCCCTAGAGGCTTTGTGTGAACAGCAACAGATCCCCGTACCGGGTGTGGGCGCAGCCCGTGAAACTTTTGAGGCCGACAAGTTCAATCAGCTGGTGGGCAAATAAGCCTCAGTCTGAAGAGATCAAGGCCGCTGCGGCCTTGAGTTCGCGCCAACGTTTGTCCAGGCTGCTGTAACGCGCCAGTGCATCGGGGTCTGCACCGGCCTGGTGTTGGGCCAAGGCTGCGTTCTTGAGTTGTTGCAAGTGATCCACCATGAGCATGTTGAGCAGTCTGCGCAGCTCAAGCCGGGCTTCTTGCAGATCGGGCGGAGTGGCCTCTTCGCTACCGGCCACAACGTTCATTTTGTCTTGCGCGACCCATCGTATGGCTTCTTCGGCAAACGGCTGGCCCAGCATCTGCTCGCGCAAAGTGGACCAACCCAAGGCCCCTTGTTCGTGAAATTGCGATTCGAGCCAGGCAAACAAAGGGCCGTGTGGTGCAGGCAGAGCACACAGCATGGCATGGTCTTCGCCGCCTATCGTTTCCCACAGCGCCATATTGCCCAGCAGAACACGCGCGGCATGGTCAGCCCGGCTGGCGGGCACGGTGCGTGGGCCCGTGTACACAGGTGCTGGTTCACGCTTGTACTTGCCGTTGACAAACTTGCCGCCCGGCGTCCAGTTGGGGTTTTTGCGGGGCCAGTTGTTGGCACCTGCGTTGTAGGTTTTGTCAAAGGTGGAAGCGCTTGGGGCAAAACCGCTATCGCTTGCCCAACCGGGCGGGGCGCCATAACTGGGCTCAAATGGATGATCGCTATCCCCAGAAGGATTGACGGCACGGCTGAAAGCGTAATTGGTGGCCACCTGGGAAGCTGGGGCGGCACCAGCGCCTGGCCCACGGGCTGCGGGCGCATAGCGTTGGTCTGTGGCGGCTTGCTGGGCCCAGAGCTTTTCGAGGCCTGCGGTTTCCAGCTGGATGAGTTGCGCCAGCTCTGACAGCAGTTGTTGCTTGAGTGCGCCATCGGGCAGCAATTGCCATAAGGGTCGGGCTTGGCTGGAGAGACGGGCGCGGCCTTCGGCGCTTTGCAGGTCGCAATCGGCGCTGGCTGCTTCAATCAAAAAGCGCGACAGCGGCATGGCCTGTTTGATCTGCTCGGCAAAAGCCTCTTGGCCAAATTCACGCACGTAGCTGTCGGGGTCGTGCTCTGCGGGCAAAAACAAAAACTTGATGCTGCGCACATCGGTGGCGTAGGGCAGGGCCCCGTCGAGCGCCTTGCGTGCAGCGCGGCGGCCTGCGCCGTCGCCGTCAAAGCTGAAAACGACCGAGTCGGTGAAGCGGAACAGTTTTTGCACATGGTCGGGCGTGCAAGCTGTGCCCAGCGTGGCCACCGCGTTGGCAAAGCCCAGCTGCGCCAGGGCCACCACGTCCATATAGCCTTCGGTCACCAGCACATAGCCTGCGCTGTGCAGGGCTTCGCGCGCTTCGTACAAGCCATACAGCTCGCGGCCTTTGTGAAAAACAGGGGTTTCGGGCGAGTTCAGGTATTTGGGCGTGCCCGAACCGATCACCCGCCCGCCAAAGCCGATGCACTCGCCTTTGATGTTGCGGATCGGGAACATGATGCGGTCCCGAAAACGGTCATAACGTTTGTCGTCTTCTTCGTTCACGATCACCAGACCCGATTCGGCCAAGAGCGGGTCGTCGTATTTAGGAAAGATGCTGGCCAGACTGCGCCAGCCCTCGGGCGCATAGCCTAGGCCAAAGCGTTTGGCGATCTGGCCTGACAGGCCCCGTCCCTTGAGATAGTCGATGGCATGCGGTGTGATCTTGAGCTGGTCGCGGTAGGCCTCACCTGCTTTTTCGAGCACATCGCTCAGGCTGTCTTGCTTGGCTTTTGCGGCGGCAGCGCGGGCGCGGTCTTCAGGCGACTGCTGCTCTTCGGGCACCTGCATGCCGGTTTGCTGGGCCAGGTCTTTCACGGCCTCGATGAAGGTCATGCCCGCGTGTTCCATCAAAAATCCGATGGCGTTGCCGTTTTTGCCGCAGCCAAAGCAGTGGAAAAACTGCTTGGTGGGACTGACGCTGAAGCTGGGGGATTTTTCACCATGGAACGGGCACAAGCCCATGAAGTTGACGCCACCTTTCTTGAGCTGCACGTACTTGCCCACGATGTCGACCACGTCGACGCGTGACAACAGCTCTTGGATGAAAGACTGGGGGATGGCCATTTGGCTATTTTCGCCGATAAGAAGGATCGGTTTGGTATGGTTTCGGGGCAAACCAGCATGGCTTTCAGCGCCAGCTCAGGCAAACTCTGGATCATTCAAACGTCAGACGCAACAGGACTTTTTCATGACCGATACCAAAGTGAGCATCTTTGACCAAGACTTGCCCCAGACCCCCGCCAACCATGCGGCCATATCACCGCTGAGTTTCATCGAGCGCACGGCCGAGATTTACCCCCAACGTTTGGCCATTGTGCACGGCGATGTGCGTCAGGACTGGGGCACGACCTACCGCCGCTGTCGCCAGCTGGCCAGTGCCCTCACGCAAGCGGGCATCGGTAAGAACGACACGGTGGCGGTGATGCTGCCCAACACCCCACCCATGGTGGAGGCGCACTTTGGCATTCCCATGGCCGGGGCTGTTCTCAACGCCCTGAACACCCGGCTGGACCCAGAGACCGTGGCCTTCATGCTCGACCACGGCGAGGCCAAGGCGGTGATCGTGGACCCAGAATTTGCGGGTGTGATGAAAAAAGCATTGGCGCTGCGCCAGACCACCCGGCCCATGTTGGTGATTGACGTGGAAGACGCGCTGTACTCCGGCCCCACCGAAAAATTGGGCACCTGCACCTACGCCGCCTTTGTGGCCAGCGGTGACGCCAACTTTGCCTGGAGCCTGCCCGCCAATGAGTGGGACGCGATTGCCTTGAACTACACCAGTGGCACCACGGGCAACCCCAAAGGTGTGGTCTACCACCACCGGGGCGCGGCGACGAATGCGATCTCGAACATTCTGGAATGGGACATGCCCAAGCACGCAGCTTACTTGTGGACGTTGCCCATGTTCCATTGCAACGGTTGGTGCTTTCCGTGGACAGTGGCGGCGCGTGCGGGCGTGAACGTGTGTTTGCGCAAGGTCGATGCGCAGGCCATGTTCGACGCCATGCGCGACCATGGCGTCACCCATTACTGCGGTGCGCCCATCGTGCACGGCCTGCTGGTCAATGCCCCGGCGGCCATGAAGGCGGGTGTGCCCGCAGGCATCAAGGCCATGGTGGCGGGCGCTGCGCCTCCGGCTTCGATGATCGAGGGCATGGAGCAGTTGGGCTTTGACTTGACCCATGTGTACGGCCTGACCGAGGTCTATGGCCCCGCCACGGTGTGCCCCAAACACCCTGAGTGGGATGCGCTTGACATCGGTGAGAGGGCTCGCCTGAACGCCCGCCAGGGCGTGCGCTACCACCTGCAGCGCGATGTACGCGTGCTCAATCCCGAAACCATGCAGCCCGTGCCTCAAGACGGCGAGACCATGGGCGAGATCATGTTCAAGGGCAACATCACCATGAAAGGCTATTTGAAGAACCCCAAGGCCACACAAGAAGCTTTTGCCGGTGGCTGGTTCCACAGTGGTGACCTGGCAGTGCAGTACCCCGACGGCTACTTCAAGATCAAGGACCGCAGCAAGGACATCATCATCTCGGGTGGCGAGAACATCTCATCGATCGAGGTGGAAGACGTGCTGTACCGCCATCCTGCTGTGCTGGCGGCGGCGGTGGTGGCCAAGCCCGATGTGCGCTGGGGCGAAACGCCTTGCGCCTTTGTGGAGCTCAAAGCCGATGCCCAGGTCACGGCGGAGCAGATCGTGGCGCACTGCAAGCAGCACCTGGCAGGCTTCAAGGTGCCGCGAGCGGTGGTGTTTGGGGAGTTGCCCAAGACCAGCACGGGTAAGATTCAGAAGTTTGAGCTGCGTAAGCAAGCCGGGTCGGCTTCAGCGATTGACATCTGATCTTCGCAGCGCTCAGGCAATGTCGAACGCGTGCGTGCCAAACTGACCCGCACGGCGGTCGGCAAAGTAGTGCTCCAGCGTTTCCTTGACGGTGCGAAAAGCCAATTCCTCCCAAGGGATTTCTGCTTCTGTGAACAGTCGCGCCTCCATGGTCTCATGGCCGGGGTCGAACACATCACTGGTCAAGCGCGCCCGGTAATACAAATGCACCTGGCCCACGCGGGGCACGCTCATCACGGTCAGCAAGTCTTCCATGATGAACTGCGCCCCGGCTTCTTCGGTCGTCTCGCGGGCAGCGCCCTCTGAGGTGGATTCGCCCAGCTCCATGAAGCCTGCGGGCAAGGTCCACTTGCCTTTGCGCGGCTCGATGTTGCGTTTGCACAGCAGGACCTGGTCGCCCCAGTGGGGTACGGTGCCCACCACGTTCAGGGGGTTTTCGTAGTGCACCGTGTTACAGGCAGTGCATATTGCCCGCATCTTGGTGTCACCGTCATCAGGAAGGCGACGAGCCACCAGAGCGCCGCATTGGCGGCAATGGCGAATGGTGCGGTCAAACATCATGGCAAGGGGCAATCAAAAAATGATCTGGGTAGTAAGTTGAAGTCTAACCAATTCTTTGAAAAAAAAGCCCCAAGCTTTGTTGCTTTGGGGCTTCGTTCAAGTGAAGTTTGACATCAGGTCAGGTATTGGATCAAAAACAAAGAAATTCCCGGGAAAAAGAGCAGCAACAAAGTGCGCAGGGTGTCACTGATCAGGAATGGCATGACGCCTTTGTAACTCTCGCTCAATGGCACATCCTTGGCCATCCCATTGACCACGTACACATTCAGGCCCACGGGCGGTGCCAGCATGCCAAAGCCAACCGTCATGAGGACCATGATGCCAAACCAAATGGCGGTGTGTTCTGGCGTCATGCCGAAGTCCAGCTTCATGATGATCGGGAAAAAGATCGGAATGGTCAGCAGCAACATGGACAACTCGTCCATGACGGCGCCCAAGACCACGTACAGCAGCAAGATGCCTGAAACCACCAACAGAGGAGCCAAGTTCATGGACACCACCAACTCGGCCAAATGGCCGGGTACTTGCGTCCTGGCCAAAGCCGCATTCATCACATCCGCGCCCATGAAAATCAGAAAAATCATGGCCGTGCTGAGCGCGGTGGCGTGAAAGCAATGCAAAAACTTGGACCAAGTCAACTCGCGCTTGAGGAGCGCCGCCAGAAACGTGGATGCAGCACCCACGGCGGCACCTTCGGTGGGGGTGAACAAGCCGCCATAGATACCGCCAAAGACGACCACAAAAATCATGGCGATGGGCAAAATGCCTTGCAGAGACTGAAAGGTGAGTTTTTCACGCTCTTCTTGGTCGGGCGCCTGGCCCGGAACCAGTCGCACATAAATCGCGATGGCGATCATGTAGCCCACCATGGCGATGATCCCTGGCAACATGGCTGCGGCAAACAATTTGGCGATGTTTTGCTGCGTCAAGATGGCATAAATCACCAAAGGCACAGAGGGTGGAATCAAAATGCCCAAGGTGCCCCCAGCGGCCAAAGTGCCGGTGGACAAGCGGCCCGAGTAGCCGTGGCGTTTCATTTCGGGCAAAGCCACGCCCGTGATGGTGGCTGCGGTGGCCACTGAAGAGCCACAAATGGCACCAAACGCGCCACTGGCCAAAACAGCCCCCATGGCCAATCCGCCTTTGAAGCGGCCCATGACCGCTGCAGCAAATTGAAACAAGGCTTTGCTGATGCCGCCTTGCGTTGCAAAGTGCCCCATCAAAATGAACAGGGGGATCACCGACAAATCGTAGTTGGCCAATCGCGCGAAGGCGAGGTTGTTCAAGAAGTTCAAAAAGGGCGTGAAACCCGTTTGCAAAACAAAGCCGGCCGTGCCCGCCAAGAACATGGCGCCTGCAATCGGAACACGGATCACCATCAGGCACAGCATGATGCCGAAAATCATCAAAGCCAAACTGATGGGTGTCATGACACGGCCCTGTGATGTTGGACAGTTTGAGTGGCTTGCGCGGCTGCAATCAACGCAGTGATGCCAAACGGAATGCACATGCTGGTGAACACGATCCAGTCAGGAAAGCCCAAGAGCATGGATGCCCCCATGGTTTCTTTGGCGTTGATGGCAGCCAAGCCGCAGCGCCAAGACAACAAAGCAAATATCACAGTCATCAAGGCATCGCCTAATCTGTCCAAGCGAAATAAGGTGGATTCCGTGCATTTGGCGGTGAAGAAGTCGACGATGATGTTTTCGCGCCTGAGTTGACACAGCGGCATGAACAAAGCAATGGCGGCGCCAGCGCCTACCCCGGTCAATTCAAAGTCACCAATGAGCGCCGAGCCCAACACGTTGCGCCCAAACAGGCTGTAGCAGGTCATGAGCATGACAGCAGTCAACACAAGCCCTCCCAGCAGGCTGCACATCAAGGCGATTCGCTCAAGGGCTTTAGAAAACATCATGGTGAAGTCAAAGTTCGCAGGTGGTTGGGTGCATGACCGTTGCGCTTAAAAAAATCAATAGACCGCCATGGAAGGCTCACAAAAAAAGAGCAGGAGGTGCTCCTGCTCTTTTTGAATGCGGGGCTGGTGCTTACTTGGTGTACTGCTTGATCAAGTCAGTAGCACTTTGCAACATGCCTTTGCCATCCATGCCTTTGCTGGTCATGTCAGCCACCCAAGCGTCGTCCAAGCTGTCGGTCGCTTTCTTCCATTTTTCAAGCTCAGCCTTGGGAATGATGCTGATTTTTTGGTTCGCGCTGGCTTCAAAAACTTTTTTACCGACAACATCGTGACCCGACTGCGTTCTGCCCATGAAGGCAGACAGTTCGCGTCCCGAATTTTTGTCAATCACCGCTTTCAGATCGGCAGGCAACGAGTCGTACTTGGCCTTGTTCATGGGCATCACAAACACGGTGGTGTACAGCGCGTTGTAAGTGCGATCGGTCTCGGCCGTGAAGTTGGTCAACTCGTTGACTTTCAGGCTGGGCGCCACTTCGTAAGGAATCACAGCACCGTCAATGACGCCTTTGGACAAAGCTTCAGGCACTTGAGGCACAGGCATGGACACGGGTGTCGCACCCATCAGGGCCAGCATGCGGCTGGATTGGCGAGTGGGGGCACGAACTTTCATGCCTTTCAAATCTGCCATTTGGGTCACAGGCTTGGCTTTGGTGTAGATGTTGCCTGGGCCGTGTACGTGAATGGCCAGCATCTTCACATCTTTGAAGTCGTCTTGGGCGAACTTTTGTGCAAAGTCCCAAGCTGCACGGCTGGTGGCCTCGGCATTGGTCATCATGAAGGGCAATTCGAACACTTCCAACTTGGCCAAACGGGGCGTGTGAATTTGCAAAGTCCAAGCCACATCCACCACGCCATCACGGGTCTGCTCGTAAAGCTGGACCGGTGTTCCACCCAACTGCATGGCTGGGAAAATGTCACATTTCAGGCGGTCCTTGGAGTCGCGTGCAATGTTTTTGCACCAGTCGCCCAGCATGGTGGTGTGCTGAATGGTTTGTGGGCCCAAGAAGTGGTGAACCTTCAGGGTGATGGTCTGGGCGTGAACGCCAAAACCAACGGCCATCAGGCCTGCGGCCAAGGCCGTTTGTTGCAGAATTTTTTTCATGAGCTTGTCTCCTGTGGGGTGTTCGAACCATGCCATGTTAAACCAACCGCTCGGTCGGTTTAAAGATAAAACATGAATTATGTTGCAAGTTAAAATGTGAAAACATAGGGTAAACACTATGTTTTATTGATTTTGAGCACTTTTATTCATGTTTCTCAGAGGCCCATTGACTGGGCTTGGTGATCAAACCATCTTGATTTGCAATGGCGACAGGCCTGCCACCGATCCGACCAATAAATCGCCTTTGACCACCGCAGCGACGCCCTCTGGGGTGCCGGTGTAAATCAAATCGCCGGCTTGCAGTTCCCACGCCGCCGACAGGTGTTCGATGGTTTCAGCCACGCTCCAGATGAGCTTGGAGATGTGGCTGCGCTGGCGGTCAGCGCCATTGACTTGCAGGCTGATTTCGGCGTTGTTGATGTCGTTGGTTTGACCCATCGGTGTGATGGGACCGATGGGGCCAGAGTGGTCGAACGCTTTGCCAATGCACCAGGGACGGCCTTGTTTTTTCATCTCGTTTTGCAGGTCGCGGCGCGTCATGTCCAAGCCCACGGCATAACCGTAAATGTGCTTGATCGAGTCGGCTGCCGAGATGTTGCGACCGCCTTTGCCAATGGCCACCACCAATTCAATCTCGTGATGCAGGTTCTGGGTCAAGCTGGGGTAGGGCATCGAGCCGGTTTGGCCAGCCTCGACGACCACGAGGCTGTCCGTGGGCTTGAGAAAAAAGAAGGGCGGCTCACGGCCGGTGAAGCCCATTTCTTTGGCGTGCTCTTCATAATTGCGCCCAACACAGTAAATGCGGTGAACCGGAAAGCGCTCCGTTTTGCCCAATACGGGCACCGAAACAGGCGGAGAAGGTGGAAACACAAAGCTCATGACGTGCTTTCAAAAAAATGGACGTTGGATGTTAATCCGATCTTTTGAAACCCAACAGACCCTCTAGTCACCCCGGTAACTTATGAACCCAGTCAAAAGTATTGATCTTCAAGCCACCCCAGGACATTTGATTCGTCGCGCTCAGCAAATCGCGGTGTCCATCTTTGCCGAACAGTTGACCGATGCCGATATCACGCCGGTTCAATTTGCGATTTTGAATGCCTTGCTGGACAGTCCGGGCATAGACCAAGTGAGTTTGGCCAAACGGGTGGCGTTTGACCCTGCGACATCGGGATCGGTCATTGGCCGTTTGGAGGCCAAAGCTTGGGTTGAGCGAAAAGCCGATCCGAACGATCGCCGACGAAAACTTTTGGTGGTCACCGCCGCAGGTGTGCAGGCCCTGGGCCAAGTTCAAAAAGATGTGGCGCGGATTCAGGAAAAAATCCTGAGTCCGCTGACCCCGCAAGAGCAAAGCCAATTTGTGCACCTTTTGTCGCGCTTGGTGCAAGGCCACCAAGCCGACTGATCACGCCATCAAGCAGAGGCGTAGGTCAACTCGAAATGCTCAACGTGGGGCGGTGCCGCGAAAAATGGGCCGACGATGGCACGCCATTCGGTAAAAAGCGCTGACTCGCGAAAGCCCACGGTGTGGTCTTCCAAGGTGTCCCAAAAAATTTGCAGCACAAAACGCTCGGGGTTTTCAATGCATCGGTTGACTTTGGCGCCCCGGTAACCCTTGGCTTTGCAGGCCACGGTGCTCAGGCCCAGTTCGATGGCTTTTTCAAACGCGGCTTGCTGACCGGCATGAATGCGGAAGTCGGCGAGTTCTAAGATCATGAAGGCTCCTGTAAAAGCAGCGACCTTACCGCAAGTCGTTGTCAGAAAACCTGAAAAGAACAAGGCAATCTGTCATCCATTTGACATCTCACACACTCAGAATGCTGCGATGCATTTCAGTACCGCAGACATCATCGGTCTCTACCGCCAAGCAGCTCACCGCATTCATTCGGGTGAGCGTGTGACCCATTTGGCGCACGCGTGGCAGTGCGGCCGCCTGGCAGAAAAGTCGGGTGCGAGTTTGGAATTGCAGTTGGCCAGTTGGCTGCACGACATAGGCCACTTGTGGTCACACCCAAGTGCCCCACCAACAGGTCCGGCTGTCAAAGGTCATGCCGCTTTGGGTTCAAGGCTTTTAGAGCCCTTGTTTGGCCTGGCCGTTTCTGAGCCTGTGCGCCTGCATGTTTTGGCCAAACGGTACTTGGTCACCACGCGTGCCAGTTACGCACGAAAACTGTCGCCACAAAGCCTAAAAAGTTTGACCCACCAAGGCGGCCACCTGAGTGAAGACGAGTGTGTTGATTTTGAAAGCCAGGCATTTTTTGCCGAGGCGATTCAGCTCAGGATATGGGATGACTTGGGTCAAAAAGACGGTTGGTTTGAGATCACGATTCAAGACGCGCTCGATCAGCTCGAGGGTTTGATGCAATCGGTCGCCGCCCTGTGCGTCACGTAATTTTCACGCCAAAGACATTTTCTTGACACGTTCGCCACGCACCATCGTCTCATTGATGACAAGGAGCGTGTGCCATGAAAGAAATCCCCAACCCCACTTTTGATTTGTCGCCGGTCCAGTTGCCCAGGGGGTCACTTCATCCAAGATTACATCAAGCCCAAATTGACCTCTTGCCTCGCCGCGTGCAAAGCACCATTCAGGTCAGCTGGGCGCAACATCAAGACGAAGTTCGTGAAGCGCAACGCCTGAGGTATTCTGTTTTTGCCACCGAACTCGGTGCGCGTCTGCCCAAGACCATCGAGGGCCACGACATCGATGTGTTCGATGACTACTGCGAGCACCTGTTGGTGCGCGACACGGCCACAGGCCAAGTGATTGGAACTTATCGGGTGTTGACACCTGTGCAGGCCAAGCGCATTGGCAGCACTTACAGCGACACCGAATTTGACCTGACCCGTTTGCGCGGCATGCGCAAGCGCATGGTCGAGTTGGGACGCAGTTGCGTGCATGTGGATCACCGCCACGGTGGGGTGATCATGGCCTTGTGGGGCGCTTTGTTTGAATTCATGGAACGCAACCGCCTGGACACCATGATCGGGTGTGCCAGCATTCCCATGCTGCACAACGGCGTGGTCACCGGCGATGTGGCCGCCAGCATTTGGCACCAGTTACGCCATAGCCATTTGGCCGATATCCAGTTCCATGTGCGCCCCCGCTTGGCGCTGCCGGTTGAACAGCTGGACCACCACCTGTCGATCGAACCGCCAGCGCTGATCAAGGGTTACCTTCGATTGGGTGCCAAAGTGCTGGGCGCGCCTGCTTGGGATCCGGATTTCAACACCGCAGATTTGCCCATGATGATGCGCACCGCAGATTTGCCTGCACGCTACAAAAAACACTTTGCATCAGGTGCCCAATGACTGCGCCAGCAAGCCAGCTTGTATCCCTAGGCGCTCTCAAAAGCCCGGTGACACAGCAAGACTTTCAGGTGCCGTACCCACTTCGACAGATGCTGTCCACGGCAGCAGACGACCAGGACGATGAAGAAACGCCCCCAGACCGCCAACGTCTGCGGGCGATTTTCATATCTGATCTGCACATTGGTACGCCCGGTTTTCAGGCTGAAGCCCTGTTGGACTTCTTGAAAAATCACCCCAGCGACGTGTTGTATTTGGTGGGTGACATCGTTGACGGCTGGCAGTTGCGCAGGCGTTGGTTTTGGCCGCAAAGTCACAACGATGTGGTGCAAAAATTACTGCGCCGTGCACGTAAAGGTTGTCGCGTGATATACGTACCGGGCAACCACGACGAATTTGCAAGGCATTTTGTCGGTCATGCTTTTGGCGGTGTTGAAGTGCTTCACGACACCACCCACACCACAGCCAAAGGGCTCAAGCTTTGGGTCGTGCATGGAGACCATTTCGACGGGGTCATTCAATGCGCGAAATGGTTGGCTTACACAGGCGACTGGCTCTACGAATTGTCCCTTCGCTTGAACCGACATCTGAACACAGTCAGGGCACGCATGGGCTGGGGCTACTGGTCCTTGTCGGCGTATTTGAAGCTCAAGGTCAAAAAAGCTGTGAACTTCATCAGTGACTTTGAAGTGGCTGTCGCCCAGGAAGCCAAGCGGCGCGGTTATGACGGTGTGGTGTGCGGCCACATTCACCACGCTGAGATCAGAGATGTGAACGGTGTTTTGTACTGCAACGATGGGGATTGGGTAGAAAGCCGAACAGCGCTGGTCGAACATGCTGATGGACGACTGGAAATCATCCATTGGGGCGGGCAGGCGGGCGTTTTATCGCTGGCCAAATCTATGAAAGTTTTGCAGCCATGAGGCTTGCATTGATCACCGATGCATGGCATCCGCAGGTCAACGGCGTGGTCACTACGCTGCACGAATTGGTTCAAGAGTTGGGACCGTTGGGAGTGGATGTCTCGGTCATCCACCCTGGTCAGTTCAACAAACGAAGCTGTCCAGGCTATGCGGGCATCGACTTGGCCATCCGACCTTACCGAACGTTGGCCAACATGCTGGACGCATTGAAGCCCGACGCGGTGCACATTGCCACTGAGGGCCCTTTGGGCTGGGCTGCCAGAAAGCACTGCCTCAAAAAAGGCTGGTCATTCACCACAGCATTTCACACCAAGTTTCCTGAAATTTTGCAAGCGGCATTGCGCATTCCCTTGTGGATGGGGTACGGCCTTTTTCGCCGGTTTCATGGGCCTTCGTCTGGGGTCATGGTGCCCACACAAGGTGTTCTTGAGATGCTGGCATCTCGGGGGTTTCAAAAGCTCAAACCCTGGACCCACGGCGTGGATCTGCGTTTGTTCAATTACCACTCAGAACCCTTGAATTTGCCGGAGTTTCAAAGCTTGCCAAGACCACTGGCGCTGTATGTGGGCCGTGTGTCTTACGAAAAAAACATCGATGCCTTTTTGGATTTGAAGTTTGAAGGCACCCGCATCGTGTGTGGTGAAGGTCCGCTGGAAACCCAACTCAAGGCCCGTTATCCGGGTGTGATTTGGATGGGCGTCTTGCCCCGCCCCCAACTGGCACGTGTTTTTGCGGCGGCAGATGTCTTTGTTTTTCCGTCCCGGCATGAAACATTTGGCCTGGTCATGCTCGAGGCCATGGCCAGTGGAACCCCTGTAGCGGCCTATCCGGTCGACGGCCCCTTACAGGTCTTGGGTGGTTCTGGTCAAGTCTTGGGTGGTGTTCTGTCCGAAAACCTGATGCAGGCTGTGGAAGATGCACTTCAAGTCGGCCGACATCAAGCCCGTGCGCGTGCCGAAAAATTTGCTTGGCCTGAAACTGTCGCCTTGTTTAAGTCTTATTTGGTGCCCGTCAAACAAATGTGAAATTTGACGAAGCGATTCACCAAATTGTCATCAAATTGACATGCCTGGTTTTTAGAATGAATTGATCAAACTAAAAAATACCATGGCCGAACCTGTCAAACCGTTTACATCGGACGAGTCTTCATTGGGTTTGCTTGACCGAGACTTGAGCATATTGGCCTTCAACGAGCGGGTGCTCGATTGGGCCCACCGACCCGAAGTGCCCGTGCTGGAGCGCTTGCGTTATTTGTGCATCGTCTCGTCCAATACCGATGAGTTTTTTGAGGTCCGAGCCGAACCCCACGTCATGGGCTGTTTGCAAGGTTTGAAATCAGGCCCTTACACGTCTCAAAGCCTGCAAGAAATTGCCGACAAAACCAATGCCATGGTGGCGCGTCAGTACGCCTTGTACAACGACGATTTGTTGCCAGCCCTGGAGCGCAAGGGTTACCGCATCTTGTCGCACGGCGAGCGCAACGCCGAACAGCGTCAATGGGTGCGCAATTACTTTCACCGTGAAGTTCAACCCTTGTTGGTTCCCGTGAGTCTGGATCCTGCGCACCCGTTTCCTCAGGTGGCCAACAAATCCTTGAACTTCATCGTTCAGTTGTCGGGCAAAGACGCCTTTGGTCGGTCCAATGAGATCGCCATTGTCAAAGTCCCTCGTGTTTTGTCTCGCTTGATTCCATTGCCTGCGAGCGTCTGCGGCAGCAGCACGGCCTATGTGTTGTTGTCCAGCGTGATCCGCTCGCACTTGTCGGAATTGTTTCCGGGGCGTGAGGTCGGACAGTTCTCTCAGTTCAGGGTCACACGCCACTCTGAATTGGCCGTCGACGAGGACGAAATAGCCAATTTGCGCATGGCGCTGCGACAAGGTCTGCAGCATCGCAATTACGGGCAAGCCGTCAGGCTCGAAGTGTCTGCCAGTTGCGCACCTCGTTTGGCGGAGTTTTTGCGCAAAGAATTCCGATTGCCCGAGGCGGCTGTTTTCCGCGTCAATGGTCCCGTCAATTTGGTTCGCCTGATGCAGTTGATTGACCTGGTCAACGCACCTGAGCTGCTGTTTCCGCCGTACAAAGCCAGTTTTCCGGCGCAACTGCCCCAGAACGGCTCGGTGTTTGCCCGGCTCAAACAGGGCGATGTGATGATCCATCAGCCCTTTGAGACCTTTGATGGGGTCTTGTCCTTTTTGCGAGAGGCTGTGCAAGACCCGAATGTCTTGGCCATCAAGCAAACCATCTACCGTGCAGGCAGTGACACCACCATGATGGACCTGTTGCGCGAGGCGGTGCGCCGGGGTAAAGAAGTCACTGCGGTGGTCGAACTCAAAGCCCGTTTTGACGAAGAAGCCAACATCAATTGGGCTGAGCAACTTGAAGCGATTGGTGCCCAGGTGGTGTATGGCATCGTGGGCCTCAAGACCCACGCCAAGATGCTCTTGGTCACCCGCCGCGAGGGCCGCACATTGCGCCGCTACGGTCATTTGTCCACCGGCAACTACAACCGAAGAACCGCAGCGCTGTACACCGACATCAGTTACTTGACGGCCGATGCGGCCATCACCTCTGACATGGACCAACTGTTTGGCCATTTGGCCAGCCAGAGTCGTTTGCCCAAAATGAAACGCCTGTTGGTGGCGCCCTTTCAGTTGCATGCCGACATGCAGGCCCGCATCAAGGCCGTTGGGCAGGCTGCAGCGCGCGGCCATTTTGCGCGCATTGTCATCAAGATGAACGCTTTGACCGATGTGCCTCTGATCGAAGCCTTGTTGGAGGCGGGTCAAAAGGGCGCCAAGATTGACCTGATTGTGCGCGGTGCCTGCATGCTGCCTGCAGGGGTGGTGGGCATGAGCGAAAACATTCGGGTGCGCTCGGTGATCGGTCGTTTTCTCGAGCACTCGCGCGTGTTTTACTTTTGCGCCGACCAAGCCGAATCGCTTTACCTGTCCAGCGCCGACTGGATGAGCCGCAACATGACGCGCAGAATTGAGCTGGCATGGCCGGTTCAAGATCCGGCATTGCGCCAGCGGATCATCGACGAATGCCTGATCGCCTACTTGCACGATGGGCGAGATGCTTGGGATTTGTCGTCCAATGGGCAGTACCACCGCGTGGGTTTGACCGCACCCGGGCCGGGGGCTCAGCAAGCCTTGATGCAGCGTTACAGCGCTGACCCCTATTCAGGTTGAATGTCATGGATTTGATCATTTGGCGACATGCCGAAGCCCACGAAGCCGAGTCGGGTGAGGAGGACATGCTCAGGGCCTTGACGCCTCGGGGCCGCAAGCAGGCCGATCGCATGTCGGTTTGGCTGGACGCCCATTTGCCGCAGGGGACTCGGGTTTTGAGCAGCCCAGCCGTCAGGGCCGAGCAAACCGTGCAGGCCTTAAAGCGCAAGTACAAAGTGCGCGATGCTTTGTCACCTGGCGCCACGGTGCAAGATATTTTGGAGACTTCGGGTTGGCCCGATGCCAAGTACCCAGTGTTGTTGGTGGGCCATCAGCCTGCATTGGGCGGTGTTGTGGCGCAATTGCTGGGCATGCCTGAAGAGGCCTGCGCCATTCGAAAAGGGTCGGTGTGGTGGTTGCGACACCGACAACGCGATGGCCAAGGCCAGACCGTGCTGATGTCAGTGACGGGCCCCGAGATGCTCTGAGGCTGATCAGCCCTTGGCGGGTCTGCCGGTTTTGATGGTGGGCACGTTGCCCAGCGCTTTCTTGAAAGGCGCGTCGGTCATGGTGCTCAGTGCTTGAAGGCCTGCACGGATCAACTCGCTCTTTTTCACTTCAACGCCCAATGCCATGGCGCGTTTTTTCATGTCGGCAATTTGCAGCAACTCGGTTTTGGGCAGAGTGAAGCTGTCACGCACCACTTTGACCTTTTTTTCCTTGGCAGGCTTGGCGGGTGTCGTGCTTGTTTTTGGTGCTGCCGTTGGGGCTGGAGGGATGACCGTCTTGTCAACAGGCGCGGCCGATTTGGCTGGGGTCTTGGTCGCAGGCTTGGCCGGTGGCTTGGACGCAGCTTTCACAGCTTTGGGGGCTGCCGCAGCTGGGGTGGTCTTGGTGACAGGGCGCTTTTGAGCGGCCGTGTTCGAGGGGGTTTGTGCCATGGTGTGTATACCTTGAAATTAACGGTGCATACAGTTTATACCGTTAAAAATCAATTGACAAGCACACTGTCGCTCATGTTGGCATGGTCAAGTGTGATCCAGCACTCAGTCCAGATACACCCCAAAGGCCCAGTCTGTTTTTTGCCAAGCCGACTTTTCTTCGCGCAGCAAATGGGCGGATTGAGGCCAAAGCTCTGCCCATTCGGCACCGATGTTCACTTGGGCCGTTCGCCGTGCGGCATTGAACTCAAATTGCAAGCCAGACAAATCCGGGTCGCGCCGAGCGTGGCAAAGAATGACCGCCAAGCGCAAGGCCATCAGTTGTTGCACAAAGCTGAGGTCTTCCAATTCTGAGTCGAGTTTGCGCAATTTGCCGCGGTGCCCCAGCACCAGTTGGCTCAAGCGGTGCAACTCGTCCAAAGTAAAGCCGGGCAGGTCGGTGTTGTCCAAAATATAGGCGCCATGCTTGTGGTAATCGCTGTGCGAAATGCGCATGCCTGTTTCATGCACTTGGCATGCCCAGTGCAGTTTTTTGAACAAGCGCTGGTGATCGCCTTCCATACCGGCAACCGTTGTGGCCAGCAAGGACGACAAAACCATTTGCGCAGTCTTTGAAACGCGATCTGCTTGCAATTTGTCAACGCCAAAACGTTGCGCCAGGGAATCCACCATCGAAGACCGCACATCGTGCGTGCTTTCACGGTCAATCAAGTCGTATAAAGCCCCGTGCCTGAGCGCCCCTTGTGCGGCGTGCATTTCGTTGATTTGCAACAATTCAAACACCGCTTGCAGGACGGCCAAACCACCACCAATGACGGGTCTGCGGTCCTCCTTGATGCCCTCCAAGCGGAGGTTGTCCATTTTTTGGGCTTTGATCAATCGCTCTTTGAGCCAAGCCAAACCGTCACGTGTGACTTGGCCTTCTGGCCATCCCGCGGCGCTCAGTATGTCCGTTACCGCGCCCACCGTACCCGATGAACCGTAGCAGCGGTCCCATTGGTCCTTGCTGAACAATATTTGGGCTTCGTCCAAAACCGCTTTGGCTGCGATTTCGGCGGCCTTGAAGCTGGATGCGGTCCACAAGCCATCCGGAAAGTACTTCATGGACCAAGCCACACTGCCCACCCGGTAAGACTCCATCGTGCTGGCGGTTTCCTGCTGGCCCAAAATCATCTCGGTTGAACGGCCACCAATGTCCACCACCAATCGACGTTCAGCAGATTGCGGCAAGAGGTGTGAAACGCCCAAATAAATCAAGCGCGCCTCTTCGCGGCCGGCAATGACTTCAATCGGGAAACCCAAAATCTGTTTGGCCTTGGCCAAAAACACATCCCGGTTGCGGGCTTCGCGCAAGGTTTGTGTGGCCACGGCACGTACCTGGCTGGGTTTGAAGCCCGCAATGCGCTCACCAAAGCGGGCCAAGCATTCCCAACCGCGCTCCATGGCTTCCAACGTCAAGTTCCGGTCGGCATCCAGACCGTTGCCTTGGCGCACGGTTTCTTTGATGTATTCCACACGGCGCAGTTGGCCAAGGTCCATTTGCCCAATTTCCAAGCGAAAACTGTTGGAACCCAAGTCAATGGCAGCGTAAAGGGATCGGGTTTGCATGGGCGGCGATGTGGGTGGGCAGTGAAGGTGCAGATTATGTGACGGAAGAATGAAAGTTGGATGAAGAGCCAGACAAAGTTTCCTTTGTGCTCGGCTTTCATCTTCAGCAGCGGGCTGGTTCGCAAGCCAAATTGAGCATATCGCCACAAGGCACGCCTTGGCAGCAGTGGGCGGTCAAAAAGTCCATCAGGCTTTGCATGGCGCTCAGGTCGGCGCGGTAGCGCAAAAAGCGGCCTTCGCGTTGCACGCTGACCAAGGCTGCGTGGTGCAATTCTTTGAGGTGAAACGACAGTGTGTTGGCCGGAATGTCGAGCGCTGCAGACAGTTGCCCGGGCTGAACGCCCTCGGGCCCCGCGCCCACAATGGCGCGAAACACTTTGAGGCGCGAGCTTTGCGCCAACGCCGCCAAGGCCTTGACGGCCACGTCCTCGTCCATGACGCTGAATAAAGATACCGGGTTCATGGTGCCACCTTTTCTGCAGCGCTGTGTGTCAGCAGGCCCATGGGCAAGCGCAGCGTGGCCAGCCAGCACGCCGCCAGCATCAGGGCCGAGCCCAGCAGCGCGTACAACAAGCCGCCCCATTGGTAAAGCAAGCCCGACAACAAGGTGCCCATGAAGCGGCCCAGCGCATTGGCCGCGTAATAAAAGCCCACGTCTTCGGCCGCTTTTTCAGAGCCGGCATAGGCCAGCACCAAATAGCTGTGCACCGACGAATTGATGGCAAAAGCAAAGCCAAACAAACTCAGCCCCCCCACCACCCACCATTCCAGTTGCGGCGCTTGCAGCCACACGGCTGCCGCAATGCCCAGCGGAATGACCGCCAGCACGGCCGACCACCAACGCGCTGCAGGCACCTCATGGCTCAGTCCATCGGCGCTGCGCCGCACGATCTGTGGCGCCAGCGCCTGCACCAAGCCATAGCCAATCGTCCAGGCCGCCAAAAAGCCGCCCACCATGGTGAAGGTCCAGCCCACCGAATACAAGAACACCGGCACGCCCACCACAAACCACACATCACGCGCCCCAAACAAAGCCACGCGCGCGGCGGCCAAAGCGTTGATGCCCGGGTTTTTGGCAAACAACTCTTTGGCCGAGCCAGAAGGCTTGCTCTTGCCCATCATGGGCGGCAAGCTGGTCACCACACCCAGCAGCACCAAGGCGAGCAGGCCGGCCATGGCCCACAGCGAGCCCTGAAAACCCAGCGTCTCGAGCAGCAAACCACCCAAAAAAAATCCAAAGCCCTTCATGGCGTTTTTGCTGCCGGTGAACCAGGCCACCCACTTGAAGAGTTGGCCGTTGCCCGTGTCTTTGGCTTGCGCCTGGGTGATCTTGATGGCCGACTTGCTGGCGGTCTTGGTCAAGTCTTTGGCCACACCGCAAATGCCTTGCGCCAGCACCACCCAGGCCACCGACATGGCCGCTGTCCAGTCCGGTTGCAAGGCCGAGAGCAAACCAAAGCCGATGATTTGTGTGACCAAGCCCACCGTGAGCATGCGGGCAATGCCAAAGCGCGTTGCCAACCAGCCGCCGATCAGGTTGGCCAGCACGCCCGCACCTTCGTAGAGCAAGAACAAAAAGGCCAGCGTGAACGGGGAGTAACCCAGCTTGTAAAAGTGCAGCAGCACCAACATGCGCAAAGCGCCGTCGGTCAGGGTGAAGCCCCAATAGGCGGCGGTCACGATGCCGTAGTTCCGCTCTGCGGCGGTGACGATGCCGTCATGGCGTTCAGCCGCGTTCATCTCAGATGCCCACCTCGTTCATGTGGCAGGCCAAATCGACCATGCGGCAGGCGTAGCCCATTTCGTTGTCGTACCAGGCGTAGATCTTGAGCAGCGTGCCGTCGGTGACCATGGTGGACAGCGCGTCCACGATGGCGCTGCGTGTGTCGCGGGCGTAGTCCACGCTCACCAAGGGGCGTTCCTCGTAACCCAAAATGCCCGCCAGTGGGCCGCGTGCGGCTTCGGCAAACAAGGCATTGACTTCTTCGGCGCTGGTTTCGCGTTTCATCTCGAACACGCAGTCGGTGAGCGACGCATTGAGCACTGGGGCACGCACCGCGTGGCCGTTGAGCTTGCCTTTGAGCTCGGGGTAAATCAGGGCAATCGCCGTGGCGCTGCCGGTGGTGGTGGGGGCCAGGCTCACCATGGCGCTGCGGGCGCGGCGCAGGTCTTTGTGTGGCGCGTCCACCACCAAGTTGGTGTTGGTTGGGTCGTGGATGGTGGTGATTTGGCCATGCTTGATGCCAATGGCTTCGTGCACGACTTTGACCACCGGAGCCAGGCAGTTGGTGGTGCAGGATGCGGCCGTGACGATGCGGTCTCTGGCCGGGTTGTAGAGCGTGTGGTTGATGCCCACCACGATGTTCAGCACATCGCCCAACTTGATGGGCGCTGCCACGATGACGCGTTTGGCACCCCGGGCCAAGTGGCCTTGGATGGTTTCGGGCGTCAAAAACTTGCCGGTGCACTCCAGCACCACATCCACGCCCAGGTCGCCCCAAGGGATGTCGGCCGGGTTGGCGTGAGAAGAAAATGAGAGTGTGCGCTCACCTATTCGGATCTGGCTGTCTCCCTCTGCCTCGATGCGCTCTCGCCATTTGCCTTGTACGCTGTCAAAGGCCAGCAAATGCGCGGTGGCCGCTGCGCCGCCCTTGAGTTCGTTCAGGTGCACCACCTCCAGACGGTTGCCTGCGCGCGGGTCGTCCAGTTGGCGCTCGGCTGCGCCCATGGCCGCACGCAAGGCCAAACGGCCAATGCGGCCCATACCGTTGATTCCGACTTTCATGGCGATTCCGTTTCTTTGATTCGATGAATATGGAATTGTGGGGTGTCAATGTGTCATTTGAATGACAAAAACGAACTGATGGGTCAAAGCCCAAGATGATGCATTGCATGACCTTTGTCGTGAAGCTGTCAAACACTTGCAGAACAATGGCTTGACGGTGTTGAAAGGGCTTTCATGTTCTCAATGGTTGGCGGCGTTCGGTGTGTGGGTCTGTTCGGTGTGTCTCACACACTGAGCCTTTGCGCAGCAGGGTGGGTTTTGGGGGCTATCGGTTCGGCCCAAGCGCAGACCGATGGCCCTTTGGGAGGGTGGCAGCTGAGCGCTGGATGGCAGGATTACAGCGAACCGCAAATGAACTTGAAAGGCCCTGAGTTGGGCTTGCACTGGCAAAGCCGGCGTTTGGGCGCCTACACCTTGGAGGCCGATGCGCATGTTGGCTTGCAAACTTACAACAGCGTTCCGTCGGGGCGTTTGGATTCGGTGCTGAACGTCGACACCCGCTGGCGAGCGCTCAGAGCATCCACATCCCAACCTCAGTGGCAGGTCGGCTTGGCTTTGCACAGTCATGCTAATTTTTTGCGTGGCACCACCAGCCTGGGTTTTGGTGGCTATGACCGCCTGTCAACCCAAGTGTGGTTGCCCGTGCGTTGGCAATCGCTTGGTGATCAGCGTTGGACAGTCGACGCAGGCTGGCTCTTGTGGGGAGAGCATGTGTCACGCTTGTCACAAGTGAATACCAGTTTGCAAGATGTGACCAATACCCAGCGCAAGGGTGCTTACTTTCAAATCAGTCAGAAGCTCCAAACCCGTCGAGGTGAACTCGAACCCTATGCACGCTGGACTTGGGTGGACGACTCGGATGTCCATTGGGTGAGTTTGGTTGGGGTGGACAGAGGCACTTACGAGCCACGAAACAACAGGCTGAACTTGGGTGTGAAGTGGCAATTTCGTTAATGGTCAGTGCCACATTCAGGCTGTTGAATCAATCTGCAGGGGCCAACACCACTTCGATCGCATACTGAGTGGGTAAGGGGCCGGTTTGCTGGAACCACAGCGTCATGGCACCTTCACCCAGTTGCGACTTGGGCACATTGGCCAACACATTGCGCCCCAAATCACTGGGTCCCATGTGGCCGTAAACCAGCATGCGCGACACATCGATGCCCGCGTCAAACACCTTGTTGCGTTGCAATGCATAAAAGGCGATCGCATCTTCCGACACGTACTGCACCAGTTTGACCGACAGCACCTTTTGACCCTTGGGAATGTTCCAAGTGACATAGTCTGCATCTCCGCGCACCACAACGCCATGGATCAAATAGGTCTGCAAGCCCGTCGTCAAAACACTGGGTTGCAATGGGTTGCCTGACGCCTCGTGGGCGACCAGTGTCGGGCTTTTCAAGTCAAAAGCTTGGGCGCCAGACGCGTTGCCGGCCAAGTCCAATTGACGCAACCAGATGCGGCTCAGGTTGTTGCCCAAAATGCCCAGCGCGCTGCATTGACCAGGAGCCCATGAGCGTTGCTCATCTAGCGAATACTCCCAGCGCGCACCGGGTTCTATACCCGAGAGTCTCAAGCTGTTGGTGAACCCTTCGGTTTGGCCGGCAACGCCCAAAGCAGCGGGTGGTGTCGTGTCTAAAACACAGTTGACGCGCACGATCTCAGACTTGTTGCCGGCATCGTCCCGTGCGCGGACCCAAATGACTTTGGCGCCGTCTCCTGTCACAGCGAAAGAAGCGCCAGATCCGCGCGTCCAACTGCTGCCTTGGTCCAGCGAAAATTCCCAATCGATGCCTGCGCTTTCAACACCCCACCTGCCGTTGCTTGTGACGCCATCGGTTACGTCAAGGCCCGTGTCGTTGAAAGACAAAACAGGCGTTTTAAGTACGACCGCACCGTCAGCAGGTGGTGTCTGTGCGCCAGGGACTGTGGTGGCATCAGGCCCTGACCCTGAACCGCCGCAGGCTACCAAAAAAAATGCGACAACGAGCACCGAGAATGACCGCGTTAAAAATGCTTGAGACGAAAACATGTGAACTGCAGATGGGAAAAAAGAAAAACCCCCACGAGGAATCATCCAAGTGAGGGTGGGTTTGTCCTTCTGTAGCAGTCAGGTGGCTAACGCGAGGCAACAGCCCTCGCCGTCAATCCACCTGTCCACTCGATTACAGACCGATCTTGCCGCCGTCGTCTTTGGTGATGACGATGGTGGCCGAACGAGCACGGGAGCCTGCACCGTAAACACCACCCACGCCGTTGCTGGCGTTGGTGGGCCAGACGCCCTTGCTGACGTCGTTGTAGGCTGTGGCTTCTTCAGCGGGGTGCTGAATGCCGACAAAAATCGCTTTGCCGTCAGCGGTTTCGGTGATGCCCGTGACTTCTGCGCCCTTGGGGCCGACCAAGAAGCGGCGCAAGCGTGACTCGCCCAAGATGCCGCCCACGAAGGTGTTTTGGGTCATGGTCGTGGCAACGTTGGCCACGGTCATGGTGTTGCTGACGGTGAAGGCACCGCCATCGCCCACAGTGCCCGGTACAGCGGCCACCAACATGCAGTTGGTTTCGTCGGTGAAAGCGCCATCGTCGGTCTGGATCCAGCAAATGCCGGTGGACTTGCTGAACCACAGACCGTCTGGTGAGGAGAAAGAGTTGGCTGCAGTCAGGCCAGAAATATTGACGTTGGCTGCAGCCGCATCTTCTTCAGCGCCAAACAAGAAAATGTCCCAGGTGAAGGTGGTGGCTTCTGCCATGTTGTTGGTTTCTTTGAAACGGATGATGTGGCCGTTGGGATTGCCGTCACGACCCAGTCCGTCGTTGTCTTTGTAAGCGCGGGGGTTGGCAGCATCGGTCTTTGCAGGCGTTCTGTTGGATGCATTGTTGTTGGTCAATGCAAAGTAGATCTCGCCGTTGGCGTGGTTGACCGCGCCCCACTCTGGTCGGTCCATTTTGGTGGCGCCTGCGGCGTCAGCGGCAACCCGTGTGTGCACCAACACTTCGGCTTGGCTGGTGAAGCCGAAAGATGCAGCCTTGATCAAAGGGTTGTTGATGCTCAGCTCCAACCACTCACCTTTGCCCGTGGCGTCGAATTTGGCAACGTACAACTTGCCTTCGCAGAGGTATTTGTCGCCAGCTGCAATGCCGCCGCCGATGTCGGCTGCGTCCCAGGTCTTGGTGCTGACAAATTTGTAGATGTATTCGTTGCGGGAATCGCAGCCCATGTAGAAGGCCAAGGGTTTGCCGATCACAGGGACACCGCAAACGGCGGCCTCGTGGGCAAAGCGGCCCATGGACATGCGTTTTGCAGGCACCGAGCTTGGATTGGCCGGGTCGATTTCAACGTTGTAGCCAAAGGTTTGTGGCTCGTTGCGGAAGTCAGCCGCCGCACTGGCACCCGATGCGGACACGTTCCAACGCGCAAACCTGGAGGTGGGGTCTGCGTCGGTCACCGTGTGCCAGCCTTGCGTGCGCGAGGTGGTGGCCGTGGCGGAAGTGGCGGTGGTCTGAACACCATAGCGTGCGCGCGAGGCGATCAACTTGGCGTCAGTGGGCACCGTAGAGCCCGCTGGCATGGTGAAGTAGGTGGCCCAGTTTTCTTCACAAGTGATCAAGGTGCCCCAAGGGGTGATGCCGGTGCCGCAGTTGTTCAGCGTGCCCCGGGTTGTGGCGCCCGTGGGGTCAAACTTGGTGACCATCATGGCCTTCAAGTTCGCCAGCTCAGCAGCAGGGCCCGTGACATTCATGGGTGTCTCAGGTGTGATTCTGCGGTTCAAGGACGATGTCGCGTTATAGCCAGTGGGCTTGCCGCTCGCGTCCAAGTTCACTTCCACCAGCGTGACGCCGTGCGACAGAATTTCTTTGATGGATTCAGACGCGGGACGAACACCCAAAGGCCAGCTGCCGAACTGGTCGAATTTTTTACCGATGGCAGCGCCAGAGGTTTGGCCTGTCGGATGCAGCAGGTGCGCTTCTGCTGAGCTTTCATTGTTGACGGCCAGCACGGCTTTGTCGCCGGATGCGTAGCTGTAGCTGCCTTTGGATTTGCCGTTGGAGCCGATGTAGAAAATCTCAGTGCCGTCATGCTGGTCACCCACGCGGTTGGCCCAGCTTTCAGCGTCGTCGGTGCCTGCATTGGAGTAGGCCGCAACGCCTGTTTTGATGGTGTCGCCAGTGGCATGCAGGACTTTGGCGGTGTAGCCTGCGGGAACCCATACTTGGTCGGCAATGCTCTTGGCAACCGGCGTGAACTTCAGCAAGGTGCTGCTGGCCAAAGCGGGCAATGTATTGCTTGCTGCGGAGGAGCCGCCGCAACCGGGCAACATGGGCAAAGCAAACATGGAGGCCAGGCCCAAGCCGCCGCGCAAAATAGAACGGCGTGAAGGGCTGCTCAGTGCATTGTCAAGCACTTCTTGGAAGTGCTCATTGTTGGATGTGTTGTCAATGGGGTCGAATGAGTGAGACATGAAAAGTTGCTCCGAGTTAAGGATCTTTCAATTTACAGAGCGGTTGTTTCATTTGTGTGACGATTAAAAGGGCTGAATAAATAATCTTGGCATTGCGCTTTCTGCAACAACACGGGCAGAGGTTTATTCTTTTGAAATAAGTTGCGTTTCATGGACGTACTTTCTTCATCCATCCAGCGGATAAAGCTGTTGTATCCGTGCAGCCGCGCACGTCTTCTCGCCACCCCATGTGGTTCTGATGGGACGCTGATGCCCAGCTGGGCCATCTGACCGTGAGCAGGTCGTCGGTGCCTTTCAATGGTTTTTACATAAAACCCCATGCCGCGACACGCGCTCGTTTTCCATCTGGAACATTCAGGGCCCAAAGGTCTTTGATTCAGATGATCAGCTTGAGCAATGGATGAAAGTCTTGCCCCAAGCCCAGTTCAACGACAGTCACGCTGGCAAAGAACGAGGCGACCGCAGTGACCACAAGGGGCCTGATCCACCCTGGGTCTCTGGCCTGGGTGCCTGGCGGCGATATGCTGATCACATAGCGAGAAAGCCATGAGTTTTTTGACCTTGGGGCAAACGGGGCTGCGAAGCATGCGCCCCAAAGCCATAAGCTCTGGTTTTGATGCAAAGCAGCTCAGTGCAAGGCTAAAAAGTTCAGTTTTTGGCCAGCAGGCCCTTCGAGTACCCGTTATTTGCCATTTAAATCAAGGTTTTTTGACACAAACTTGTCACAATTGGCGGCTAAAGTCAGGTCAATCAACAGCAAACAGGCTGTTGATAAGAATTCTTTTGAACCTGAAACAGGAGCTGAAATGCTGAAATTTAAATCCCTCGTGGCCGCCATCGGTCTGAGCGCTGTGGCAGCCACCACATGGGCTGCCGACATCACCGGCGCTGGCGCTACATTCCCTTTCCCTATCTACGCCAAGTGGGCTGAAGCCTACAAAAAAGAAACTGGCGTGGGCTTGAACTATCAGTCGATTGGCTCTTCCGGCGGTATCCGTCAGATCCGCGCCAAGACGGTGGCTTTTGGTGCCACAGACGCGCCTGTCAGCGGTGCTGACCTGGACAAAGACGGCATGGTGCAGTTCCCCGCCATCATCGGCGGCACAGTTCCAATCTTTAACCTGGACGGTTTTGGTAAGGGCGACTTGCGCGTGACCGGTCCTGTGTTGGCCGAAATGTTCATGGGCAAGATCAGCAAATGGAACGACCCCAAGTTGGCCGCTTTGAACCCAGGCAAGCGTTTGCCTGACACCACCATCACCGTGGTGCACCGCGCTGACGGTTCTGGCACCACCTTCAACTGGACCGATTACCTGTCTACCGTCAGCAAAGAGTGGTTGGACACCGTGGGCAAGGGCGCTGCGGTCAAGTGGCCAGCCCCTACATCCGTGGGTGGCAAGGGCAACGAGGGTGTTGCAGCCAACGTGTCCCGCACCAAAGGCTCTATCGGTTATGTGGAATACGCTTACGCCAAGAAAAACAACATTGCTGTGATGGCTCTGCAAAATAAGGCCGGCAACTACGTGATGCCTGACGACGAGACGTTTGCTGCTGCGGCTGCTGGTGCCGACTGGTTCAGCGTTCCTGGCATGGGTCTGTCCATCGTGGATCAGCCTGGTGCCAAGTCTTACCCTGTCACCACAGCTTCTTTCATTTTGATGTACAAGACGCCCGCTGACAAAGCACAGTCTGCAGAAGTGTTGAAGTTCTTTGACTGGGCCTTCAAAAATGGCAAGCAAATGGCTCTGGAACTCGAGTACGTGCCACTGCCTGATTCTTTGACCAATCAGATCCGTCAACGTGTTTGGAACCAGGTCAACACCAAGTGATGATTTGCAGGGTTGTTTGAACTGACCCTTGACCACCGACATTCTTCACGACTGTCGGTGGTTTGTTTTTCAAATCAGGTTCAATTTTTTGTATGTCTGCCGATAAGACCATGAACACCACACAATCATCGACTGCATCCGAAGCGCACAGTGCCAACATGGTCGTTGTTGCCAAGCGTCAACGTTTGCAAGACGTTGTTTTTCACCGGACCACCCAGTCGTTTTCTTTGCTGGTGTTGATCGCCTTGGTGGGCATCATCGTTTCTCTTTTTGTCAACGCTTGGCCGACATTTGCCAAGTTTGGTGCCCATTTTTTGTTCTACGTGGAGTGGGACATCATCAACCAAGAATTTGGTGCCGCGATATCGATCGTCGGCACTGTGTTGAGCGCTGGTTTGGCCATGCTGATTGCGGTGCCCCTGGCTTTTGGTATTGCTGTTTTCTTGACAGAAACTTGCCCGGTCTGGTTGCGTCGCCCATTGGGCACGGCCATTGAGTTGTTGGCGGCTGTGCCGTCGATCATTTACGGCATGTTCGGCTTGTTTGTGTTCGCGCCGGTGTATGCCGACTATTTGCAGGTGCCTTTGCAGTCGGTGTTGGGCGGCATGCCCATGGTGGGCTGGTTGTTTGGTGGTGCCACCAACGGCCTGGGCATTTTGGCGGCCGGCATCATTTTGTCTTTCATGGTGCTGCCCTTTGTGGCCGCCGTGATGCGCGATGTGTTTGAAATCACCCCCCCCATCTTGCGTGAGTCGGCTTATGGTTTGGGTTGCACCACATGGGAAGTGGTGCGCAAGGTGGTGTTGCCCTACACCCAAACCGGTGTGATTGGCGGCATCATGTTGGGCTTGGGCCGTGCTTTGGGCGAGACCATGGCCGTGACGTTTGTGATTGGCAACGCCAACCGCATGCCCACCTCCTTGTTTTCTCCGGGCACTTCGATCGCCTCGGTGTTGGCCAACGAATTTGGCGAGGCTGAGGGCTTGCACTTCAACACACTCTTCGCTTTGGGCTTCCTCTTGTTTTGCATCACTTTCGTGGTCTTGGCCATGGCCAAGTGGCTGATCATCCGCACCGAAAAAGCCAAAGGCAACCGATGACCCGCGACTTTTGCCAGGACCTTCAAACTTCATTGAATCGAGCCACACCATGCTGATGGAATCTTCCCCCCTTTACCGCAGCCGCAAGCGCACCAATTTGATTGGTTTGACCTTGTCCATGATCGCCATGAGCTTGGGGCTGGTGGCTTTGTTGTGGATTTTGTTTGTGCTGTTTTCCAATGGACTGGCAGCACTTGAATTGACTTTGTTCACCAACGATACGCCAGCGCCCGGCTCTGAAGGCGGTGGTTTACGCAACGCCATTGTGGGCAGCTTGATGATCGTGGGCTTGGCAGTCGCCGTGTCCACACCCATTGGCATTTTGGCGGGCATCTACCTGACCGAATACGGCGACACCAGCAAAACGGCTGAATTCACCCGCTTTGTGACCGACATCATGCTGTCTGCTCCGTCCATTGTGTTGGGTTTGTTTGTTTATGCGATTGCGGTGGCCACCGTGGGTAATTTTTCGGGCTATGCCGGCAGTTTGGCCCTGTCATTGATCGCGATCCCGGTGGTCATGCGCACCACCGAGAACATGCTGCGTTTGGTGCCCGGCAGCTTGCGCGAGGCGGCCTTTGCTTTGGGTGCGCCGCGTTGGAAGGTTTCCACCATGGTGACCTTGCGTGCAGCCAAAAGCGGTGTGATCACCGGCTTGTTGTTGGCCTTGGCCCGCATCAGCGGAGAGACAGCACCTTTGTTGTTCACGGCCCTCAACAACCAGTTTTACAGCACCAACATGGGCGCGCCCATGGCCAACTTACCGGTGGTGATCTTCCAATTCGCCATGAGCCCCTATGAAAACTGGATTCAGTTGGCTTGGGGGGGCGCATTGCTCATCACCCTGACCGTGCTGGCCCTGAACATCTTGGCCCGCGTTTTCTTCCGCGAAAAAGTCAAAGTTTGATCGAAAGACAAGGTTTCAACATGCCCAACACCACGCAAACACCTCTTAAGAACGCGATTGAAATTCGCAATCTGAGTTTTTTCTACGGCACCTTCAAGGGCCTGAAAGACGTCAATCTCAACATCGCCGAGAACAAAGTGACCGCCTTCATCGGTCCTTCGGGTTGCGGCAAGTCAACCCTGTTACGCACGCTCAACCGCATGTACAGCTTGTACCCAGGCCAGCGTGCAGAGGGTGAAATCAACCTGTATGGCACCAACATCTTGGACAAAAAACAAGACTTGAACCTGTTGCGTGCGCAAGTTGGCATGGTGTTCCAAAAGCCCACGCCGTTCCCCATGTCCATTTACGACAACATCGCGTTCGGCGTTCGTCTGTATGAAAACCTGAGCCGCTCTGATATGGACGACCGTGTGGAGTGGGCTTTGTCCAAGGCTGCCATCTGGAACGAAGTCAAAGACAAACTCAGCCAAAGCGGTTTGTCTTTGTCCGGTGGCCAGCAACAGCGTCTGTGCATTGCACGTTCTGTCGCGGTCAAGCCCAAAGTCATTTTGCTGGACGAGCCCACCTCGGCGCTGGACCCGATTTCGACCGCCAAAGTTGAAGAGTTGGTGAGCGAGTTGAAGAAAGACTACACCGTGGCCATCGTGACCCACAACATGCAGCAGGCGGCGCGGGTGTCTGACTTCACCGCTTACATGTATTTGGGTGAGTTGGTGGAGTTTGGTGTGACCGAACAGATTTTCATGAAGCCCGTCAAGCAAGAAACCGAAGACTACATCACTGGCCGATTCGGCTGATCAGGAGAGACACATGGACAAGCACATTTCTAGCCAATTCGACGCCGAGCTCACAAGCGTCTCCTCTCGCGTTCTGGAACTCGGCGGTTTGGTCGAGTCACAGACGCGGCATGCGGTTTACGCCTTGGCGCAGTTCAGCTCTGAAGTGGCCGACCAAGTGGTGGCCACCGAAAAGCAAGTCAATTCATTAGAGGTTGAAATCGATGCTGAATTGGCATCTATCATTGCCCGCCGTCAACCGACAGCGCGCGATCTCAGGTTGCTGATGGCCATCTCCAAGATCACCGGCAATCTGGAGCGTGCGGGTGACGAGGCAGAGCGCATTGCCCGCATGGTCAAGTTGATTTTGGAGCAAGGCAGCCCGCGCAATCTACCGGCTTCTGAACTGCGCGTTGCGGCAGACTTGGCCACCGGTTTGCTGCGCAAAGCCCTGGACGCTTTTGCCCGTTTGGATGTGTCCACAGCCCTGGTCATTTTGAAAGAAGACGATTTGATCGATGCCGAGTTCAACGGCTTTATGCGCAAATTGGTCACTTACATGATGGAAGACCCACGCACCATTTCGGCCAGCCTGGATTTGTTGTTTGTGGCCAAAGCCATTGAGCGCATCGGTGACCATGCCAAAAACATTGCCGAGTTCGTGATCTATGTCGTCAAGGGCGCTGATGTTCGCCACACGGCCCTGACAGAAATTGAAAAAGCGGTTCAATGAGAACACTACCCCGCATCCTGATCGTTGAGGACGAGCCCGCCATTGCGGAGCTGATTGCCGTCAACTTGAAGCACAACGGTTTCCAGCCCATTTGGGCGATAGATGCTGAAACTGCACAACGTGAGTTGAACGAAATTTTGCCCGATGTCATCTTGCTGGACTGGATGTTGCCGGGCGAAAGTGGTCTGACTTTGGCGCGTCGGTGGCGCGCTTCGGCGCGGACCAAAGCCGTGCCCATTTTGATGCTGACCGCCCGTGGTGACGAGGCCGACCGTGTGGCGGGACTGGATGCGGGCGCTGATGACTACATCGTCAAACCCTTTTCGCCGCGCGAATTGTTGGCTCGCATTCGGGCAGTTTTGCGTCGCCGTGTGCCAGAGGCAACCGGTGGCTTGGTGAAAATGGGCGACTTGCAGTTGGACGCTGACACCCACCGTGTCAGTCTCGCGGATAAGCCCTTGAAGATTGGGCCAACCGAGTTCAAGCTTTTGCACTTTTTCATGCACCATCCGGAGCGTGTACACAGCCGTGGTGCTTTGCTCGATAAAGTTTGGGGTGACCATGTGTACATCGAAGAACGTACGGTGGATGTCCACGTCAAACGTTTGCGTGAGTCGTTGAGCGATGCTGGCAGCATGATTGAAACTGTGCGAGGCGCTGGTTACCGCTTCACCCCAAATCCCTCCGTTTGAATTCGAGTTGCGCATGGTTTTTGCGATCATTGAATTGCTGTTCATCGTTTTCTTGGCTGCAATGCCTGGATGGTTTTTGGGGGGTGAGTTAGGGGCTTGTTTGGCTGCTTTGGTGGCTGTTGGTGCATATGCCCTGAACTTTTCCTGGAAGGTTGACCGATTCGACCGGTGGCTCAGTGCCAGAACTCTGCGTCATGATCCGCCATGGCAAGGTCTTTGGCTCGACATGGCCACGCGTGTTGTTCGTTTGTTGCGACAACAAGAAAAATTAGCCGCTTTGCATGAGGGGCGTTTGGTCGATTTTTTGTCGGCCATCCAAGCTTCCCCCAACGGCGTCATTTTGTTGGACGAAGAAGCCCGAATTGATTGGTGTAACAGCACAGCTGCCTCGCACTTGGGTTTAGACGCTGTCAAAGACCGCATGCAGCACATCGTTCATTTGGTGCGTGATCCTGTTTTTGCACGTTATTTTGCGCAGTCTGTTCATGGTTCTGAGGTGGTCATTGAGGGGCGTAGCAGCTCTATGGTGAACACCCAAAAGTTGTCGGTTCATTTGCATGCTTACGGGGAAGGGCGCATGCTTTTGCTCACGCGCGACATCACCGCTATGGCTCAGGCCGATGCCATGCGGCGCGATTTTGTGGCCAATGTGTCCCATGAGATTCGAACACCTTTGACGGTACTGAGTGGGTTCATCGAAACCCTCCAATCATTGCCACTGGACACGCAGCAGACACAAAATTATTTGCAGCACATGTCAGTCCAATCGGACCGCATGCAGTCGTTGGTGGCTGATCTGTTGACTTTGTCTCAGCTTGAGGGCAGTCAGCCCCCCGGTCTTCACGAGAAGGTGTCATTGACTTGGTTGATGTCCCAAGTCGTGATGGATTCGACGGCCTTGTCGGAGGGTATGGCGAACAAGTTGGGTGGAGCAGCGCACCATTTGGTGCTGGAGCCCGTTCCAGATGTGCAATTGCTGGGCTCACGGTCGGAGTTGATGAGCGCTGTGTCCAATTTGGTGACCAATGCGGTGCGTTACACACCACTGGGTGGCTTGATTGAACTGACCTGGACGCACAAGCCTGAGGGGTGGGTCTTTGCAGTGAAAGATTCCGGTCCCGGAATTGCAGCCGAACATTTGCCGCGTCTGACTGAGCGTTTTTACCGCGTTGACAGAAGTCGCTCAAGGGAAACAGGCGGCACGGGTTTGGGGTTGGCGATTGCCAAGCATGTGATGCAGCGTCATGGTGGCGAGCTGCGCATTGAAAGCGAGTTGGGACGGGGATCGACATTTCAGTTGACCTTCCCTCACACCAGAGTTTTGCCTGAACAGGCTTGAACTCAGATTCATCAATTCATCATTGATTTGACACGCCTCTTTAACAGGTGGCCAGCAACATCTCCTTTTATTTCAGGAGTGTTGTCATGCGAATCACAGTCATTGGATCGGGTTACGTGGGCTTGGTCACTGGCGCTTGTCTGGCTGACTTGGGTTTCAAAGTCTTATGCATGGACAAGGATGAAGAAAAGATCAAACTCTTGCGAGATGGCGAAGTTCCGATCTACGAGCCTGGCTTGAAAGACCTGCTCCACCGTAACAGGGCCGATGGCCGCATTCGATTCACTCACGATGCCTGTGAGGCCATTGAGCATGGCGACATTATTTTCATTGCGGTTGGTACACCCGCCACGGAAGACGGCTCTGCTGATTTGGGCCATGTGTTGTCGGTGGCCAGCACCATCGGTCGCCATATCAAGGGCTTCAAGTTGGTGGTGAACAAGTCAACGGTTCCAGTGGGAACGGCAGACAAGGTTCGCGCGGCAATTTCGCATGAATTGACCCACCGCGGCATGTCGATGGACCTGTTCGATGTCATTTCTAACCCAGAATTCCTCAAAGAAGGCGCGGCCATCGATGACTTCATGCGCCCAGACCGGATTGTTGTGGGTCTGAACGATGGCCCTCACAAAGCACGAAGCCAGCGCATGATGGGCGATCTGTATGCCAGTTTCAACCGTCACCATGCCCGCACAGTTTGGATGGATGTGCGCAGTGCCGAATTGACCAAATACGCTGCCAATGCGATGCTGGCTGCCAGGATTTCATTCATGAATGAAATCGCCAACTTGGCAGATGCCTTGGATGCCGATGTTGACCATGTTCGCCGTGGCATCGGTGCCGACAGCCGCATCGGTCACAGCTTTTTGTACGCCGGGTGCGGTTACGGCGGCAGTTGCTTTCCAAAGGATACGCAAGCCTTGGTGAGTACGGCCAAGGCCTATGGTCACAAGATGGCCGTGGTTTCTGCAACAGAGTTGGTGAATGAGCGACAAAAGACGGTTTTGGTAGACCGCTTGGTCCAGCGCATTGGCATGGATTTGAGGGGTCGAAAAATTGCGATTTGGGGCTTGGCCTTTAAGCCCAACACGGACGATATGCGCGAAGCACCCAGTCGCATGGTGATTCGTCAGCTTTTGGAGCTTGGCGCTGAAGTGTGTGCCTTTGATCCCATTGCGGGTGAGCATGCTCTTTTGGCTTTGCAGCAAGACTTGGGTTCAGATAACGCTATCTTGGAGAACTTCTCACTGGCGCCCACCGATATGCAGGCGCTGGAAGGTGCAGATGCTTTGATGGTGTTGACTGAATGGAAAAATTTCCACAACCCGGACTTTGCTGCGATGAAAGCGGTGATGAACAAACCCTTCATCTTGGATGGTAGAAATCTCTACAACCCTGAGGCTTTGAGTGAATTGGGCATTGCCTACCAAGGTGTGGGTCGCCGAAATGATTTGGCGCAATGGTTGGATTTTGCGTCAGACATGGAAGCAAATTCACCGGGTAACGCTGTGAATGCCTAAGGGTTTTTTTTGGCTGATCCTGGCCCAGTTTTTCTGTGGATTAGCCGACAACGCACTGCTGGTGCTGGGCGTTTGCTTTTTACAAGAGCAGGCTTACCCCGGTTATTGGGCGCCGTTACTCAAGTTTGCTTTCACTTTGTCGTATGTTTTGATGGCCAGTTGGGTGGGCCCCTTGGCCGATGGCTTTTCAAAGCGAGACGTCATGTCGGTGATGAACTTGCTCAAGATCTTGGCCGTTTTGAGCTTGTTGATGGGCATGCATCCTTTGTTGGCCTTCGCGCTGACTGGATTGGCCGCTTCAGTTTATGCACCCGCAAAGTATGGTCTGGTCATCGAAACTGTGGCTGCATCGCGGCTTGTTCAGGCCAATGCCTGGGTCGAAGTCACGATGGTGCTGTCCATCTTGGGTGGCGTTGTTTTAGGGGGTTGGTTGATCGGCATGGGCAGCGCAAATCCGGGCTTGATGGATCTGTTGGGTATTCAAGACAGGCCTGCATGGTTGGTGCAAACCGAATTGGTTTCAGGCTTGGCCGTCGTTGGGTTGTTGTATGGGTTGTCTGCAATCAGCAATTCAGGGATTCTGCCCACGGAGCCCAAGGTTCCCCATGCTTTGGCCTGGCGTGATGTCCGATGGCTTCCATTTTGGAGAAATAACCGACAACTGTGGGCTGATACTTTAGGAGGGGTGTCTTTGCGTGTGACCACTCTGAGTTGGGGTGTTGGCGCGGTGCTGCAATTTGTCGTTTTGGTTTGGGCGCAAACGCAGGGTGGCTTGAATTTACAGCAAGGTGCATATCTTCAAGGGGTGGTGGCCTTGGGTGTGATGGGTGGCGCCATCATGGCGGCACTTAAGCGGGAGGGTTTCAAGTCACGCAAATCCTTGCGATGGGCTTTGCTTTTGGCGGTGTTGATGCCGTGCCTGGCGTTCATCCGGGATGTATGGGTGGTGATTCCTGTTCTGGTCTTGGCGGGTTGGTCGGGTGGCATGCTGTTGATTCCAATGAATGCGATGTTGCAAAGACGTGGGAAAAAAAGCATGTCGGCTGGCCGATCCATCGCTGTGCAAGGCTTCAATGAAAATTTGAGTGTGCTGATGATGTTGGCGGCATACAGCTTCATGGTGTCTTGGGAGTGGTCGTTGTTCACCACCATGGTGTTGATGAGCCTGCCCTTGTGGATGGCTGCAGCCCCTTGGCTGATGTCTTTGCGGCCACCCGCCTCAGCTGCGTGAACAGGTGGACAGAACTTGGCGGAAAAGACGCTCCACTTGCAAGGCAATTTCATTCCATTCCCACTTGAGGACGCTGGTGTGCGCGTTTTTTCGAGTGTCTTTTAAATTTTGAATGTGCTGACTGATGTCCAAAGCGCGCAAGACATAAAGCTGCGCGTCTTCATTGTGTACCAGCCAACCGTTGCGCCCGTCTTCTATGACCTCTTTGGCGGCAGCACAGTCAAATGCCAGCACAGGTGTGCCACTGGCCAAGGCTTCCAGTGTGACATTGCCAAATGTTTCGGTCAGGCTGGTGAAAAGAAACAGGTCAGCGCTGGCATACGCGACGGCCAGTTGCGGTTGTGTTGACATGCCCATGAAGATCGCGTCTGGACATTCGGCTTGAAGCTTGGCGCGGTAAGGGCCATCACCGCAAAAAACCAGTTTGACTTTCCGATTGTTTTGTAAAAGTGCTTGGTAGGTTTTGATGGTCAGGTCCAGATTTTTTTCTGCAGCCAGTCGTCCGACTGACAACAAAACCATGGTTTCATCATCGGCTTGCCACTGCCGACGTAAATCGGGGCTGCGTTTATCTGGGTGAAACAAAGTGGTGTTGACACCTCGGCCAACGGTGTGCAGATTGTCGAACCCCAGTTGGTGAAGTTGTTCGCGCATCGCCTGTGTTGGGACCATCGTGCAGTGTGTGCGGTTATGAAATTTACGCAGGTAAGCCACGATCGGCTTTTGTAGCCAGCCTACGCCATAGTGTTTGCTGTAGCTTTGAAAATTGGTTCTGAAATCGGAGGAAACCGGTAGGCGCAAAACCTTGGCGGCTTGCAAGGCTGACCAACCCAAAGGGCCCTCTGTGGCAATGTGAACAATGTCAGGCCGCTTTTGTGTCCATGCCTGAATGAGTGATTTTTTGCTTGGAAATCCCAACTTGAGTTCAGGGTAGCGTGGAATAGGCATGCCTTTGAGCAAGAGTTCTGTCCAGCCCTCTCGGCTCGTGCCGGTCTCACTTGGTGTTTGCTTGGGACGAATGAGCTGAATGGTGTGTTGTCGCAAACTCAACTCTTGCACCAATCGCGAGAGCGTGAGCGCTACACCATTGACCTCTGGTGGCCAAGTTTCTGTGACCACTGCGATGCGCAAGCTGGGGTTGAGCGGCTCAATGTTTTCAACCAAGTAGGGGTCATGATTTGATTCGTACATCCCCTGATATTGGGTGAAGCATTTAACAATTTGATGACAACAAAGGCTGTCACTGATTTTTAACACTCAGCGATCATCATTCGGTCACATTCATCAAGAGGGGTACGTGTGAAAGAATTTTTGGAATCATTGCGTGTTCAGCGCTGGGACGATCACCGCTATTACCACCATTGCCGGATCAATCAGTCCTTGCACCTGCTCAGTGCGACGGCCTTTGTGGTGGCCTATGGATTGATGTTTGTGGATCCAGCCATAGCGGCTTTATTGGCTTGGCTGGTGTCGATGACATCACGTCAAGCGGGACATTTTTTCTTTGAACCCTTGGGCTATGACCATGTCAACGAGGCAACCAACGAGTTCAAAGAAGACATCAAGGTGGGCTACAACCTGCGCCGCAAAGTTGTGCTGTTGAGTGTTTGGGCATTGTTGCCCTTGGCCATATTCATGAATCCAGGCTTCATGGGTATATTGCCAGCGCATGAGACTTTGTTGGAGTACATGCGGGCGGTTGGATTCGCTTGGCTTTATTTGGGGATCGGCGCTTTGCTGTTCCGCACCGTGCATTTGTTCTTTTTGCATGATGTCCAGACAGGCTTGGTCTGGATGACCAAAATTTTGACCGATCCTTTTCACGACATTTATCTGTACCACAAAGCGCCGTTGCAACTGTTGCGCGGTGAGCGTTTTGCCGACAGAGATCTCCACATCAGCCGTTGAGTGATTTTTCAACGCTCAACCTTCAGCGGTTGAGCGTTGAGGATGGGTCAACGAAACAATGTTTCTTTGAGGATGCGACGGCGAATGGATTGATTGGTGATCATGGGTGCATGCCACCACCATCCGTCACGCTGCATTTCCAGACCAGCCTGTACAAACCTTTGCATGACAGCGTCAAAATCTTCATCGCTGTAGTTGAGGCTGAAGATCATTCGACCCGTACCCACCCAACTGAGCGCCAATCCATGCAGCCTGAGGTAGTACTGCAAAATCCAGTTGTAACGGCTGGGCTGTGTGTAAAAAAGCGTCCAAACACTGGACATGTTGGCCACTTGAAAGGGCAATCCATTCGCCGTCATGGTGCTGTTGAAAAGGGCTGCACGCGCATTCCATCGTTCGTCCAGGCCGTGGTAAATGGCTTGAACTGCTGGTGTGTCGAGTTGGTCCAGAAATGCCGACATGGCACCCATGACAGCCGGGTGTGCGTTGAAGGTGCCTCGGGCAAAACAAATGTCAGCGGGACGTTTTTCGTTGAACCGGCGCATCCATTCGTGCTTCCCGCACACAACGCCAACCGGAAAACCGCCGCCCAGTGTTTTGCCGTAAGTGACCATGTCGGCTTGAACGCCAAAATAAGCTTGAGCGCCACCAGCTGCCAAACGGAATCCCAAGAAGACTTCGTCAAAGATCAGTGCAATGCACCGCTCCGTACATACTTTTCTCAATGCTTTGAGCCAAGTGGTGTAGGCCTCGCGGTCGTAGCTTGCCCGTCGGCTGCTGTCCACCAGAGTCGAATCACCGGGCGCATTGGCATTGGTGTGCAGAGCCTGCAAAGGATTGATCAACACGCAAGCAATGTCTTTTCGCGTGCGCAGCACCTGCAAGCTTCGCTCGCTCATGTCACTCAGGGTGAAGGTTTCGCGAGGTGGCATGGGGTTGCCAGGGCCCGGTTGCACGTCTTCCCACCAGCCATGGTATGCACCACAAAACCGCACAATGTTTTTGCGACGTGTGTGGTACCTGGCCAACCGGACGGCTTGCATGACAGCCTCTGTTCCGGACATGTGAAAAGACACCTCGTCCAAACCCGAAATGGCTTTGAGTCGCTCCGCGTTGCTCGCCACAACAGGGTGATACGAGCCCAAAACCGGTCCCAGCTCTTGGGTTCGGGCCATGCCCAGTTGCATGGTTTCTTTGTAAAAGTCTGCGCCAAACACGTTGACGCCGTAAGAACCTGTCAGATCGTAAAAAACCTGGCCGTCCAAATCGGTGACCTGAACGCCTTGGGCAGACTGCAAGAAAGAGCCGACTTTCAGATGCTCTCTGACCATGGGACTGAATTGAAAAGGCACCCGGTACGCCGAAATGAATTGCATGTCAGAGATGTTGCTCCGTGCCTGTGCCGAAGCTTGGATGCTCAGTGGGTGGCGATTTTGCAAGGTGTTGGCCAGACCCATGAAGGCAGCTCGGCGTTGGGCCTGAACCTGCGTGGGTGCGCCATCACAAGCAAAAAAACTGCTGTCGTCAAAACTGTAGCCGGGCAACAACCGAGCCAGACGTTTGGCCATTTTCGAATGTCCTGCCAAAGATCGGTGTTTGGCCCGCGAAAGTTGAATTCTTTGACGTATGGCCGGCGCCAGAGTGGTCAAAGCGCCCAAAGCGCCCAGTCCTATCCAAGTGGTGATCACGTTGATTTCCTTGAGTCAATGAACTTTCTTTCTATTCAAATTGAGTGACAACATGATGAAGATTCGCCAAATTTTTCAAAAGTGGATGATTCAAGAAGACCTCAACTTTTTGCTGACCAACCGTATCCCGCGCATCACACTGACCCGTTTCATGGGCTGGTGGAGTCAGATCCGACATCCTTGGGTGGTCAAATCGTCCATGGCGGTATGGCGCATGTTCAGTGATCTGGATTTGAGTGATGCGAAACATGAGAAATTTGACAGTCTGCACGCTTGTTTCACGCGTGAACTCAAACCTGGAGCGAGGCTCGTCAATCTAGATCCTGCATGTTTCACGTCACCTTGTGATGCGATCGTGGGGGAGTGCGGGACCATCACCCAAGGGCAGGTGTATCAGGCCAAGGGGTTTCCTTACCAGTTGCAATCTCTGGTGGGAGCCTCTGAACGATGCCAGCATTGGCCCGCTGTTCTGGAGGGCGGTTCCTATGTGACGTTGCGCTTGACCAGCAGCATGTACCACCGTTTTCATGCGCCCCACCATGTCCATTTGAAGCATGTGACCTATGTGTCAGGTGACACTTGGAACGTGAATCCGGTAGCGCTCAAGCGGGTGGCCGAGTTGTTTTGCAAAAATGAACGGGCTGTGTTGCACATGCAGACAGAAACCGGCGTTCCATTTTTGATCGTGCCCGTAGCAGCTGTTTTGGTCGCGAGCATGCGTTTACACGCGGTGGATGTGTTGTTGAATCTGCGTTACCGGGGGCCCAACGAGATGCCTTGCGATGCTCTGTATGCCAAGGGGCAAGAAATGGGTTGGTTTGAGCATGGGTCCACCATTTTGATTTTTGTACCACCTGGGTTTGAATGGGCCGACGGCGTGGTGTCAGGTGCACGTATTCAAATGGGGCAGTCTTTGCTGCGCATGCCAGACTGAGCCGATGGTGAACGGGGCTTGCAACAGCAGGCGCAAGACTCAAGCAGATTTCAAAACTACTTTATTGAGGTGGGAGTTGTAATAAGACAAGGGAGGCACTGCCTTTGCAGGCACTTTGGCCAAGTCGTCATAACGGCGCAGTCGCACAGATTCAGCTGCATAAGGCTGCGCAATAAAGGCTGAGGCTTCAGCCACGTTGTACACCCCCCCTTGCTGCTCCAGGCTGTGTTTTGATGCGGCCGATAAACTGGCCCAATAACTTGGATCGATCAGGCAGAGGTATCGTTTGGCATCCACATGCATGCGGATGGGTTCCAATACCGCGGCCGGAAACAGGCTACGGATAAATGGCAGTGCGATGTATTGGTGTAAGTCATCCTGCTTTGTCTTTTGCATTTGTTGCTCATCACGGGTTTCAACCAGTAAGTGCCCCAAGTCGTGAAGCAATGATGCCACGACGATTTCAGGTGTTTCGCCAGCATTTTCTGCCAGGTCCGCGCACTGCAGCGCGTGCTCGAGTTGGTTTATTGCTTCCATGCCGTACTGAATTTGTCCACGGCGCTCAAGCAAACTAATCACTTCTGACAATGTGAGTGACATGGTTCACCTCATACGAAGAACTTGCGAATACGAGCGGACACAAGGTCAATAATGCTCACCGTCACAATAATGATCAGCATCACAGCGCAAGTTTCGGCGTATTGAAAACCGCGAATGATTTCCCACAAAACAACGCTGATACCGCCAGCGCCTACCATACCGACTACAGATGCAGATCGCACGTTGGACTCAAAACGGTAAAGTGTGAATGAGATCCACAGTGGCATGACTTGCGGTAACACACCGTAAACAATTTCGTGCATTGCCGATGCGCCGGTGGACCGAATGCCCTCCACGGGTTGGGGGTCGATCGCCTCCACCGCCTCAGAGAACAACTTGGCCAAAATGCCTGCGGTGTGGATCCACAAGGCCAGCACACCCGCAAACGGTCCCAAGCCTACCGCCACCACAAAGAGCATGGCAAAAACCATTTCGTTAATGGCGCGAAACGAGTCCATCAAACGACGCACAGGTTGATACACCCACCATGGCACGATGTTGGATGACGCCAAGAGTGCCAATGGCACCGCAGTCACCACGGCCAAAACTGTACCCCACAAAGCAATTTGCAAAGTGATGATCATCTCGTCGACGTACATCCGCCATTGCCGGAAATTCGGGGGAAAGAACTCTGCAGCGTATTGGCTCATGTTGCCCGAATCACGGAACAACTCGGCTGGGCGCATGTCAGCACCTTTCCAAGAAGCCGCCAGCAACAAAAGCAAGAAGGCCCACGACATGTACCAAGTCAGACTGCGCTTGGGTGCTGCCGTATGGGCTAAGTCGTGCAATGGAGAGTGGGTGACTGATGACATAGGGCTCAATTCAAAACAAGTGGGCCAAACCAGCAGCCCCAATCAATGCGACTCCTCAACACACACACATGCACTGAGGAGCCCGCAGCCAGACGCATCCAAATTACTTCAGTGCGGCCAATTTTTGGTCAATGTCTGACAATTTGGTTTGCTTTTCAGCGGCAGACATGGTGGTGTCACCATCAATTTTGTTGCGCTGTGCAAAAAGATCCAACTGACGAATCGGCTTGAGTTGCTCGTTGGTCGATGCCTTGAAGCCCGACAACTTGGAGATCTTCATCACGATCTCTTTCTCACGGGCATCGGTTTTGGCGTAGTTATAAAAAAAGGTTTTGATTTTGGATTTGGTTGCTTCTGGCAAATTTTTGCTCATGACCATGGGATCCAACGGAATCAAGGGTGAAGTCCAAATGATTTTGAGGTCATTGAATTTGGCAGCTTGACGATCTTTGAACTTCTCTAAGTTCTCGCTGTTGTTTGTTGCGACATCTACTTGCTTATTCGCAACAGCCAAGGCATTAGCTTCATGGTTGGCACTGCGAGAAACCTTGAAAGCCGTGCGAACATCTACTTTGTTCTGGGCAAAAACATAGAAGCCAGGCACTAAAAAACCAGATGTAGAGTTGGGATCGCCATTTCCAAAACTCAGGTTTTTGGCGTTTCTGAACATGTCGTTTAGGTTGTTCAGTGGGCTGTCTTTGTGCACGATCAGGTGCGAGTAATAGCCTTGTGTGCCATCTGCGTTGACCATTTGGGCGAACACTTCAGCGTTGGAGCGGTCCACCGCTTCCATGGCCGATTTGTTGCCCATCCAGGCCATTTGCACTTTGTTGAAGCGCATGCCTTCGATGATGCCGGCGTAATCCGGGGCAAAGAAGGCCTTGACCTTCAGGCCGGTTTGCTTTTCCATGTCGTCGAGTAGGGGCTGCCAGTCGGCTTTCAAGTTTTGTGTGGCTTCTGTGGAAATGATGCCGAAATTGATCTCTTGGGCCATGGCGGCGGTGAAGCTGAGGCCAATGGCCAAAGCAGCGAGGGTTTTCTTGAACATGAGAAAGCTCCAATGGGTTGTAAAAAGAAAAAATCAGGCGGCTTGTGCCAAATTGTTGGACCATGCCAAAACAGGGGAGGGTATTTGAGCCTGCGCAGACTGCAACAACTCGCTGCCACTCAAAAACTCGTCGGCTTGCATGCCATACAGGTCACGCAGCAAAGCTGGTGTGAGGGCCGCAGCAGGGCCGTCGTAAATCACTTGGCCTTGGTTCAGCGCGATCACTCGGGGGCAATAGCGAATGGCCATGTCCACTTGATGCAAAGACACGATCACGGTGCGGCCGTCTTCACGTTGGATGGTGGACAAAATCTCCATCACCTTGCGTGAGGAATCTGGGTCCAATGAGGCAATAGGCTCGTCGGCCAAGACCAACTTGGCCCCCTGAACCAAGGTGCGGGCAATGGCTGCACGTTGTTGCTGTCCCCCGGACAAAGTCGATGCACGCTGTTTGTGGCAGTCCAAGATGCCGACACGCTCCAAAGCGGCCAAGGCGGCTGAACGCTCTTGCGCATTGAACCAGCCCATCACACCGCGCAACCAAGGCATGGTGTGCAAGCGCCCAACCAGCACGTTGGTCAAAACGGGTAAACGGTCCACCAAGTTGAACTGCTGGAATACAAAACCCACTTGCGATCGAATGCTGCGGATGTCGCTGACGATGCGACCTTCTCGTTGAACGCATTGGCCATTCACTTCAATGAGTGAGCCAGGCCCGGCATCGGCCACTAACAAACCCGCCACCATGCGCAGCAAGGTGGATTTACCCGAACCCGACGCACCGATCAGAGCGACCATTTCGCCGTCGGCAATGTTCAGATCGATGTCGCGCAATGCATGTTTGCCGTTGGCAAAATGCTTGTTGAGGTTTTGAATTCGCAAGGCCATTTGAACTCCGACGTATATCTATTGGCCGAGAGTCTGTATAGACTTTGTGACAGGCCTTTGACACCTTTGGGAAGATTGAATGTCATGCCTTCAATAGGTCTGGCAAGCCAGTGGCCAACCATGGCACAGACGCGATGGCCAACGTGCCCAAGAAAATGGCCAACAAAGCAGGTAGCACCGCCACTGCCACCTCGCGAACGGGTTTGCCAAACATGGCTGACGAGAAGTAAATGTTCATGCCCGCGGGCGGACACAGAAAACCCATCTCGAGGGCTGCCAAGAACACAATGCCGAAATGCACCGGGTCGATGCCGTAACTCATGGCTACAGGCAAGAGCAAAGGCACCAGCACCACAATGGCGGCATAGATTTCCATAAGCGCTCCGGCCAGCAACAAAAAGACCGTCAGCGCCAACAAGAACACGTACTTGTTGGGAATGGCCGTTTGCACCGCTTCAATGGCCGCATCCGGTATCCCGGCGTCGATCAGGAAATTCGTCAGGGCCAAGGCCATCCCCAAAATCAACAAGACGCCGCCAATGATTTGGGTCGACTCACTCAGGCATTTGCCCAACAAGCGCCAGCCCAACTCTCGGTGCGCCCAGGCTTGGGTCAAGATGGCATACAACGCGGTCACGGCAGCACTTTCGGTCGGTGTTGCCAAGCCGCTGACCAAAGTACCAATGGCCACCACAGGCGCCAAAATTTCCCATTTGGCTGCCCAGACGGCAGGCCAAAACAGTGCTGGCTTTGCCGCTGGCTGGACCGAATAGACCGCAGCGTTGTTCGCAGGTGTGCGGCGCAGGTAGCCACCAAATACCAACAAAAACATCACCATGACCAGTGCAGGCACCAAGCCTGCCAAGAACATGGTGTGGATGGGTACACGGGCGATGATGGCGTACATTATGAGCGGCACCGACGGCGCCAGTAACACCCCCAAAGCACTGGCGCTCGTGACCAAGCTGATGCCGCGTCCCTCAGGGTATCCGGCGTTGCGCAGCAAAGGCAGCAACAAGCCCCCCAAGGCCAAGATGGTCACACCGCTGCCCCCCGTGAAGGCCGTAAAACAAGAGCACAGCAGCGCTGTGGCGACCACGGTGCCCGTGGTGCCTTGGCCCATGAGAGCCACAAACAAGTTCCCTAAGCGCTTCGCGGCCCCCGTTCGCGCAAACACCAGACCCGCCAATGTGAACAAAGGTAATGCAGGTAAGGACGGGTTCACGGTGATTTGGTAATGCGACAAAGCCACGGTCGCCAAGGGGGTGCCGTCTTGCCAAAACAAGGCCAAAGCCAAGCCGCCCAAGACCGCAAAAATGGGGGCGCCGGCCAAAAGGGCCATCACCAACAGCAAGACACAGGGCCATAAAGGCACGCCTGTGCCGTCGAACTGCGCCACCAAAGCCGCACCGCACAAAGGCAAAAGCACACCCAATAAACCGCGAAGAGACGTGCTGCCAGAACATCGTGCGCCTAATTTGAACCCCAACAGCGCAAAGCCTAAAGGCATGCTCGCCTGTACCCACCAAGTCGGTATGCCGTAGGCCAAAACCTGTGACACCTCACGCTCGCTGGCCACCAAAAGCCAACTGCTCATGGCCAACATGCCGCAGACCAGCGCCGCCAAGCCGTTGCCCATGGCATAGGCCAAGGGTTTGGGGGCGTTTGTGTCTGTTAAACCGCTGCCGCCTAAGGTCGTTAAGTGGCCGTAACGCTCCGCTGCCAAAGCACCCCACATGGTCAACACCAGCCCCAAGTGCTGCACCAGCACAGGTGCGTTTTCAATGCCACTGCCCATCCAGGGCCGCATCAAAATTTCAAGGACCGGAATCAACACCATCAGCGACAAAGCTGCCGAGGCGATGGTCTCATCCAATCGCACCCACCCTGGGGTGCGCTTCAGGGCGTCCAACCAGCGTTTCACTTGGGTTTGCCAGCGCGAAAGGTTTTAACGTGACCCATCACCTCGTCAAAGGTTTCAGCGGGCACCATCGTGCCGCGGATGCGCGGGTAAAGCTTCTCGGCCAAGTCGTTCCACTCTTTCATTTGCTCGGTGTTGGGTTTGTGGACCGTGAGCCCGCGTTTTTTCATGGCATCGACCGCTTCTTCCACCTCTTGTCGAGCCTTGGTGCGAATTTGCGCACCGGCTTTGTCACTGGCAGCCCGAACGGCCTGTTGAACAGATGGCGACATGTTGTCCCAAGCTTTTCTTGTCACCACCAAGGCGCCCACAATCGGCGCCCAGTTGATCTCTAGCATGTGCGGTGCGGAGTTGTAAACCTGGCTGGCCAATGCAAAGTAAGGTGTGGAAGGCACCACATTGATCATGCCAGTCTGAATCGCGGGCAAGATGTCGGTCGTCTCCAAAGGCACGGGTGTGTAGCCTAGGCTTTTCATGATGGATTGCTGGTCCGGCTCGGAGCCCCATGCAAAAAACTTCATGCGTTTGTAGTCATCGGGCCTGATGGCTGCTTCTTTGGAAAAAAACCGTACCCAACCCGCATCGCCCCAAGCCAAAACCACAAAGCCTTTTTCTAGGAACTTTTTTTCCATGGCCGGGCGCATTTTTTCGCGCACGTAATCGACTTCTTCCCAGCTGCGAAAAAGCAGGGGCATGGACTGCAAGGCGGCGATTGAGGGTTCGATTTCGCGCAAGCCCACCACCGATAACAAGGCCCCCTGCAGCTGCCCAATGCGCATGCGGCGAGCCATCTCTGCCTCGCCGCCTTGGCTGCCATCGGGATAGACCAAATATTTAGCACCCGCACCTTGCGCTGTGCGCCAGCTGTCCGCAATGTCGAGCAACTGTCGGTGGTACAAGGAATTTTTCGGCACCAAAGAACCAATGCGCAATGACTTTTCATTTGCTTGGGTCCAAGAGGTGCTCAGCATCAGCAAGCCCAGCAAAGCGACGCTGGTACATTTTTTCCAGAAGGGGGGTTGCATCCAACGCATCGGTCCATCCATTCAAAAAAGATCATCCACACTGTCCAGCAGCCACTGCGCACGTTGACGCATGATCTGGCTGGTCAAGTCGTACCGTTTGGCGCTCACAGACAAAGCTTTTTGCAGCAGCGCTTCGAAAGCTGTGCGATCACCCGTGGGCTGAGCAATCGCTTCGGCTTTGGCCACCAAAGGGCCTGGGTTTTTTCCGCCCCCTGCCTGAATGGCCTCATCGAAGTAAGCCGCAGCCTTGGTCATGGAGCCTCCGGGCCGGGCGGCTTCAAAGTTGCCCATGAGGCTGGCGGCTGCGCCTTGACCAAAGCTTGGTGAAGTGCGCCAAACGCTTTCAGCCAGCCGAACCGCCAAGGGCAAGTCGGCCACGGCGTCAGGGTCATCTTTGGACAAGGCAATGTATGCACCCCAAGACGCTGCAGCCCAAAAAGCCACGCCCAATTGGTCAGGCTGAAGGAGAACGTGTTGCGTGGCCGAGGGCTTGGCCAAAGACGCCATCAAGCCTGGGTTGGATCGCGCCAACGCGGACATGGCATGCCGATGGGCCCGCAGGTAAAGCCGCCTGGCGCGTTCATTGAGTTGGTGTGCGGCCTTGGCATCTGTATTCATCATGCGTTCGGCATCCGTGGCCACAAACGCATAGGCGTACTGAGTGAATCCGGAGGCCACGGATTCAGCCAAAGCCAAGTGCCCTGGTGTCTGACGCAACAAAGACTCAGACAACTTCAGATAAAAAGCGCTGGCCTCACGCGCCAAACCGATGTCCTCTTCTTCGGCTTGGCCTTGCACCGTCAAAGCATCGGCCGCGCCATTCACCAGCAACTGGCGCGGCATACAAGCGCTCAAGCCAAAAGCCAAGACCAATACAAGCAGTGACAAGCTTGGGCGTAGAAAATCGTTGTGCATGGGCAAGGCGTTCAAGAAAAATGACAGTTTATGAACGATGCATGAAATAACCGTGACAAGTCATGTCGCCTTCAAAGCCCAAGGCCATTAAAGAACCCGCACGCCCTCTCGCCACACCGCTCGCACCACCCCATGGCGTTGGCCATGGGCCATCTCTACTACGCGCACCTGGATCAAATCAGCTCGCAAACTTGGAGCGATTTGGCCCCGGTCTTTCAGGCCCGTGGCTTGCGCGGGGTTGTGTGTGACGGTGGCCACCGCTTGGGGCAAGCTCAAGATGCCCTCGTCCACCAACCGCATCACCGCACTGAGCATGCTGCCCGGCACGTAATCGGACGACAAAATGTCGAGCAAGCCATGACTGGCCAACTCGGACGCCGCCACGTTGCCCGAATGCGAGCCACCCCGAACCACGTTGGGACCGCCCATCACATTGAGCAAACCATGCGTGTGCGCGGCACGTGCAGCTAATAAAGTGGTCGGGAACTCCGACATGCTCGCGCCTTCTGCGTGGGCTTGTTCAACATGAGCCGCGGTTGTGTCGTCGTGGCTGGCCAAAGCGATGCCGTGGCTGCGGCAGTAGTCCACAAAAAAAGCGCGGTGTGGCTCGGCATAACGGTCTTGCAATTCGGCCGACAAACTCACCTGGCGTTCAAATTTTTCATTAGACCAACCTTTTTTGCCGGTGTAGTAAACCCGCGCCACGTCGATGTTTTCCCACTGGCGCTGACCTGGTGTGTGGTCCATCAACGAGATCAGCGATAGGCGCGGCTGGCCGTGAAAGGGCTTGAACAAATCAATCGTATTGGGCGCAGGCAGCTCGCAGCGCACATGCAAATGGTGGTCAGCCCGCAGCAGGTTTTGCTGTGTGCACAGCTCGATCGTCTTGATCACCGTGTCCCAAGTGCTGCCGCGCAGGCTTTCGGGGTCGGCATCGCCCACGCCCAGTGCATCGAACACGGTGGTGATGCCAGCGGCCGCCACTTCGGCGTCGTGTGCGATCAAAGCGGGCATCTCGGCCCACTGCACTTTGGGCCGAGGCATCAGGTGACGCTCGAAGTTGTCGGTGTGCATCTCGACAAAGCCGGGCATGAGGTAGTCGCCCTCCAAGTCCCAGCCTTGCGCGTCCAGCGCAGCACCCTGGTCCACCGATTGGATGCGCCCTTCTTTGACCGCGACGCTGCCCAGCACCTCTTCGGTGGGCAACACCAGACGCGCGTTTTTGAACACGACGTCGCTCATGTGGCGCTCCTGAACTGGGCCATGTCGACACGGCGTGTGGCCACTGCGGCCCCCACATGCGCGTCATGAAAGATGCCCACCAGTGCAGCACCGCGACCGACCGCCTCGCGGATCAAGTCCACCACGGTCTGGGTGTTGGCCGCATCGAGCGAAGCGGTGGGTTCGTCCAATAAAAGAATGGGGCGTGGCTTGATCATGTTGCGGGCGATATTGATGCGTTGTTGTTCACCGCCAGAAAAGGTGGCGGGCGGCAGGTGCCACAAGCGCTCGGGAATGCGCAGGCGGGTCATCCATACACGGGCTTGTTCTCTCGCGGATTCGATCGCCTCGGGCTGGTCAGTCGCGTCTTCGATCAAGGGCTCTGCCACCACGTCGAGTGCCGAAACCCGGGGGATCACGCGCAAAAACTGGCTGACATAACCCACCGTGTCCCGGCGCATGCGCACCAACTCGCGGGGCGAAGCTTGTGTCAGGTCCAGCACGCGGCCATTGGCTTGGCGCACCTCAATTTGACCACTGGTGGCGCGGTAGTTGGCATAGATGAGTTTGAGCAAAGTGCTCTTGCCCATACCCGAGGGGCCGTCGAGCACCACACATTCGCCTGAGCCCACCGACAGGTCCACTTGACTCAGCACTTGCAGTTTCGCGCCATTTTGGTGGTGCAGCGTGAAGCGCTTGGACACCTGTTTCATTTGCAGCATAAAGAGCTCTCTCAAGTTCAAGGTTGCAAGACGGACGACACCAACAACTGGGTGTAGGGGTGTTGCGGGTCGTCCAACAGCTGGTCGGTGAGCCCCGCTTCGACCACTTGGCCACCTTGCATGACCATCATGCGGTGTGCCAACAAGCGGGCCACGGCCAGGTCGTGCGTGACGATGACCACAGCCAATTGCATTTGGCGTGTGAGTTGGCGCAGCAAATCCAAAAGCCGCGCTTGCACCGACACATCCAAGCCGGATGTGGGTTCGTCCATGAACACCAAACGAGGTTGGGTGACCAGATTGCGTGCAATTTGCAGGCGCTGGCGCATGCCGCCTGAAAAGGTGCGCGGCACATCATCGATACGATCCGGGTCAATCTCTACCCGTTGCAACCATTCTTGCGCGATATGGCGTAGCTTGCCGTAATGCCGCTCGCCCAGGCCCATCAGGCGCTCACCGACATTGGCCCCGGCCGATACATCCATGCGCAAGCCATCGGCCGCGTTTTGGTGCACAAAGCCCCAGTCGGTGCGTGCCAGCAAGCGTTGTTGGGCTTCGGTCATGCGGTAAATGTCTTGTAATTGGCCGTCACGGCTTAAAAATTCAACCTGCCCGGTATCGGGGCGGCTGCGTGCGGCAATCGCATTGAGTAAGGTGGTTTTACCCGAACCTGATTCGCCGACCACGGCCATGACCTCGCCAGGCCACAAGTCGAAGCTGGCGCTGTGCAGGGCTATGCGATCGCCATAACTTTTACCCACGCCGCGCACGCGCAAAAGCGGCAATTGGGTCAGTGTGTCGTCCAGGGTATCCATATCAAATCCTGATCACAAAACTGAAGCCATGCCGCTGAAAACCCAGCGACTCGTAAAAGGCATGGGCGCGAGCGCGCTTTTGGTTGGACGACAGCACCAGCTTGTAACAACCGGCCACCTGGGCTTGCTGCTGCGCGTGCTGCATCATGTGTCGGCCAATGCCCTGGCCTTGCTGCTCGGTGCAGACCACCACGTCTTCGACGATGGCCGAGGGCGTACCTTGGTGGGCCAAGTTGTGCATGATGAGCAAGGCATAAGTACCCACCACTGCGCCATCGTTGGCACAATCGGATGCAAGCTCACAGGCCACCCACAAACGGTAGCTGGGGTATTGACGAAACTGGGCTAGCAACAATTTGGCCTCATCAAGTGTCAACACCTTGCCGTTGTCCATGGCAGGCTGGGCATACAAGGCCAGCACAGCGGGCAAATCGGCCTCGGTGGCTTCTCGTATCAGCAGGCTCATGTCGCCAACTCTCCCGTCGCTGCGAGTCTCACGTTGACTGCGTCGTCCTGACGGGTTTGGCAGTAATCCGAGTCAGAGCACACATGCATGCGAGCGCCCGAGTCGTCGATGATGACTTCATCTAAGAACGAGTCGTTGGCGCCGCACTGCGTACAAGCGGCGTTCCACTTTTGCACCTCGAACGGGTAGTCATCAAACGCCAAGCTTTCAACCGGGGTGTAAGGCGGGACTGCGTAAATGCGCTTTTCTCGGCCAGCGCCAAACAGCTGCAGCGCCGGGTTCATGTGCATTTTGGGGTTGTCGAACTTCGGAATCGGCGAGGGCGACATGATGTAACGCTGGTTCACCGTGACCGGGTAGTCGTAGGTGGTGGCGATGTGGCCATAGCGGGCGATGTCTTCGTAGAGCTTCACATGCATCAAGCCGTATTCGGCCAAGCCGTGCAAGGTGCGGGTTTCGGTCTCGCGTGGCTCCAGGCGCTGCATGGGCTCGGGCACCGGTACTTGGTACACGATGATTTGGCCCTCGGTCAAGGGCTTTTCGGGAATGCGGTGGCGCGTCTGGATCAGCGTCGCCTCATGCGTGCGGGTGGTGGTGTTCACGCCCGCTGTGCGCTCAAAAAAGCGGCGGATGTTGACCGCGTTGACGGTGTCGTCCGAGCCTTGGTCAATGACCTTGAGCACGTCTTGCGGGCCAATCACCGAAGCGGTGACCTGGATACCGCCCGTCCCCCAGCCGTAGGGTAGAGGCATCTCTCGCGAACCAAACGGCACTTGGTAACCCGGGATGGCCAAGGCCTTCAAGATGGCGCGGCGGATCATGCGTTTGGTTCGCTCGTCCAAGTACGCGAAGTTCACGTCAGGCGCGGTGCGCTGCGGCAAGGCTTCGCTCAGGTCAGCCACTGCTGGCGATTCGCTGGGGGAATTCATGGGGTTTCCTTCAGGCGGGTGTCGGCTGGGGTGGCATGAGTGGGCACAACTTGCTGCTCATGGCGCTGCGAGCGCATCTTGCGCACCAGCTCCAGCTCAGACTGAAAATCAACGTAGTGCGGCAACTTCAGGTGCTGTACAAAGCCTGAGGCCTCCAAGCTGTCGCTGTGCGAGAGAACGAATTCCTGCATTTGGGCGGGCGACTCGATGGCTTCGCCCAACTCGTCGGAACGTAAGGCACGGTCGACCAAGCTCATGGCCATGGCTTTGCGCTCGCTGTGACCGAAGGCCAGACCGTAGCCGCGGGTGAATTTTGGGGGCTCGGTCTTGCTGCCGCCAAATTGGTTGACCATCTCGCACTCTGTGATCTCGATGTCACCAATCGAGATGGCGAATCCCAGCTCTTCGGGTTCAATCTCGACCGCCACTTGGCCCAAGCGCACCTCGCCCACAAAAGGGTGGGTGTGTGAATAACCGCGCTGGGTCGAATAGGCCATGGCCAACAAAAAGCCCTCGTCACCCCGTGCCAGGTTTTGCAATCGGGTGGCGCGACCGGCCGGAAAGCGCAGCGGCTCACGCGTCAAATCGGAGGGTGCGGGGTCTCCCGCCAGTGGGTTAAATTTTTCGATCAAGCCTTCTTGGTTGAGCAAGTCCACCACACGGGGAACGGATACGGGGGCCGTGGTCGCTGTCGGCGTTGTTTGCTCAGCACCTGCTGCGCTGTCCAGTGTTTGCGCCTCGGCCAGCAAACTGAAGTCGAGCAGGCGCTGGGTGTAGTCGTAAGTTGGGCCCAAGACCTGCCCGCCGGGCAAGTCTTTGAAGGTGGCCGAGATGCGACGGTCCAGCTGCATGTGCGTGGTGTCGAGCGGGCAGGTGTTGCCCAAACGCGGCAAAGTGGCACGGTAGGCACGCAGCAAAAAGATGGCCTCGACCAAGTCGCCACTGGCTTGCTTGATGGCTAGCGCAGCCAACTCTGGGTCGTACACCGAGCCTTCGGTCATGACGCGGTCCACCGACAACTTGAGCTGCTGACAGATCTGGCTCACGGTGAGCTCGGGCTGTAAAGGATCCCCACGGCGTTGTGCGGCGAGCAACTTGTAGCTGTTGAGGATGGCGGTTTCCCCGCCTTTGACGGCAACGTACATGTCATGACTCCGAATCAATCAGGATGCGGGTGGTGCGCGGCAAGCCCGCCATTTGGGTTGCGGTGCTCAAAAACACGTCCACCCCCCTGGGGAAACTGGCGTGGTTATCGGTCCATTGCGCCGCGAAATCGCTGGGTAAGCCGAGGACGTGCACATTTCGCGCTGACGGAATACCGGGGCCTTGCAAGCGCCAGCCTCCGGCATCGCCCTGCAGGCTGTCGACTTCGAGCACGCAAGTGGCCGATTGGTCGGGGTAAGCGTCGCTGCCCAATTGCAGGCTGCTCAGCTGGGGCATGTCGTCACCTTGCGCCACCCATACAAACTGCGCAGCCGCTGCCTCGGCCACGATCTGGCAGCCAGTGTGAAAGCGCAACCAGACCGGCGCATCGCTGCTGGCCAAAGTTGGGGACAGCCACAAGGTGGTGTCGGCGTCCAGCAAACCCAATAACAAGGCCGCTGCCGCGCCATGGCCCTCACGCGGCAATGCGGTTTCAAGGGGCATGTCGAACACGCGGCCAGGATGCGACAAAGCATCGAGCGCCACACGGAACACCGTTTGGCTGCCAAAGGCCTCATGGTCAAACCCCGCCACGATGTTTTGCAAATCGGGGGCGTTGATGATGGGGGTGTTCATGCTTCTTCTCCCACGCCGTCACCATGGCCGGCTTCGCGGGCCACGGTGAGAAAGTCGACCTTGGTGGTCTGGGCACGTTCGTGGCGCAAGTACTGCTGCTTTTGCAGGTATTCACGCACCGGCTTCAACAGCTTTTCTTCCAGCGCCTCGCGGTGCGCCGGGTCTTGCAACAGGGCATCGGCCATCGCGGCCAGTTGTGCATGTCGGTGGTTGCGCCCCACCACATAGGCCACCCCCACTGGGGCTTGTGCATCTGCATCTGCCAAGCGCAAAGCACAGCGGGTCACGGTGATCTCGCCCAAATTGAACCGCTCGCCCGTGCCGCCTGCACGGCCCTGCACCATCATCAAACCGGTTTCGGGTTTGCGCAGCCATTGCGGCGATGCGCCAGTGTTTGCGGGCAATGCACCGTCCAGCAGTTTTTGCGGCGCTCGGGCCAGCAAAGCCATCCACTCGGGACGGGTGGTCGGCCGTTGCATGTGGGCATTGTCAAATGATTGAAACATCGTTGTGGCACCCTGTCGCTTGTCTAGACAACTCAAACACAGTTGTGAGCTTAGACAATCCATGTGTAGCTTTCATGACAAAACTGCATCTTTTTTGTTGACCTCTTTGGAGACTTCTTTGGCCACGTCTTTAGCGCTCAAGTCACCGCATCACGAAGAAGCGGGAGCTACGCAACCTGAGCGCGACAGTTACTGGTCGCGCATTGCACAGCAATTGGCCAATGCGATTGGGCAAGGCCACTACACGCCCGGTGAACGCTTGCCTTCTGAGCATGTTTTGGCCGAGCAGTTCGGCGTCAACCGCCACACCATTCGCCGCTCTTTGGCCCATTTGGGTCAACGCGGTTTGGTTCGCGCCACACAAGGGCGCGGCACGTTTGTCGAGGCGTTTGCGGTCGACTTGGCGCTGGGCAAGCGCACACGCTATCGGCAAAACCTGGCCCAAGCGGGTGTGCGCGGGGGCTTGCAAATCTTGCAATCGCGCACGGTGCTGGCCCTGGCCGATCAAGCCCAAGCGCTCAAGGTGGGTGTAGGCAGCCCCTTGCTGTGCCTGCAAGTGCTGGGCGAAGGCGCTGGGCAACCCCTGCATGTGAGCGAACGTTACTTTCCGTTGCCACGTTTTTCGGGACTGGCAGATGCCGTGGCCCAAAGCGGATCGATCACCGAAGCCTTTGCTCAGCATGGCGTGAACGATTACCAGCGACAAGAAAGCCGCATCAGCGCCCGCCTGCCCAGCCCCGATGTAGCGGCCCTGCTGTGCCAAGTGCACACGCGGCCAGTGCTGCTGGTCAGCAGCGTGAACGTGGACCCCGGGGGCGTGCCCATTGAATTTGCTTTGGCTTGGTTTGCAGGCGACCGCGTGACCTTGACGGTGAAAAACGATGAACTCTGAACTCCCTTTGCCCCACCGCTGCGCGGTGTATTTTGTGCCCAAGGTCTACGGCGACTGGTGGGAAGCGGGCAGCCAATGGCTTGGGCGCTGCGCGGCCAGCGGGGCGACTTATGCCTTGCCTGACATTGCTGGCGTAGCCCCGGCCCAATTGCAAACCCTGACCGCCGACCCGCGCCGCTACGGCTGGCACGCCACCCTTAAAGCACCTTTTACTTTGGCCAGCGGGCAAAGTCTGGATGCCCTGCGCAACGCCATGCAAGCGCTTTCCAAACGCTGGCCCGCATTTGACCTGGCGCCGCTGCGGGTCAGCGACCAAGGTGGTTTTTTGGCCCTGCGCCCTCAAGGTGACTTGGCCCAGCTGAACGCCACTGCTGCCGCCTGCGTGCAAGAGCTGCACCCTCTGGCCCAGCCATTGTCTGATGCCGAGTTGGCAAGACGCCGTCAAGCGCAACTGACGCCCGAACAAGACCGCTTGTTGCTGGCGTGGGGCTACCCGTGGGTGCTGGATCACTTTCAGTTTCACCTCTCCTTGAGTGGTCCCCTCGGAAAGTACTCGCCTGAGGTCAAAGCCGCCTTGTTCCTAGCCGCACAAGCGCGTTTCGAAACACTGCCAGAGTGCCGTTTTGCGCAGATCGCACTGTTCATTGAACCCCAAGCCGGTGCCGATTTTGAGTTACTGGAGACCATGGATTTGCTCGGATGAACTCACGACTTATTTATGTAATGGGCCCATCGGGTGCAGGCAAAGACAGTGTGCTTGTTTGGTTGCGCAAGCACTTGCCCAAAGATATGCCTGTGCATTGGGCCCGGCGCACAATCACACGGCCCGCAGCAGCTGGAGGCGAAGTGCATGAAGAGACCGATGAGCAAGGATTTGAAACATTGCGCAGCCAAGACGCATTTGCCCTGTCATGGCATGCCAACGGTTTGCATTACGGCATACGCCGGACAGAGTTGGCAGGCCTACAACAAGGACTCTGGGTGTTGGTCAACGGCTCACGCGGCCATTTGGCCCAAGCCTTGCAAAGTCACCCCGGCCTGCAAGTGGTGCACATCACCGCCGACCCGGCGACGCTATTGCAACGCCTGATCCAGCGCCAGCGCGAAACGCCCGAACAAATCCAACAACGGATCGTCCGTGCAAGCGCCTTTTTGGTGCCCCAGGGGGTGATTGAGATTTCTAACAACGGAACTCTAGATCAAGCGGGACAAGCTTTGTTACTGGCCCTTCAAAAAATGAAATCTTGATTCTTTCAAAAAATGCAACATACATCCTTTAACAATGGCTTCAGCCGGGTTGAAGTGAGCGGATGGGGTTACGTTAGGCGCTCGTATTCAAATGGGGCAGTCTTTGCTGCGCATGCCAGACTGAGCCGGTGATGAACGGGGCTTGTTGCAGCAGTCTTGACACACAAACGAGCGTTGGTTCAATAAGCGTACAAAGACGCCCAGTGCCCGAGATTTGTGAAGTCCACAGCGGTAGCAACTCATGGTGGACATGTTGGCGGAATCTTGGAACGGTGATCCACCACCTTTGAATTTGTATCTCAGGCCGTTATCTGCCAATATGGATTCAGGTTCCAGCTTGAGTTGTGAAACGATCGATCTTGAAGTGCTCATTGCATGATTCCTGTTGATGTGCTGTGCATGCGTTTATGCGGCTTGGCATTCTGTGTGTGTAGCAGTAGCCAGCCAAAGCGAGTCGATGTGACTGAGTTTGAGTTTGTCGAATCTTTCAATCTCCTCCCAGTATTTTCCAGAAGGCACCCAGTAACCCAGTTGCGATTCAGCCAACAGCGCAGCTTTGACGGCCTGTGTGCTGATGGGTAATTTTTTGGGTTTGTAGTCACGGTCTTGAAGCGCTTGCAGCGTGACCCTGGGGACCATCAATCGAGACTTTGGACGCTGAGATAAGTTCACAACGCTACAGCCCTGGTCTTGAGCCAATGCAAGCAATCGCAGCGACTTGGCTTCCAGACTTTGCAGCGTGACATCGGGTCTTAAGGGGTCTGCATTGCCTTGCCCATAAAAATGAGTCTGGCTGCCCGCTTGTGCTTCGTAAACCATGTCACACCCCAGGTAGGCAATGACATCGGGTTGAAGTGCACCAAGTGCCCAATAGCCTGCTGTGAAGCACATGGTTCCGCCGGCATAAACAAAGCCACCAAAGTCGTTTTGTGCAGGTACAAATTCTTTGGCGGTCACTATTCTCCTACCACCTATTTGAGTCGATGCAGGACGGTTATCTTGGGGGAAATCTTCGGGAAAGATGAGCGTATCCCATGACGCAAAAGCTTTCCAAGCATTGTTGATGACAAGGGTGTTTGTAAATAAGGACGTATCCCATTCAGAAGCTCTGACTGCGTCTGGGGCGCTTCCTACGATCAGTACTTTCTTGAGTGGAGCAGTCATGCTTTCTTTCAACTGAAGTGATCAACCCAATATCACGGATGGCTGTGACAGCGTGATGAAAGAAATTTTCGTGATCTATGTGGTTCAGTTTGAGTACATCAGTTTTGTGGTGCATCGCTGTTCAAAACTTGCCCACTGCTGTTGTGCATGATGCGACTCAAGGCTTCAACGACCTCGTAAACAGCGGTGTTGTTGATTTTTTGCACATGGAGTTGAAATAACGGTAGATCATTGAGAAGATCTTCAACTGCACAGCGCAACTCTCGAATCGAGGGTATGACTTTGCCGAGCTTGTTTTCTTGCACCCAAACTGTGTTGTAGCGTTCCTGAGGCATGGTGGCAGCGCTGCGAAATGTGATGACCGGCAAGCCCATGTGCACGGCTTCACTCAAGCTACCAGGTCCTGGTTTGCCCACAAAGTAATCACTCAACTGCATGACGTGATCCATATATTTGACATACCCCATGGCAACGTGTCTCGCCAGTGTGGTTTGTGACTCAATTCTTTTGGTCAAATCGGTGTTGTGTCCCGAAATGAATATCAACTGATGGGCAGATAGTTCTTTGGAGATTTTGAGCATTTCATTGGACCCATTACCACCAAACATGACAAGACCCGTTGGGCGATCTGTGTCAAGCCCCAATTCTTTGTAGTGCAACAGTCGATTGACTTCCTGTTTTCGATAAAAGCTAGGCCGCAAAATCATGCCTGATGTTTTGGTGATCCATTTTTGTTCGTAGCCTGAAGCCAAAGCTTGTGACGCAGCAAATTCTGTCCCGCAAATGATGTGCTGGCCCTGGCCAGGTTCTATCCAAAAGTTGGGCGGGTAGTCTGCCAAGTCTGTGATGACGGTGACATAGGGCACTTTGGGTAACGCCTCTGTCAATGCTTGGTACATGACTTTGTTGAAATTGGGAACGAGTGAGACCACCATGTCGGGTCGGGTCGCTTGCCAAAAAAGTTGTAGTTTATTTTTGAGCTTTGGCAGGCTAAGCCGAATCATGGCTTGGAAAATTTTGAGTTCTGTTGCCAGTCCTCTTGTCCAGCCTCTTTTCAGCCGGAGGTTGTACAGATCCTCAGGTGCAAAGCCCGTCAATTTTTGATAGTAGTGTTCGGGGTCAATCACATCGAAAAGGTTGATCAAGTGGACCGTCCACTCGGGATGCGAACGAGCCATCACCTCTTGGAGTGCGATCGCTGCAGAACGGTGGCCACCTCCAGCGTTGAAATAAATGAGTTGCAGGTCTCTTTTCATTTCTTGGGATCATGGGCACTGAGCGTGTCAACCGCATGACGCAGGTGTCCAGCTGCAACCAATACTAAGATTCAAGGAAGGCGCTTGGAAATTGAAAATCTCCCCATCTTTTGTCACGCCTTGGTCGCAATAGTTTCATAAATAATGAACTCACGACATTCACAATAGGGATTTTTTTAAGAGAGCCTGAAATGCGTGCCATCAAAAAAGTTCGTTTGCTGATTGAGCAAGAACCACAAGATCAAACAGCGCAGATTTTTTCTCACCTGATCTTGTCTTTGGTTGAAGAGGTTGATTTTTCGGTCAAAGATCTTTACTTGCTGAACAGTGCGGATTTTCAATTGGCCATGGATATCTTGCAGGAGTGGCGCTTAGACCGCTACTACATGGGAAAAGCCAAAACATTTGATGTGGCCTTGCAAGCCTTGTCCTTGGTTAAGACTGTGTAATGGCCGTTGGTTGCCTTTTTTAAAGCTGAATTCACCATGAGAATCGTTTCATTCATCGGACAAAAGGGCGGCGTGGGTAAGAGCACATTGGCGCGAGTTTTGGCAGTGGCTGCTGCCCGTCAAAAGCACAAAGTGTTGATCGGTGATTTTGATTTGGAGCAATTGACTTGCGTTGAATGGAGTGCTTTGCGGATGCGTCATGGCATCGAACCTGAAATTGAGGCCCGGGCTTTTAAAAGTTTAAAGAAGTTACGCAAGACAGTTTCAGGTTATGACTTGGTGGTGGTCGACACACGTGGTTTGGCAGATGAGCTGACTGAGGATGTCAGTCAAGAAAGCGATGTGGTCTTTTTGCCAACGGGTACTTCCCTGGATGACTTGCGCCCGACTTTGGCCTTGGCCCGGCGGCTGGCCAAGACACGCTCAGTCAGCAATAAGATTGTGCTGGTATTGTCAAAAACAGGGCGCTCTCAGCGCTTGATTGAGCAGGCAGAGTCAATGATTTTTGATGCGGGATTCGACATGCTCAATGCCGTTTGGCCTGAGCGTGACGGGTTTCAGCTGGATTTGGATGCGGGACGCGCTGGCAGCGAATCGAGTAACCCGCACCTGCGACTGACGGCACTTGACATTGAGCAAGCATTTCTTAAGCTGGCCATGGGGACGTAGCCTTGGGTCAATTTTTTTCGATTTGAATTGGGTTGTCTTGTCGATGCGATGACTTCTATTTTTGTGTTTTAGTTATTTATTTGATCCAGCCATGTTGAAAATCTTGAGATTTATTTGTGGGTCTTTGGTCTGGGTGTTGACTTCAACCGCAAGCTTTGGGCAATCTGCTTTCTCCTTTGTGGCATTGGGAGATTTGCCTTATGGAGCACCAGAAAAATCGGGTCCTTCTTACAGAGCCTTGATTGACCGAATTAACCAGATAGGGCCTGCTTTTTCTGTTCATGTGGGAGACATCAAGTCGGGTTCATCACTTTGCAGTGATGAAGAGTTTGCGCAACAAAAAAAACACTTCCAGCAATTCAAAGGCGCTGTGGTTTACACACCTGGTGACAACGAATGGACAGACTGCCATCGTGTCAACAATGGAAGTTTTGACCCATTGGAGCGCTTGGACACGATTCGGCAGATGTTTTTCACGTCTGGCTTGTCCTTAGGCTCCAAGCCCATCACCGTCCTCAACCAGTCCAGTGTGCATCCTCAGCATGGCAAGTTCATTGAGAACATGCGATGGATTCACGACAAGGTGTTGTTCGTAACGCTGCACGTGGTGGGTAGCAACAACAATTTGGAGAGCCGCGATAAGGCAGCGGTTCATGAATTTTTTGAACGCGATAGCGCCAATGTGGCTTGGATTCGGGCCAGCTTTGAGCAAGCGATTCAGATGCAGGCCGATGCGATGGTTGTTTCATTTCAGGCGGATGTTTTGGAGGGAAAAACAGCTTGGGAGGATTTCCCGGGCTGGTCGGGTTTTCGTCAAAGCATCGGTGGCACCTTGTTGCCTCTAGCTCAGCGTTGGGGAAAGCCAGTGTTGGTCGTGCACGGAGACAGTCACCAATTCAAGATCGATCAACCGTTCACACTGGAGAAAAAACCTTTGCGCAATGTCACTCGCTTGATCGTGCCGGGTGCGTCCGATGTTCGAGCTGTGATGGTCAACGTCAAGAGAGGTTCTTTCTCTTTTGAGTTGATTGAGCCCTCCCGGTAATTGAAGACGCCGATCAGCGGCTTCAGCACGTACCCACTGACCGGGCTGGGCCTATGATTTCTTTGTTCGGTGATACCCTTCAGGTCGATCTTTTGAATCCATGAATGTTTCAGTATTTTTCTGGCACGATCATGTCCTTGGGCACCGGGTGGCGGATGTAATCTGGGTTACGGACGCGGCCCGGCAATTTGACTTCAGCGTGTTCAACTTCGTGGTAAGGCACTTGGTTTAAAAAGTGGTCAATGCAGTTGAGGCGTGCTTTTTTCTTGTCAACGGCTTGAACAACCCACCAAGGTGCCTCGGGAATGTGGGTCCTTTCAATCATCGTTTCTTTGGCGCGTGTGTAGTCTTCCCAGCGGCGGCGGCTTTCTAAATCCATGGGGCTGAGTTTCCATTGTTTCAGTGGATCGTGGATTCGCCCAAGAAAGCGGGCATGTTGCTCATCGTCGGTGATTGAAAACCAGTACTTGACCAATTGGATGCCGCTTCGCACCAACATTTTTTCGAATTCGGGTACTGATCGAAAAAATTCTTCGTATTCTTCGTCATTGCAAAAGCCCATGACCTTTTCAACACCTGCGCGGTTGTACCAGCTTCGGTCAAACAAAACGATCTCACCGGCTGCGGGCAGGTGTGAGATGTAACGCTGAAAGTACCATTGTGTTTTTTCACGGTCGTTGGGCGCAGGCAGCGCGGCTACTCGGCAAACCCGTGGGTTCAGTCGTTGCGTGATGCGTTTGATGACGCCGCCTTTACCTGCCGCGTCGCGGCCTTCAAACAAGACGACCATCCGGTGGCCGGTTTTGACCACCCAGTCTTGCAGAATGACCAATTCGGATTGCAGGCGCAGTAACTCTCGGAAGTAGCGAATCCGATCGCCCACCTGGGCGTCGTTGGCGGCTTGGTCAGCCCCCCATCTGTCGTCCAGTTCGAGTTCTAATTCCTCGTCCATGCTGTCGAGCAAATCCTCTCGCAGTTGACGCATTTGGACTTCATTGATGGCATCGGATGTAGACATGGCGATCCCTTATGTTCTTGATCACTAATGTCCTTTCTGATTGTGACCCTTTGATGACTTTTAGACGTTTGGCTGCAAGTAAGGGCTTGCCTGTCAGATGTGGCTTTCTGGGTTTTTGGTCGCGCGCCATAACAGGGCGGTAAACATCAGAGATACAGTGGCCAGCGCCAAGCTGCTGCTGATCCAGAAGGCATCAACCGCTGGACGGGCCGTCCAACTGAACCAACCATCCAGGGCGCTGCTGTCGTAGGCCCAAAGGTACCCGCCATAAAGACCGAAACCCCATAAGAATGCGGCGTAGATCAGCAAGGGCGCAATGGTGATGCGGTAGCAGCGCAACAAGTAGGCGCACACCGCTTGCAACGCATCGGCCAGGTGGTACAGGGCCACCCAGCCCAGCCAAACCACGGCGGCTTTTGCCACCAAGGGGTCGTTGGTAAAGGCTTGGGCAATGCTGTCGCGGAACAGCAGCAAAAGAGATGCGCAGCAGACCGCCGCGCCAATGGCCAGGCCAATGCCCATACCGGCCGCTTGGCGTGCACGGCGTGCATCGCCCGCGCCCAACCAATACCCCGTTCTCGCACTGCTGGCGATGCCCAAAGCCAGGGGCACCATGTAGAGCACGGCCGCCAAACTGGCTGCAATTTGGTGGCTGGCCGAGGCGACCGAGCCCAAACGGGCGATGAACAAGGCCATCAAAGTAAACGATGTGACTTCCACCATGATGCAAAGGCCCGCCGGGATGCCCATGCGCAAAAAATGTCGAATGACAGGCCATTGCACTTTTTCTGGCCATCGCCACAGCTGATAGGGGCGGTAAATGTCTTGGGTTTTCAGCAGCCAAAGGCCGGTCAACATCATCAGGGTGTTGACCGCCAAGGTGGCCCAGGCGCAACCCACCACACCCATGCCTGCCTGATCGCCCATGCCAAATGTCAAGACCACGGACAGCGGGATCTTGACCAGCAATGCACCGGCTTGTAACCAGGTCACCAAACGGGGATAGCCCAAACTTTGGTTCAGGGTGCTGTACATGCGAAACAGCAAAGACGGCACCAAGGCGACCGCCAAGACGCGCAAATACGAGCGGACATCGGGCCACAGTTCAGGGGGCACTTGGGTCCACGACAGCCATGGATCTGGAAACAACAAGCCGGCCATGCCTAAAGCGGCAGCACCCGAGGCGATGTACAGGGCTTGACGCACGGAGCGGCCAATGTCGAGGGGTCGGTTGGCGCCGTGCAATTCGGCCCAGACCGGCAGCAAGGCTTGCAACATGCCGTTGAGCGCGACATAAATGCTGATGTAAATGGACGATGCCAGGGACAGCACCGCCAGTGCATGGGGGCTGTAGCGGCCCGCGATGATGGTGTCCGCGACGCCAAAGGACATGACGGCCAGTTGGCCCACCAGCACGGTGCCTGCGTGACGGCTGATGGTTCGCAGTTCAGACATGGCTTATTGGTTAACCGATGCCGTTGCGCTGGGAACCTGACTCAACTTGTCGGGGTGTGGTCGAAAAATCAACAAGCTTTCACTGCGGTCGCCGAGCCTTTTTGCTTTGGCGGCTTGGACCCACCCCCATGCTTTGAGTTTGTCCTCCAGCAGGGGCAAGTTGCGTTCGTCGATCACCAGCCATGGGCAGTCACTGCCGGCTGCTTGGGCCGCTTGGAGGCGGACTTGTGCGTGAAATAAAAGTGCAGCGCCTTGTGCTTGCGTGATGCCTGCATATTGCAAGCAAGGGGAAGTTCCCGTGACCATTTGTACTTTTTGGACCATGGTGACGTAACTGCGCGCAAAGTTAAGCAGGGGCAGCCACAGGCTCATGAGCAGAAGCCAGCACAGCACGGCGCCTGCTGCAGGCAGAACCATGCTTTTCCAGATGGCTGCTCGGTGGTGGCCGATGCGCCACTTCACCAGCCAAGCCCAGGCCAGCGTGGCCAGCAAAGCCAAACCAAACGTGAGGACGGAAAACTCCGGTAAAAAACCAGGCGCCAGTTTGACAACGTTGGCAGCGGGTTTGGCTGGAAATCCAGTTTGCATGGCGATCCAAACCACCCAAATGGTCAATGCGCAAAAACTGAAAAACAAGAGTGTGAACCAGTCAATCAGCGCACCCAAGCTGCGCCTCAACGTGGGCAAAGCGAAAGCAGCCAAAGCGGCAATTCCTGGCAGCGCCAGTAAAAGGGCCCTGTCGGACATGCCGGTCAACCAAGTGGCAGCGACTGTGACCACGATGAACCACAAGGGCAAAGCCAAATGCGGGAAGCGCCAGCCACGCGACAGCTGGAGTCGCCACCGCCACAAAGACCACGCGGCCAAGGGCCAAGCGGGCCATGTGAACCACACCAACAGTTTGGCCAGCACATCCAGGTCCAACAAGGTGTGTGGCACAACACGCCACCGCCAAAGATCGAGGTAGCCCGCGGTGGTGATGCACAGCAGACACAGCAAAGCCAACAAGCCCAGATCGAGCATGCGAAGCCGCGCCTGCGTGGGGTCGCTTTGTCCGAGGGCTTTCAATACGGAGCCGCCAATGCCCAGCCACAGGGCAACGCTGGGCGCGCCAGAAAGCGTGAGGCCAAGCATGCCGATACCCATGGCAATGCCACTGTGTAAACGCCAACGGGGCAGGGTCGACAAGCCCACAAATATGAGGGAGGCAAAGCACAGCTGACTCAGTGCAGGGGTGGCTTCATGGGCCAATCTGGCCAAGCCGAGGCAGGCCAACAAGGCCAGCAAACCGCCATCGGCCAAGGCGCGGGCGTAATCCGCTGGTTTTGCCTCACCGCCAAACGCAAAGGCCACAGGTTGGGCTGCAGGGTGTCGTGCTAAGGCGTACACGGCATACCATGTGGCAGCCAAGGTCAGCGCCAACATGGCGATGAAAGGCATGCGCGCAAAGGCGTCTTCCCAACCGGTGGGGGCGCCAAACATGAAGACAGCACCCAGCCAATAAGGCAAAAGGGCCAATTGAGGGTCGTGCTGGCCCATCAAGCTGGGGCGGAACCAATTGGCGATTTCGCCAGCCGCTGGTTGCGCCAGTTGGAGCATGTAGCCCAGCGCCTCTAAGTCTTGTGATTTCCAAGGCTCGCGTCCCCAAAAGCCAGACAGCACGTAAGCCGCACACAGCAGCAACAAAGCCAGACGTGGCAGTCGCCGTACAGCACTTTGGGCAACGATGGCAGGGGTGGTTTGGTTCACGGACAAGGCTGAAGTCGGGTGGGTGATGGCTGGATCAGTGGAGCATATTTTAAAAACCATGCGTCCTGTTTTGGACAGCATGCGGCAAGCCGCCATGCAAAAAGGGCAGGCCGGTTGCCCGGGCTGCCCTTTTGGGGAACACCAATGCGCGAATTACTTGGCGATGGTGGTGGTCTTGCCGAAACGGTTGCGGAATTTCTCCACGCGGCCGCCCATGTTGTCGACCGACTTTTGCGTGCCGGTGTAGAAGGGGTGCGACTCACTGGTCGTGTCCAACTTGTACCAAGGCAGCTCGCGGCCATCTTCCATTTTGATCATCTCTTTGGTGTTGGCGCATGAACGTGTCACGAACTTGAAGCCATTGGACATGTCTTGGAAGCAAACTTCACGGTAATTGGGGTGAATGCCGTCTTTCATGGGGAAATCCTTTTATTTGCGCTACGGTAGCCACTCTTCAGCCTATCTGAGAGCACTTTCCGCAAAACCGTAGATTATAGGGTATCAGCCGCCGCGTCGCATCATGTCGAAGAACTCGGAGTTGTTCTTGGTGGCCTTCATGCTCTTCAAGACCATTTCCATCGCTTCGATTTCGTCCATGTTGTACATGAATTGACGCAAGATGCGGGTCTTTTGCAGCACTTCAGGCTGCAACAGCAACTCTTCGCGACGGGTGCCACTGCGGTTGAGGTTGATGGCTGGGAACACGCGTTTTTCGTACAGACGGCGCTCGAGGTGGATTTCGCAGTTGCCCGTGCCCTTGAATTCTTCAAAGATCACCTCGTCCATGCGGCTGCCGGTGTCCACCAAAGCCGTGGCGATGATGGTCAGGCTGCCGCCTTCCTCCACATTGCGAGCTGCGCCAAAGAAGCGCTTGGGGCGCTGCAGCGCGTTGGCATCCACACCGCCCGAGAGCACTTTGCCCGATGAAGGCACCACGTTGTTGTAGGCGCGGGCCAAGCGGGTGATCGAGTCCAGCAGGATGACCACGTCTTTTTTCAACTCGACCAAGCGTTTGGCGCGTTCGATCACCATCTCAGCCACGTGGACGTGGCGCGAAGCGGGTTCGTCAAAGGTGGAGGAGATGACTTCGCCGCGCACGCTGCGTTGCATCTCGGTCACTTCTTCAGGGCGCTCGTCCACCAACAGCACCATCAGGTGCACATCGGGGTAGTTGGCGGTGATGGCGTGCGCGATCTGCTGCATCATCACCGTTTTGCCCGACTTGGGCTGCGCGACGATCAGGGCACGTTGGCCACGGCCGAGGGGTGCAATGATGTCGATCACGCGGGCGGTGATGTTTTCTTCACCCTTGATGTCACGCTCCAGACGCATCTGCTCTTTGGGGAACAAAGGCGTCAAGTTCTCGAACATGACCTTGTGTTTGTTGTTCTCTGGCAAGTCGCCATTGACTTGGTCGAGCTTGGTCAGGGCAAAGTAACGCTCGCCATCTTTGGGGATGCGCACTTCGCCTTCAATCATGTCGCCGGTGTGCAGATTGAAGCGTCGAACCTGGCTGGGGCTGATGTAGATATCGTCCGTAGAAGCGGTGTAGCTGGAATCGGGGCTGCGCAAAAAGCCAAAACCATCCGGCAAGATTTCCAGCACGCCGTCGGCAAAGACCTGCTCGCCCGCTTTGGCGCGTTTTTTGATAATGGCAAACATCAGCTCCTGTTTGCGCATCCGACCTGTGTTCTCAATTTCGAGCGTGTCAGCTTGCTTCAGGAGTTCGGACACATGGAGTGCCTTGAGTTCGTTCAAATGCATGGGAATGGGCCTGTGGCGAATCGGTTCGTTGTGAACCGTTTTAGAAGATAACCGGGTGGAATAGTCTGAACCGGATGCCGCCCGGGGTTGGGGGCTTGTGCTTCCGGCAGTCTTGGCGCTGTCCCGTGTTCGGGATGCCTGCTGGAAATTATGACAGGTTTTCGTGCGGCCCTGAAAAGAAAAAACCGGGCCATCAAGGCCCGGTTGCGCGGGGTTCGTCAGGTCAAGCCGGACGATTTGAACGCATCAGGCCAGTTGTTGGTCGATGAAGGCGGTCAATTGGGACTTGCTCATGGCACCCACTTTGGTGGCTGCGAGTTGACCACCCTTGAAGATCATGAGTGTAGGAATGCCACGAATGCCGAATTGGGCGGGGATGTCGCGGTTGTCGTCCACATTCATTTTGGTGATTTGCAGTTTGCCTTCGTAGGCCGTGGCCACTTCGTCCAGGATGGGGGCGATCATTTTGCAAGGCCCGCACCATTCGGCCCAGAAATCAACGACCACGGGTTGGCCGGACTGGAGCACGTCGGCTTCGAAAGTGGCGTCGGTAATGTGTTTGATCAGATCGCTGGCCATGGCCTTTTCCTTATGAACAATGTAGTTGCGGCTAAAGTTGACCTATTTTGACAGAAAGCTGCTGCGTTCGTTCCTTTGAATGTGGTGGACAAGTTGCAGACCCATGACCCTTTTAAGTTTGACCCCCGATGATGTGGGGGCCCCCTTGCTGCAGGTGGATGTGGCCATTGTGGGGGGTGGACCCGCAGGACTGATGGCCGCCGAGGTCTTGTCTCAGGCAGGGGTTTCGGTGCATCTGTTTGATGCCATGCCTTCGGTGGGGCGCAAATTTTTGTTGGCCGGTAAGGGCGGATTGAACCTGACGCATTCAGAGCCCGGCGATCTGTTTCGGACGCGTTTTGGTCAACGCCAATCGCAAGTGGGTACCTGGTTAGACGACATGGATGCGCAGGCAATTCGGGATTGGTCTGAATCTTTGGGTGTCCAGACTTTTGTGGGCACCTCTGGCCGTGTATTTCCTCAAGAGATGAAAGCGGCGCCCCTGCTCAGGGCTTGGCTGCACCGCCTGCGGCACCCGGCAGCAGGGGTGCCCGTGCAATTTCACATGCGGCATCGCTGGCGAGGTTGGGCAGGTCAACAATTGGTGTTTGAACCCACTGGCCCAACAGGCTTTCAACGCGTTCAAGCCCAAGCCACTTTGTTGGCTTTGGGGGGCGCCAGTTGGCCGCATTTGGGCTCCGATGGTGCTTGGGTCCCGGTTTTGGCTGAACAAGGGGTGGCCGTGGTGCCCTTGCAAGCGGCCAATTGTGGTTTCGATGTGCTGGGCCGTGAGGGCATGGGTTGGACTGATTTTTTCAGAACCAAGTTTTCGGGCCACCCTGTGAAATCTGTGGTTTTGCGGGTGGATGCGGGCCCCGATCAAGCCATGGATGTACCGCCCAGGTTTTCCAGGCAAGGTGAGTTTGTCGTCACCGACACGGGTGTGGAGGGCAGCCTGATTTACGCTGCGGGCGCACATTTGCGCGAAGACTTGAACCGAGGCGCAGCCCATCTGGTGCTGGATTTACTCCCCCACAAAACCCCCGAGCAAGTCTTGTCCGGGGTTTGCTGGCCGCGAGGCAGCAGGAGCCTGTCCAGCCATTTGAAGAGTCGCCTGGGGATCGACGGCGTCAAGATGGGTTTGGTGCATGAGCTGTGTTCTGCAGAACAGTTGGCCGATCCACACGCGTTGGCCTTGTTGCTGAAAAGTTTAAAGCTGCCTTTGAAACAAGCGCGTCCCATAGCGGAGGCGATCAGCACGGCGGGAGGTGTCGCTTTGGAAGCTTTAACCCCTGAATTGATGGTCTTAAGCCGCCCGGGCGTTTACTGCGCAGGGGAAATGTTGGATTGGGAAGCTCCGACGGGGGGCTACTTGTTGACGGCCAGTTTGGCCAGCGGATGGCGGGCGGGTCAAAGTATTTTGACAAATTTGTAACAATTTCACACATGTCGTGTCATCGAACGCCTGAACTGCTGCGTTGAGGATGGGTCAAACATTCAATCCAACCCAAGAGGTCGACATGACGCCAGAAGCCAGCCAAGAATACCAGCGTGCCATCGAAGAGGCCGCCAACGCATTCATGAAAGTCATGACGCTGCGTGGATTTTCCGTCAGGGATTACCCGCAAAATTTCGTGGCCCAAATGGCCAATACCACCCGTTTGGCTTTCGAAACCGACCGGCACGGCCCTCACGCCCGTGCAGATGTGTTGGTGGCAGACATGTTGACCAGCGCTGTTCGCACAGCCGCTCCCCGCATCGGCGTCAACAACGACAAAAAGCGCTCTTTCGCCACTTTGGGGCGTCGTTTGGCTTGAGGGGATGGTGGAAAACCCTTGCACGGCCAGAGCGTGCGGAGGGTTGGGTCGTTACAGAAGGAAGGCCTGGGCGCAGGTCTTGAACGACAAAAAAGGTGACGAGCCTTGACCCCGGCACTGGATTCACAGTTAGGGCTGCTTGGTTCCCCACCTGACCCGGTTGGCCGCTTCACCATGCGGGAAGGCCCGTCGGGTTCAATTGTAGGCGAGCTTGGGCTTGCACCAACGCCAAAGTCTGTATTTCTCTCTGGCTGTTCTCTCTTTCTTTGAGCCGCGTCATGGCTCGCCATGGGGCGCAAAGAGATCCAGACCCATTCAGCCGGGCCGGCTTGCGGAGCCCGATAGAATCAAGCCCCATGTCTTACCTCGTTCTTGCGCGCAAATACCGCCCTCGCAATTTCACCGAAATGGTGGGGCAGGAGCATGTGGTTCAGGCCTTGACCAACGCTTTGGTCCAGCAACGTTTGCACCATGCCTATTTGTTCACCGGCACCCGTGGTGTTGGCAAAACGACCGTATCGCGTATTTTGGCCAAGTCGCTCAACTGCCAGGGCGTGGACGGGCAGGGTGGCATCACTGCCGAGCCCTGCGGTGTTTGCCAAGCTTGCCGCGACATCGATGCAGGGCGCTTTGTGGACTACACCGAACTCGATGCGGCCTCTAACCGGGGCGTGGACGAGGTGCAAAGCCTGCTGGAGCAGGCGGTTTACAAGCCTGTGCAAGGGCGCTTCAAGGTCTTCATGATCGACGAGGTGCACATGCTGACCAACACCGCTTTCAATGCGATGTTGAAGACCCTCGAAGAACCCCCCGAGTATTTGAAGTTCGTGCTGGCCACGACCGATCCGCAAAAAGTACCTGTGACGGTGCTCTCGCGTTGCTTGCAGTTCAACCTTCGGCCCATGGCACCGGAGACGGTGTTTGAGCACCTGACACAAGTTTTGGCCGCTGAGCAATTAACGGCGGAACCCTTGGCTTTACGCCTCCTCGCCCGCGCCGCACGCGGCTCCATGCGCGACGCCCTGAGCCTGACCGACCAGGCCATTGCTTTTGGTAATGGTTTGGTGCTGGAAGCGGGTGTTCGCCAGATGCTGGGCAGTGTGGACCGCAGTCATGTGTTGCACATGATCCATGCCCTGACAGAGGCTGACGGCGCAGCGGTGGTGAACCAGGTCAATGCCCTGCGTCTGCAAGGGGTGTCGGCCGCGGCCACGCTCGAAGACATGGCCACGCTGCTGCAGCGCATGGCCGTGATGCAGATGGTGCCCAGCATGGCGCAAGACGGTGATGACCCCGACACCCAGGGCTTGGCCGATTTGGCACAAGCCATGCCTGCCGAAGAAACCCAATTGCTTTACAGCCTTTGCCTGCACGGACGCACCGAGCTGGGCTTGGCCCCGGATGAATACGCTGCCCTGACCATGGTGCTGTTGCGTTTGTTGGCTTTCAAGCCCCAAGCGGGATTGGCGGAAAAAAAAAGCCCGCTGACCAGCCCCCGGGTCACCCCTGAGCCTACCCGACCCGCGGCGCCAGTAGCACCCCCAACCATTGAGGTGAAGCCACCCAAGGTTGTGCCGGTGGCTACGCCGCTGGTGTCAGCGCCAAATACCGTACCTGTCATCAGTCGGCTTCAACCCGTGCCGCCTGAGCCAGAGCAGGCCAAGGCCGAGTCGCCCCCTTGGGAGGACTGGCCCGACACCACCGACTATGCCGATGCCCAGACCCTCCAAGTGGCCGCGCCTCTCCAAAATGCACCTGTGCCACAGGTGCCCCATGCAGCGCTCGGTTTACGGTCTTTGCCCGTGCGTGAAGTCATGCCCTCGATGCGCGCCGATGTGCCTACGCTGTCTGTACCCTCGGCTGTGCAGGCCACCCCCGAAGGCGATGTATGGTTCGAAGTGGTGCAAGGCCTGATGGGCCAAGAAGCCATCACCGCCTTGGTGCGCGAACTGGCCTTGCAGTCCCAACTGTTGGGCCGGGACGCGGGTCATTGGCAGCTGCGTGTGGAACGCGAGACCCTGAACCATGCCGCCAGTCGTGAGCGTTTGCAAATTGCTTTGCAGGCCGCAGGCCATGGACATGTTCAGCTCGGCATCGAAATAGGTCCCGTGACCGACAGCCCCGCCCGGCGCTTGGCTGACAAAGCCGCGGAGCAAATGCTGGCCGCCAAGGCGCTGATTGAAAGCGACCCAATGGTGCAAGCCATGGTGCGTGATTTCGGGGCCAAAATTGTGCCTGGCAGCATCCAATTGATCTGATTTTTAACCTTTTTTCCCAATCCAAATCAAAGGAAACCCCATGTTCAACAAAGGACAACTCGCAGGCTTGATGAAACAAGCCCAAGCCATGCAAGACAACTTGAAAAAAGCCCAAGATGAGCTGGCTTTTGTTGAGGTCGAAGGCCAAGCCGGCTCCGGCATGGTCAAGGTGCTCATGACCTGCAAGCACAGCGTGCGCCGCGTGACGATCGACCCCAGCTTGCTGGCCGATGACAAGGACATGCTGGAAGACTTGGTGGCTGCGGCTTTCAACGACGCAGTGCGCATGGCCGAAGAGGTCTCGCAGCAAAAAATGGGCAAGCTCACCGCCGGTTTGCCACCTGGCATGAAGCTGCCTTTCTGATCGCCTGAACATGGCCGACACCCACGCCCTTGCCACACTGGTGCAGGCCCTCAAGGGCTTGCCGGGGGTAGGCATCAAGTCGGCCCAACGCATGGCTTTTCAGCTGCTGCAAAAAGACCGGGCCACGGCGCGGCAATTGGCTGCGGCACTGGACAATGCGGTGCAAAAAATTCGCCACTGTGCGTGTTGCCACACCTTCACCGAGGCTGAGCTGTGCGACACCTGCTTGGACGACACCCGTGACCGCACCCAGCTGTGTGTGATCGAAACGCCCGCTGATCAATCTGCCATTGAGCGCACAGGCACTTATCGCGGCCTTTACTTTGTTCTGATGGGTAAGCTCAGCCCGCTCGACGGCATCGGCCCACATGACATTGGCTTGGCCAAGCTCAAGCAACGTGTAGGCGATGGCGTGCTGACCGAGGTGATCTTGGCCACCAACTTCACCGCAGAAGGTGAGGCCACTGCCCATGTGATCTCTGAAATGATCCGTCAGCAAGGCTTGCGCGTGACGCGCCTGGCCCGGGGTGTGCCTGCAGGCAGCGAACTGGAATACGTGGACTTGGGTACCATCGCCCACGCGTTGGTCGACCGGCGCTGAACCAACACCAGGGCTGTAAGCCAGCTCAGTGCGCATGGGCCGTCTGGCGGCAAGACTGGACACGTCATTTCCGGGGCTCCGTAAAAACCCGCTTGGGAACATTCCCGATGGCAAATTAATCGCGTTTGCCTATGCTCAATGGACTTACTTCAGGAGCATCACAGGTGTCGCCAGAGCATCGCACGCGTCGTTCACTGTTGTTGGCGGCCATGGGCTCGCTGACAGCGGTGCCGTGCCTGTCGGCGATGCCATCTGAGTCTTCTCGACCCTTGACCCGCATCAAGCTGGCGTTGGCTGCGAACCAAAGCCTGTATCACTTGCCATTGACGGTGGCTGAACACATGGGGTTCTTTCGCTTGATGGGCATTCAGGTCGAATGGCTACCGCATGAATCTGGGGCCCAAGCTTTGCAAACTGTGTTGGCTGGCCAAGCCGATGTGATGGCGGGTGCGTATGAACATTTGTTTGGCTTGCATCAAAAAGGCCAGCCGTTCATGAGTTTTGTTCAAATGTGCCGAACCCCACAAGTCAGTTTGGGCGGAAGCACCCGAGGCGGCAGATCTTGGCAATCCTTTGCCGATATGCGTGGTGCGCGTTTGGGCATATCGGCGCTCGACTCCACCACCCACTGGATGGCTTGCCAGTGGCTCAGACGTCACGGGCTGTCAGTCGATGAGGTCGTGTTTGTAGAGGTCGGTTCATCGACGGGGGTGTTGGATGCCTTGCGTGCCGGGAGTATCGACGCTTTGTGCAATCCCGATCCCATCATGCACTGGTTGGAGCAAAAAAATGACATCCGTTTGTTGGCTGAAACGCGAACCCTTGCAGGCACACGGCAAGTCATGGGTGGTGCTGTGCCGGGAGCCAGTCTTTTTTCACACGCGGACTTTTTGCAGCGCCAACCCGAGCGTGTGCAAGCTTTGACAGATGCGGTGGTTTTGGCCCTGAAGTGGCTACCCTCTGCCGGACTCACGGACATTTTAAAGACCGTGCCACCCAGTCATTGGTCATGGGACCGCGCCGCTTATTTGGGCGCCTTTGAAAAATTGCGTGAGTCTTACGCGGTGGATGGCCTGATTCGAGGCCCGGAGGTTCAGCGCGCTTGGCAAGTGCACGCGGGTTTAAAGGGCGTCAATGCTCAAACACGGATTTGGCCCGATCGTACTTTTACCAATATTTTCGCGAGCAGCGCTCAAAATTCCCAGCGGCTCAGGGTGCGCATGGGGGGCTAAGTCGATCCAGCTTTACCGGTCGGCTCAGCGCTGGGCCGTGCGTTGAGTTGATTTTGGAGCAGGTTTGGCGGCGGGTTTCGCAACGCTTTTGGCTTGGGTGGAACTCGGTTTTTTCCCTTTGCCCGAAGCCGGGACTGTTTTGCTCAAACGCTTGGTTTCTTTAGAAGGCACCAGCACGGCCAGTTTCTTGCCCGCAGTCAACTTGACGTTGGGTTTCAGGTCGTTCCAAGTGGCCAAGTTGGCGGCGGTCACACCATGGCGTGCCGCCAACAAGGCCAAAGTGTCGCCTTGACGCGCAGAGATGAACACTTTGCGAAGTACTACCTCAGGTGCCAGCAGCAAGTGCCCGTTGTCGGCCAGATGTTCGGCGACATTGTTTTCCTTTTGGTGGGGACGATGCACCAGCAAGGTGGAGCCCGCCTTGACCAGCATGCGGGGCGGAATACCATTGACTGCACGCAGCTGTTCGGCAGACATGCCCACCTCTTTGGCGACATCTTCGGCCTTCATGGTGCGAGGCGCCAACCAAGCTGTCCAAGACGATAAGCGGGTGTTCGCACGCGATTGCAGGTTGTTCTCAAACACGGTGGCGTTGTCCCAAGGCAGCAAGATTTGGGGGGTGCCTGCCGCCAAAATCACGGGGCGGTTCATGGCCGGGTTGAGTGCCTTGAAGTCTTTCAAGCTGACGTTGGCCAGTTTGGCGGCCATCTCCACATCAATGTCTTTGTCGATCGGGACACTCTTGAAAAAAGGGTGGTTTTGAATCAGAGGCAAGACGGTTTTAAACGCCTCAGGTTGGGCAATGATGTTTTTCACCGCTTGCAGCTTGGGCACATAAAACCGCGTTTCGTCGGGCATGCGCAAGTCGCTGTAGGTCAAGGGTTTGCCTTGGGCCCGGTTGCGGGCCAGTGCGCGGCCCACACTGCCTTCGCCCCAGTTGTAAGCCGCCAGTGCCAAGTGCCAGTCGCCGAACATGTTGTAGAGCTTCTGCAAATAATCCAGCGCAGCGCGGGTGGACTCCAGCACATCACGGCGCTCGTCTCGGAACAGATTTTGTTTGAGGTCGAAGTATTTGCCTGTAGCCGGCATGAACTGCCACATGCCTGCGGCTTTGGCACTGGAGACGGCCTGGGGATTGAAGGCCGACTCGATGAAGGGGAGGAGTGCCAGCTCCGTGGGCATTTTGCGGCGTTCTAGCTCTTCAACGATGTGAAAAATATAGGGTCTAGAGCGCTCGGTCATGCGCAAAAAATAATCTGGCCGACTGGCGTACCAAACTTCGCGGTTGCGCACCAGATCGTTGTCCAAATCGGGCATGGCAAAACCCATGCGGATCCGCTCCCAAATGTCGGTTTGCGCCTGTAGGCCCATCAGGGCATTGACTTTCAGATCGACCTCTCGGTCTGATGGTGTCGCAACAGCGGCAGCTGACGATGGTGCCAAAACAGGCGGAGTGGGGGCAGAAGGGACTTGCTCAACCGTTGCGGCTACGGGTGCGGGCTGAATTGGCGCACGGTCAACTGTCGGTGCCGGCGTGGTGCTTGCACAACCGCTGAGGATCAAAGCCAACAGCAAGCTCCCGTGGAATCGGGGAATGTTGGCCAGAGAGAAAGAAAACAAGTTCATCGAAAAATATTTTTCCATTGGCGCAGGGCCGCAAAGGTGGTCACATCGTCCACAGCCAGAGGGTCTTGTTGGTGCACGGCAGCGGCTACCGCAGGCACACGGCTGCGCAAGAAAGGGTTGATGGCACGTTCGGTTTGCAGAGCCACCGGCAGTGTGGGCAAGCCTTGTTCGCGTTGCCTTGTGCACCACGAAAAATGAGATTGCAATGCGGCGTTTTCGGGTTCGACCGCAAGCGCAAAACGCAGATTGGACAAGGTGTATTCGTGGGCGCAGCACACCCGGGTGTCGCCCGGCAACGCCGCCAAACGGTCAAGTGAGTCCAACATTTGGGCGGGCGTGCCTTCAAACAAGCGACCGCATCCCCCCGAAAACAAGGTGTCACCACAAAAAAGGACCGGGTCTTGGGTTTGAGGCTGGGCCCAAAAAGCAAGGTGTCCCAAGGTGTGTCCAGGCACCTCCAGCGTGTCAAAATCCAAGCCATGCCAATCGAAGCGGTCCCCTTGCTGAAGGCCTTGCGAGGCCACCGGCATTTTTTCCATAGCCGGGCCGAGCACGCGTGCTCTCGTTTGTGCCACCAGTGCTTCCAAGCCGCCTGTGTGGTCGGCATGGTGGTGCGTGACTAGAATCGTGTCCAATTCCACTCCCGGATGTTCTTGCATCCAGGCCAGAACAGGCGCGCTGTCGCCGGGATCGACAACCAAGGCATGTCGGTCTTTGTGCAACAACCAAATGTAGTTGTCTGCGAAAGCGGGCAGAGCTATGAGTTTCATGGAGCCTTTCATTATAGAAAGCCAAGACCCCACGACCGCTTGGTTGGCCTCTTTGGGTCAGCCGGTGGCTTCGCGCTTGTTGGCCTGGGAGCAAACCCAAGCCGACCAGTTGTTGGCCGACGTTTTTGGCTACCACGCGGTGCAGTTGGGCTGGCCCGAGCTGCAAGCCTTGCGCCAAAATCGCATGCCCCACCGCTGGCAAGCGTGCGCGGAGTTCGAATGGCCGGGCGCAGCCCCAGCAGGGTTCAACCCCGATGTTTGGTTGGACAGCCGCTCCTGGCCTTGGCAGGCCGATAGTCTGGATCTGGTGGTTTTGCCCCACACGCTGGAGCGCTCGGCCGACCCGCATGCCTGTTTGCGTGAAGTCGAGCGGGTGTTGATTCCCGAGGGGCAACTGTTGATCACGGGCTTGAACCCCATGAGTGCTTGGGGGTGGCGTCAAACGCGGGGTGGCCAACGCCGCATCTTGTCCAACACGGCGCAGCCCCTCATCGGATACCGGCGCATGCGCGACTGGCTGCGTTTGTTGGGGTTTGAAGTGCAAGTCAGCCGTTTTGGGGGGTGGACACCGGCATTGGCCACCGAGGCTTGGATGCATCGATGGCGTTGGATGGAAACGGTAGGCGAGCGCTGGTGGCCCATTTTTGGTGGGGTCTACCTTTTATTGGCCACCAAGCGCGTGCCTGCAGGACGACTTTTGCCTGCAAAGGCTTGGCGCACGGTACGATCGCCCGCTGTTGCGACCGCGCCTGTTGCGCGTTCCGACACCCTGGTCAGCCGACCTTTGACCGAGAAAGACCGCATTGACCTCCGTTGAGATTCACACCGATGGCGCTTGCAAAGGCAATCCCGGCCCTGGGGGATGGGGGGTTCGGCTTCAATCGGGCCAGCATGTTCAAGAGTTATTTGGCGGTGAGCTGAACACCACCAACAACCGGATGGAAATGATGGCGGTCATTGAAGGCCTGTCCGCTCTCAAGCGGCCTTGTCAAGTCACGCTCTACTTGGACAGCGAATACGTGCGCAAAGGCATTACCGAGTGGATACACGGTTGGAAAGCGCGGGGCTGGCGCACCGCAGCCAAGCAACCGGTCAAAAATGCCGATCTGTGGCAAAAACTCGACGCTGTGGTGTCGTCTTCGGGACACCGCATCGATTGGCGCTGGGTCAAAGGCCACAACGGTGATCCTGGCAATGAGCGGGCCGACGCCTTGGCCAATCAAGGGGTAGACAAGGCTTTGGGGCGCTTTAGCACGGTCTAAGCCGCAGGCCGGTTGGCGCCGCCCGGCCCCTCTATTGAGTCCAACATCCCCCACTGCCAGTAGGGAAATTGCCTTTGCACTGTTACATTGGCACGGTCTTGCAGCACGCAATTTGAGAGAGATTCGAATGGCTTACAAAAAGAAATACACAGTTTTGGCAATTTTGGGCATTGCCATGGCGTCTGGTGCAGCTTGGTGGTGGCAAAACAAGGCCCCTGATGCTGAAGCTGGAAAGAAAGCGTCTGCGTCCGCTCCTCCGGGTGCAGGGCCTGCGGCAGGTGGGGGACCCGCACGCCCCACTTCGGTGGAGGTGGCCAAGGTCGAGAGCATGACCTTGGTGGACGAGACCCAAGCCGTGGGCAGTTTGCGTTCAAGGCAAGGGGTGATGCTGCGCCCAGAGGTCGGCGGACGCGTCAAACAAATTTTCTTCAACGATGGTCAACGGGTTCGCAAAGGCCAGTTGATGGTGCAGTTTGACGACCAGCTGCCGCAGGCCCAACTGGCCCAGGCTCGCGCAGAGCTGTCGATCGCCGAGGCCAACCACAAACGCAACCAGGAGTTGGTGGCGCAAAATTTCATCAGCCAACGGTCTTTGGACGAGAGCAGCGCAGGGCTAGAGGTCTCGCGCGCCAAGCTCTCTTTGGCGCAAGCCACTTTGCAGCGCTTGCAGGTGCTCGCACCTTTTGATGGCATCACCGGCCTCAAACAAATCAACGTGGGCGATTACCTGAAAGACGGCGCGGACATGGTCAACGTCGAGGACATCGATGCCGTGTTGCTCGATTTCAGACTCCCCGAGCGTTTTCAGGCCAAAATCCGTGCCGGTCAAAAGGCCCAGCTCTCCGTTGATGCCCTGCCAGGCAGGCCTTTCAGCGCCATCATTCAGGCGGTGGACCCTTTGATCGACGCCAATGGACGCTCGGTGGGTGTGCGCGGTTGTATTGACAACCGCCAGCAGCAGTTGCGCCCGGGCATGTTTGCTCGCGTCAATGCGGTGTTCGGTTCTCGGGAAAATGCCCTGGTCATTCCGGAAGAAGCCATCATTCCGCAGGGTGGTCGCACCTTTGTGGTCAAGATCGTTCCTGGCGACAAGCCCGATGTCAAAGTGTCGGAGCGGATCGCGGTCAAAGTGGGTTTGCGTTTGCCCGGCAAGGTTGAAATCCTCGAAGGTTTGTCGGCCGGAGACACCGTGGTGACTGCCGGTCACCAGCGTTTGCAAAAAGATGGCACGGTGGTTCGGGTGGTTGACTTGTCTCAGCCCGGTGGGGGCAGACCCGCAGGTGGTCCGCCCGGTGCAGGTGGTCCGGGTGCTGCCCCAGCAGCCGCGGGTGCTCAAGGCCCACGTCCAGGCACAGGCCCTGGTGCAGGCCCTGGTGCAGGCCCAATGGGGCAACGCCCAGGGGGTGCTGGCAAGCCTGGTCAAGGTCCTGGCAAGAACGCCGACATGGCGGGTCCGAACCCTTGCCTGAGGGGCGCAGATGCAACTCGCTGAAGTTTCCATCCGGCGGCCAGTCTTGGCCGTGGTCATGTCGATGTTGATTGTGTTGATTGGCGCGGTCAGCTTCAAAAGCCTGTCGCTGCGCGAATACCCCAAGATCGACGAGCCCACCGTCACGGTCACGACCCGGTATGTCGGCGCTTCTGCGGAGGTGGTCGAATCCCAGGTCACCAAGCCCCTTGAAGATTCGATTGCTGGCATCGACGCGGTGGACGTCATCACCTCCATCAGCCGAGCCGAACAGTCGCAAATCACCGTGCGTTTTCGCCTCGAAAAAGACGCCGACACGGCCGCTGCTGAAGTGCGTGACCGCACGGCACGTGTACGCAACCGTTTGCCTCAAACAGTGGAAGAGCCCGTCATCGCCAAAGTCGAGGCAGACGCGTTCCCCGTCATCTGGTTGGCATTTTCCAGCGACACGCTGGACGCTTTGCAGATCAACGATTTGGTCAACCGGGTGGTCAAGCCGCGCTTGCAAACCGTGACCGGCGTGGCCGATGTGCGCATTTTTGGTGAGCGCAAATACGCCATGCTGGTGTCTTTGGACCATGCGCGCCTGTCGTCCTATAAATTGACGCCACAGGATGTGGAAGACGCCATAAGACGAAACAACCTGGAGCTGCCAGCTGGACGCATCGAATCCTCAACCCGTGAATTCAGCGTTTCTGCGCAAACCGATTTGAACCGGGCAGGGCAATTTGGTGACATCGTGATCCGAAACGTCAACGGATTTTCGGTCAAGCTGCGGGATGTGGCCCAAGTTCGCGAAGGCGCGGCCAGCGACCGCAGTACCGTTCGTTTGAATGGTCAATCGGCCATCTCTGCGGGTGTCATCCGGCAAGCCACTGCCAACCCCCTGGAGTTGTCGGCAGGCGTGCGCGAGATGATTCCCAAGCTCAAGGCGGACTTGCCGGGCGACATGGTCATCAACATCGCCAACGACAACTCGGTGTTCATTGACCGGTCGATCAAAAGCGTTTTCAACACCATTGTGGAAGCCGTGGTCTTGGTGGCTCTGGTGATTTTTGTTTTTTTGCGCACCTTCCGTGCCTCGATCATTCCGATCATCACCATCCCCGTCAGTTTGATTGGCGCTTTTGCCATGATGGCTTTGGCAGGTTTCACCATCAACACTTTGACCTTGCTGGCGCTGGTTTTGGCCATTGGTTTGGTGGTGGACGACGCGATTGTGGTGCTGGAAAACATTTACCGGCACATTGAAGAAGGCTTGGACCCGTTTTCTGCTGCCATAAAAGGTGTGCGTGAAATCAGCTTTGCCGTCATTGCCATGACCCTGACCTTGGCGGCTGTGTTCGCCCCTCTGGCTTTCACGCCGGGACGCACTGGCAAGTTGTTTGGCGAGTTTGCGCTGGCTTTGGCGGGTGCTGTGTTGGTTTCGGGTTTTGTGGCGTTGACCTTGGCGCCCATGCTCAGTTCCAAATTTCTCAGGCACAACCCCAACCCTGGCTGGTTCGACCGTTCGATGGAAAAGTGGCTCACCGGCCTGTCCTTCGGTTATGAGCGTCTGCTGACCCTGATTTTGAGCCGTGCACGTTGGGTGGTGGTGTTGGTCATGTTGGCCTCGGGTGTTGGCATTGGCTTGATTTACCCGACGATGAAGCAAGAGCTGTCCCCCTTGGAGGACCGAGGGACGATTTTGGCCACCATCAACGCCCCAGATGGCTCGACCTTGGAGTACACCGATCGTTACGCCAAATCGCTCGAAAAGATGGGCCAAGCGTATCCAGAGTTTGACCGGATTTTTGCCAACTTGGGCAATCCCACCGTGGGCCAAGGCACCGTGGTGTACCGCGCTGTGGACTGGGACGAACGCCAACGCACCACGCTCGAAATCGCACGCGAGTTGGGTGCCAAGTTCAACGGCCTGCCGGGGATCAATGCGTTCCCCATCACACCGCCTTCTTTGGGTCAGGGCTTTCGCGAACGACCCCTCAACTTTGTGATTCAGACCTCGGACAGTTACCAGAATTTGAATGCGATCGCTCGTCAGTTGATGGATGAAGTTGCCAAAAACCCTGGTATCTTGTCGCCCGATGTGGACTTGCGCCTGAACAAGCCGGAGCTGCGTGTCGAGGTGGACCGCACCAAGGCCGCCGAGTTGGGCGTGAGTGTGGATGTGGTGGCTCGAACCATTGAAACCATGCTTGGAGGCCGTGTCGTCACGCGTTACAAGCGCGATGCCGAACAGTACGACGTGATTGTGCAAACCCTGCCTTCGGCCCGCAACACGCCCGATGACATCGATGTGATTCAGGTGCGGGGCCGCAACGACACCATGGTGCCCTTGTCCAGCTTGGTCAAAGTGCGCGAAAGTGTGGCCCCGCGTGAGTTGAACCATTTTGGTCAGCGGCGCTCGGTGACCATCACGGCCAACCTCTCGCCGGATTATTCCCTGGGCGAGGCGCTGACCTTCATGGATGCCGCCGCGGCCAAGGTCCTCAAACCGGGCTATACCACCGAGTTGAACGGCACCTCTCGCGAGTTCAAGAACTCGCAAGGTGCCTTGGTGATTGTGTTTATCTTGGCGCTGCTGTTCATCTTTTTGGTGTTGGCTGCGCAGTTTGAGAGCTTCATTGATCCTTTTGTGATCATGCTGTCGGTGCCCTTGTCCATGATCGGTGCCCTGCTGGCGCTCAAGTACACGGGCGGCTCGCTCAATGTGTATTCCCAAATCGGCCTGATCACCCTGGTGGGTTTGATCACCAAGCACGGCATTTTGATTGTGGAGTTCACCAACCAGTTGCGCGAGCAGGGCATGGCCATGCAAGCGGCTTTGATCAAGGCATCTGCCCAGCGGCTGCGGCCCATCTTGATGACCACTGGCGCCATGGTGCTGGGTGCCGTGCCGCTGGCGCTGGCCACCGGTGCGGGTGCCGAGAGCCGCACTCAAATCGGTTGGGTGATTGTGGGCGGTATGAGCTTGGGAACGGTTTTGGCCATTTTTGTGGTGCCCACCATGTACTCGTTGTTGGCGCGCAAGTCGGTGCCAGGCCCCAACAAATCGGTCGCGCACGATTCTCCCCAAGAATCGGCAGCGCACTGAATTTTCTGGTCTGTCATCGGCACATCCTTGCGGAATCAAAAAAAGCGGCCTAGGCCGCTTTTTTTAATGTCCTTGAGGCCCACAAGTTCACAGGTGCCCATCAAACATCATCACCTCCACCTCGTCACCCACGGCCACGTTGCCTTGGGCGTGGCCCAGCACGATGAGGCCGTTGGCTTGCACCATGGAACTGAGAACGCCAGAGCCCTGGTTGCCGGTGATGCTGACTTGCAACTCGCCCACTGCGTTGGTGTTGACGATGCCGCGCTGGTATTCGGTGCGGCCGGGTTTTTTGCGCAGCGCCTCAAGGCTTTTGGCTTTGAGCAGGGGCAAGGCAGGCGCTTGCCAGCCCATGAGCTGCTGCAGGGCAGGGCGCACAAAGGCGGCAAAAGTCACCATCACCGCCACCGGGTTGCCCGGCAGGCCAAACAGCACGGCCGAGCGCTCACCTTGGGTGATGCGGCCCACCGCCATGGGGCGGCCAGGACGCATGGCGATGCGCCAAAACGCCACATCGCCGAGTTTTTTCATCATGGCCTTGGTGTGGTCGGCTTCTCCCACGCTCACACCGCCGCTGGTGATGATGGCGTCGGCCTGCGCAGCCGCGTCCACAAAGGCTTGCTCCAGCGCAGCCGGATCGTCGCGCACAACGCCCATGTCAATCAACTCGCAGCCCAGCGCCTGCACCAAGCCCGCCACGGTGTAGCGGTTGCTGTCGTACACCGCGCCTTCTCGCGGCGCTTGACCCAGGCTCAGGATTTCGTCGCCGGTTGAGAAGTAAGCCACCTTGGGCCTGCGCCAAACGGTGACGCTGGGCAGTCCCAAGCTGGCCAACAGGCCGCAGGCAGCAGGGGTCAGTCGCATCCCGGCGTGCAACGCGGGTTGACCGGCCAGCAGGTCTTCGCCCAGCAGGCGGCGGTTGTCGCCCGCTTGCAGCAGTCCGGGTGGGATGTGCACGGTGTCACCGTCAAGCTTCACCAGTTCTTGCGGTGCCACGGTGTTGAGGCCTGTGGGCATGATGGCCCCGGTCATGATGCGCACGCACTCACCCGCTTGCACCGTGCCTTGCCAAGCGGCGCCTGCAAATGCTGTTCCTACCACTTTGAGTGGGGTGGGGCGGTCGCTCAGAAGTTCAGCGCCTCGCAGGGCGAAGCCGTCCATGGCCGAGTTGTCGTGCGGCGGCACGCTGATCGGCGAGACCACGTTTTGGGCCAGGATCCGGCCGTGCGCCTGCATCAGCGGCACGCTTTCTTGTCCGCGCACGGGCTGAACCAGCTGGGCCAAAAAAGCGTTGACCTGGCTGGCTGACAAGGCTTGTGGGTCGTAGCCTTGCAGTCGTTCGGCGATTTGATCAATGGACGGGGCTGGGGTGGTCATGGCAATGGCATGGGCAATGGGGGACGGTGCTGCCGTGCGGCTTGGTTCAAAGGGATTCGAGTTGCTGCAATTCAGCCAAGGTGTTGGCGTTGGAAAAAGCATGCGGGCTGTCGCCAGGCAAGTCAAAGGGCACGATCGCGCAGCGGTGTTGAGCGGTCCAAGCATCAATTTTGCGGCCGCCGCTTTGGGTGAACTTGACCAGACTTTCAAGCAAATCCAGCTTGAGCAAGCAAAACACCGGTTGGGGGCGCACTGTGCCATCGGCTTCGGGGGCTGCGGCCATGGCCATGTCGGCGTCTTGGTCGTGCAGCGCTTGCTCCAGGCGCTCCACCAAATCGAGCGGAAACAATGGCGAGTCGCAAGGCACGGTGAGCAACAGAGGGGTTTCGCAGCGTTCAAGGCCCGTCAAAAAACCCGCCAAAGGACCTGCAAAACCATCGATGCTGTCAGGCCAAACGGCCACTCCCAGTGATTCATAGGCGGCCAAGTTGCGATTGGCATTGATCATCACTTCTTGCAGCGGCAGGCTTTGTATCTGCAAGCGCATCAAGGTTTGCAAGGCCAAAGGCAAGCCGTGGAAGTTTTGCAAACCTTTGTCGGTGCCGCCCATGCGCGAGCCGCGCCCACCTGCGAGGATGAGGCCAGTGATGCCCGGTGCGTTTTGGGTATGGGGGTTCATGGCGTTCAGCCTCCGATGTAGCTCATTTCCACCCGGCGGCCGGGGCCGCTGGCGGTGTCGGGGTCGCGCAGGCTGCGCAGCACCGAATATTGGTCAGTCCGCCCGCGCCAGATGGCGTCCACCGTTTGGGCCAGTGCGTGATCGGATTGCAGCGGGTCACGCAACAGCTGACGCAGGTCGTAGCCCTGGCTGGCAAACAGGCACAAATACAAGCGCCCTTCGGTGGACAAACGGGCGCGGTTGCAGTCGCCACAAAACGCCTGCGTCACGCTGCTGATCACACCGATTTCGCCCAGCGACGGGTCGTGTTCGCCTTGGGCGTTGGCATAACCCCAGCGCTCGGCGGTCTCGCCTGGGGCGGCAGGCTCGAGTTGCACCAGCGGTAGCTCGGCATGCAGGCGACGCACCACCTCGGCACTGGGCAGCACCTCGTCCATGCACCAGCCGTTCGTCGCGCCTACGTCCATGTATTCGATGAAGCGCAGCACAATGCCCGTGCCCTGGAAGTGCCGCGCCATGGGCAAGATTTCGTGTTCGTTGGTGCCGCGCTTGACCACCATGTTGACCTTGATCGGCCCCAGGCCCGCAGCCTGCGCGGCTTCGATTCCGGCCAGCACATCGGCCACCGGAAAGTCCACATCGTTCATTTGGCGAAAGACAGCGTCATCCAGCCCGTCCAGACTCACCGTCACGCGTTGCAGCCCGGCATCTTTGAGGCTTTGTGCTTTGCGCGCCAGCAGCGAACCGTTGGTGGTCAGTGTCAAATCCAGCGGCTGGCCGTCGGGCGTGCGCAGCGCGGCCAATTGCTCGATCAGGATTTCGATGTTCTTGCGCAGCAGGGGCTCACCGCCCGTTAAGCGAATTTTGCGCACGCCCCGGCCCACAAACACGTTGGCGATGCGGGTGATCTCCTCAAAGCTCAGTAAATGGCTTTGAGGCAGGTAGGCGTAGTCTTTGTCAAAGACTTCTTTGGGCATGCAGTAACTGCACCTGAAGTTGCAGCGGTCGGTCACGCTGATGCGCAAATCGGTCAGCGGGCGGCGCAGTCCGTCCAGCGGCAATGCGCTCAGGTCATGCCCCGCAGGCAGCGGGGGCAAGGGCAAGCTGGGATGGCGCTGGTCAACCAGCGGAATGACACGTTCAGACATGGGGGTTGATTGTGCCCGAGCCGTCACGCCGAGCAGGCAGCATGGTCAAGAAACACAAGCCCGAATGCGGGCACTTCAGCCGTGTTGGATGGCCACGGTTTTGAGGGTGGTGAAACCCAGCAGGGCTTCAAATCCTTTTTCGCGGCCGTAGCCCGACGATTTGACGCCGCCAAAGGGCAGTTCCACACCGCCGCCCGCGCCGTAGTTGTTGATGAACACCTGTCCGCTGCGAACACGTTTGGCCATGCGGAACTGCCGCCCACCGTCACGCGTCCAGATGCCTGCGACCAGGCCAAACTCGGTGGCGTTGGCCAATTCCACCGCTTGGTCTTCGCCTTTGAAAGACATGGCCGACAGCACCGGGCCAAACACTTCCTCTTGCGCCAGGCGGTGCATCACCGGCACATCGCGCAGCAAGGTGGGGGCCTGGTAAAAGCCGCCCGCAGGCACGCCCGCCGCAATTTGCCCTTGGGCCACCACCGCAATGCCATCGGCGCGGGCTTGGTCCAAAAACCCGGTGACGCGCTCCAATTGGCTGGCGCGGATCAGAGGCCCCAAGTCCAGGTTCATGGCCGCCGAGCCCACTTGCAAGCGGCCAAAGGCTTCGCCCAGGCGCTTGAGCAAGGGTTCGTATAGGCCTTGCTGGATCAGCACGCGAGAGCCCGCGCTGCAGGTCTGGCCCGAGTTCTGCACGATCGCGTTGACCACGACGGGAATGGCCGCGTCCAGGTCGGCGTCGTCAAAAATGATTTGAGGGCTCTTGCCGCCCAACTCCAGCGTCACTGGGCAGTGCCGCTCGGCCGCCACCTGCTGGATCAGCGTGCCCACGCGGGGGCTGCCGGTGAAACTGATGTGGTCAATGCCCGGGTGCCGCGCCAGCGCGTCGCCCACTTCGTGGCCATAGCCGGTGACAATGTTGATGGCCCCCGGCGGAAAGCCCACCTCGGCAGCCAGCTGCGCCACCCTGATCAGGCTCAGGCAGGCGTCTTCGGCCGGTTTGACCACGCACGCATTGCCTGCGGCCAAAGCGCCGCCCACACTGCGGCCAAAAATCTGCATCGGGTAGTTCCAGGGAATCACATGGCCCGTCACGCCATGCGGCTCGCGCCAGGTCAGCACGCTGTAGCCGTTTTGATAAGGCAGGGTCTCGCCGTGAAGCTTGTCGCAAGAGCCCGCATAAAACTCAAAGTAACGCGCCAAGGCCACCGAGTCGGCGGTGGCTTGTTTGGTGGGTTTGCCGCAATCGCGCTGCTCCAGCGCGGCCAGTTCGGCAGCGTGCTCGCTCACCTTTTGCGACAGCTTCATGAGCAAGCGACCACGCTCCATGGCGCTCAACTTGCCCCAGGGGCCGTTGAAGGCGCTTCGCGCTGCCACAACAGCGGCATCGATGTCGGCCGCCTGGCTGCGCGGGATCTGATCGAAAACCTGCCCGTCAGACGGGTCCAGTACGTCGATGGTTTGCCCTGCCAAGGCTGGAACGGATTGGTTGGCAATGAAGTTGTGTTGCATGCTGCGATTGTCGGCCGTGGCGCTGCCTTGGAAATCACGCATGAGACAGGGTGTGGGCTGGCCCCGCTAGGCGTACCCTGTGCGAACGCCGTTGGGGGGCCGCGCTGTGGGCTTAGCCAAATCACCTTGGATTTCGAAAGCCCGGTGAAAGTAAAATCGGGGTTAATCCCTAGGATTTTTCGTTTCTTCTTAACTTTCAAAAGCAGACACCATGTCCCTGAACAAAGTCACCCCCGGCAGCAAAGTGCCCGATGCATTCAACGTCATCATCGAAATCCCGATGAACTCGGACCCAGTGAAGTACGAAGTGGACAAAGAGTCTGGCGCTTTGTTCGTGGACCGTTTCATGGGCACTGCCATGCACTACCCCACCAACTACGGCTATGTGCCTCAGACCATCGCCGGTGACGGTGACCCGGTCGACGTGTTGGTCATGACGCCCTTCCCGTTGCCCCCAGGCGTTGTGGTGTCTTGCCGCGCCATTGGCATTTTGCTAATGGAAGACGAAGGCGGTATGGACGGCAAGATTTTGGCCGTACCCACCGAAAAAATTCTCCCCATTTACGCCAACATCAAGGCCCTGTCCGATGTGCACGAGTTGCAACTCAAGCAAATCGCCCACTTTTTTGAGCACTACAAAGACCTCGAAAAAGGCAAGTGGGTCAAAGTCAAGGGCTGGGAAGGCGTCGAATCTGCCGCCAAAGAACTGATGGACGGCATCGCCAACTACAAGAAGGCCTGAACGCCTACTCAATGGCTTCCGATGGAGGTTTTTGAAATCCCCAAAACGCCTGCCCGGTGTGCGCCAGGCAGGCTTTTTTTATGGAGCTTTTTTCAAGGGTGAGTGCTGGTGTAGCGCTTCCAAATAATTCTCCACCCCTGCTTTTTCCCGCTCCAGAAACCGCGCCACGGCTTCTGAAAACTCTGGGTGCGCCAGCCAGTGGGCGCTGTGTGTGGGCGTGGGCAGCAGGGCACGGGCCATTTTGTGTTCGCCTTGAGCGCCCCCCTCAAAGCGCTTGACGCCGTTGGCGATGCACCATTCGATGGGCTGGTAATAGCAAGCCTCAAAGTGCAGGCAGTCCACCCGCGCGAGCGCCCCCCAATAGCGGCCGTAGGCCACTTCGGGCTGGCCTTGTGGGTTCAGGTGGAGACCGATCAGGCTGATGCCAATCGGCTGTGACTCGTGTTCAGCCACAAACAGCAGCCAGTTGGCGGCCATATCGGTCCGCATGGATTCAAAAAACGCCGGGGTCAGATAGGGCGGGTTGCCATGTTCCCAATAGGTTTGCTGGTAGCAGCGCAGCAGCAGTGCCCAGTCTTCACCCGTCATGTCCGGGCCGCGCACGGCGCGAAAGTGCACGCCCGCATCGGCCACTTTACGGCGTTCTTGCCTGATTTTTTTGCGCTTTTCTTGCGTCAGGCTGGCCAAAAAGTCATCGAAGTCTCGCCAGCCTTGGTTTTGCCAGTGGAACTGCACCTGGTCGCGCTGCAGCAGCCCGACTTGTTCGCAGGCCTGCAGGTCGTGCGGGCTGGCAAACAAAATGTGCAGCGAGGGGATGTTGTTGGTTTGGCAAATGTCCAGCAAGGCGGCCAGCAAGGCTTGGCGAGCGGCGTCAGATTCGGCCAGCAAGCGGCTGCCCGGCACGGGCGTAAAAGGTGGCGCGACAAGGGCTTTGGGGTAATAAGCCAGGCCGTGGCGCTGGAAGGCGTCGGCCCAGGCGTGGTCAAACACGTATTCGCCGCGTGAATGGGTCTTGATGTACAGCGGGCAGGCGGCGGCCAACACATCGCCTTGTGCGGTGCTGCGCCACAGGCTGATGACTTGCAGCGTCCAGCCGGTCTCGGGCGCGGCCGATTGGCTGGTCTGCATGGCCGACAAATAGGCATGCTGCATGAAGGGTGAAGGCGCATCTTGCCGGGCGAGCAAGCTGTCCCAGGCTTCAGGCGAGATGGCACCCAGGTCGTCTTGCACCCGGGTGACATAATTCAAGCTCACATTTTCCAGCACCTGTATGACTCTCCAAATTCGTGTGGCCCAGCTCAACTTTGTCGTCGGTGACATGCCGGGCAACGCCCGTAAGATCATCGACTTCGCCACCCTTGCGCATGCCGAGGGAGCGCGCCTGGTGCTGACGCCCGAGCTGTCAATTTGCGGTTATGCGGCAGAAGACTTGTTGCTGCGCCCCGCCTTCATTGACGCCTGTGATGATGCCCTGAAAACAGTGGCCCGCGAACTGGCTGGGTTAAAAGGTCTGAATGTGGTGGTGGGCCACCCCGAAGGCGGCGGCCTGCGCACCCGCAGCGTGGCCGTCACGCGCCGCCACAACCGCGCGAGCGTGCTCTGCGAGGGGCAGGTGGTCTGCGCTTACGACAAGCGCGAGCTGCCCAACTACCAGGTGTTTGACGAGCGGCGCTACTTCACGCCAGGCAATGGCGTAGGTGTGTTCGAGGTCGAGGGCGTGCGGGTGGGTTTGCTCATTTGTGAAGACGCCTGGTTTGACGAGCCGGCCCGCCTAGCGCGAGACGCGGGCGCACAGGTGCTGGCGGTGCTGAACGCCTCACCTTTCCATGCAGGCAAAGGCCCGGAGCGTGAGCAGCGCATGCGCGAGCGCGTGGCCGATTGCGGCTTGCCCCTGATTTACGCGCACCTGGTCGGTGGACAAGATGAGGTGATTTTTGAGGGCCGATCTTTTGCCTTGAACGCTCAGGGCCTAGCGGTAGCTCGGTCTGAGGGCTTTCGTGAAGCGGCCATGACCGTGCAGGTACAAGCTGCGGCCACGGGTGTGGACTTGAGCGCTGCGGCCAATGCCTTGGTGCCTTTTGCCAGCGCCGATGCCGAGCTGTGGGATGCGCTGGTGCTTGGCGTGCGCGACTACCTGGGCAAGAACGGTTTCAAGGGTGCGATTTTGGGCCTGTCGGGCGGTATCGATTCGGCGCTGGTGTTGGCCATTGCGGTGGACGCGATCGGGGCCGACAAAATCCACGCGGTGATGATGCCTTCACCCTACACAGCGGACATCAGCTGGATCGATTCTCGCGACATGGTCAAGCGCTTGAATGTGCGCTACGACGAAATATCGATTGCACCGCTGTTTGATGGCTTCAAACAGGCGATGTCGGCTCAATTTGAGGGCCTCAAAGAAGACACGACCGAAGAAAACATCCAGGCCCGCATTCGTGGCACGCTGCTCATGGCGCTGTCCAATAAGACCGGGGCGATTGTGCTAACCACCGGTAACAAGAGCGAGATGGCCACGGGCTACTGCACCTTGTATGGCGACATGGCGGGCGGTTTTGCGGTCATCAAGGACGTGGTCAAGACCCGTGTGTTTGACCTGGCGCGCTGGCGTAACCTGAACGACCCCTATGGCACCGGCAGCCAGCCTATCCCTGAGCGCATCATCACCCGGCCACCCAGCGCCGAGCTGCGCCCCGACCAGAAAGACCAGGACAGCCTGCCCGCTTATGAGGTGTTGGACGCGATCATTCAGCGGTACATGGAAAACGACGAAGGCGTAGAAGCGCTCATTGCCGATGGCTTTGAGCGCGCCGATGTGGAGAAAGTGACCCGCCTGATCAAGCTCAACGAGTACAAACGCCGCCAATCGCCGGTGGGCATTCGTGTGACCCACCGCAGTTTCGGCAAGGATTGGCGTTATCCTATGACCAACAAATTCCGCGCCTGAATTCGGGCAACCACCATTTTTGAGGACTTTTCACATGAAGCAGATCACCGCCGTCATCAAACCTTTTAAATTGGAAGAAGTCCGCGAAGCTTTGGCCGAATGCGGCGTGACCGGCTTGACGGTGACCGAAGTCAAGGGCTTTGGCCGCCAAAAAGGCCACACCGAGTTGTACCGTGGTGCCGAGTACGTGGTTGACTTTTTGCCCAAAGTCAAGGTGGAAGTGGTGGTTAAGAACGACGATGTGGACAGCTGCGTGGACGCCATCATCAAGGCTGCACGCACCGGTAAGATCGGTGACGGCAAGATTTTTGTGACTTCGGTCGAGCGCGTGGTGCGCATCCGCACTGGCGAGCAGGACGAAACCGCGATTTGATGGGGTGATGCAGGGCCTTTATGACAAGGGCCTGCATGGGCCTCTGAGGCGGGTGGTACTGCAGCCACCTAGCTTTATCAGTCGATCAGATCCATTCGATTTTGGCGCGGGGTGACAAGCCCGCTTTTTGCACCAAACTTTGCAGCAGCGCTTCGGGCTCGGTGCCCAGTGTCACCAGTTCGGTTTGCCAGTCGGCCATGAAGCCATGATCGACCACTTGGCCGATGAAGGCCATCAGGCCGTCGTAATAACCCAAACTGTTGAGTATGCCCACGGGTTTCTCGTGGTAGCCCAGTTGACGCCAGGTCCACACCTCAAAAAGCTCCTCAAACGTGCCGATGCCGCCGGGCAGGGCCAAAAAGGCGTCGGCCTTCTCGGCCATGAGGCGTTTGCGCTCGTGCATGGTGTCCACCACATGCAACTCAGTGCAACCGTGGTGCGCCCATTCTTTTTCGACCAAGGCGGTGGGGATGATGCCGACCACGGTGCCGCCAGCCGCCATGGTGGCTTCGGCCACCAGGCCCATGAGGCCGTTGCGTCCACCGCCGTAGACCAGTTGCCCGCCATGTGCGCCAATCCAGGTCCCTACTTGCACCGCGATTTGCGCGAACTCAGTTGGGTTGCCGAGTTTGGAGCCGCAGTAGACGCAGACCGAAAAGGCGGGCTCGGTCATGGGGGGTGAAGTAGGGTTTTTCATGGGCTCTTCAGAGTGCTGAAACCAACCGGGTTCCTGCCCAAGCGTCGTGCCAGAACTGGCGCTGGGGATGAAGGCGGCTGAGCGAGGCCCATACAAATACCCAAACAAAGATCAGCAAACCGATCGAGCCAGGTGGCAAGCCCAAGGGGATGGTCAGCAGCAAAGGTGGCAAAAACCACATCCAGCTCAACACATAGCGCAGCAGGGCGCGGCTTTGGGTCAGGGGCAGGCCTTGCGCGCTGACGACTTTGACGTGCCAGGTTTTCATGGCCAGGGTTTGACCCCGGTGCCAAAACCAAGTGAAGTAAATGCCCAGCACCAAAAACAGGAAGGCCTGCAGGCCTGGACGGTTGTCCAGGGCGTGGCGGGTCTGACTCAGGCTGCTGAAGAGATAACCCGCGATGAAGACGACGCCGAAAAGCAGCATGCCTTCGTACAACCAGCAGGCCATGCGCCGTTTGATAGAGGGGGCCTGAAGGGGGTTGCTAAGTGGCGGTGTGGGCGCCGTGGCGTCGGGTGTGGGGCTAGCAGGCTTGCGCGGGGTCATGAAGGTTTGGAATTGGAATCAGCGGCTTGCGGCAGCAGGGTTTTGGGGTGGACCGGCTGGCTGGGCGCTATGGTTTGGAAAATACGGTTGCCCTCGGCTGGCATGGGCGGTGGTTTCACCAGACGCTTGTTGGGTGGGGCTGTGCTGCGTGCCCCGCTTTTCAAAAGGGGCTTGATACCGGTGTTGAGTTTGTCTTTTTCAGCCTCTGACAATTGCTGATAGGCCTCCCATTGCGCGCGTTTGTCTTCAATGGACAAGGACTGGGTGGTGTTGAAGTTGAAGCGTGCCAAGCTGCGTTGGCGTGGGCTGAGAGCAGCCCATTCCCGCATGCGGCCGTGCAAAACTATCTGTTCCGGGTCGCTCAGCTGGTAAAAACCACGGGCCAAGATCAACCATTTTTGTTTTTGCTGGGGGGTCAGCTCATCCCATTTGTCGCTGAGGGGCAACAAGGCTTGTTTTTGTCTCTTGCTCAATGCAGCCCATGCGCGTGACTCTAACGCAGTCTTTTCTGGTGCTGGCGCTGCACGCTGTTCAGTCGCCAGTGAGCCTTCTGTGCGCGGTGCTGTCTGCGCAGGGGGTGGCGTATCCGCTGTGGCCGTTTCTGCCACAGGGGAAGAGGCCGATGCGGAGGGGTTGGAAGAAGGGCTTTGTGCCAGCGCAGGCAAGCCAGCCAGAACCAGGCCCCAAGTCACCCAGCCACACAGCATCAACTGGGGCCGCTGGGGCGTAGATGAGGGCGGCTTTGTGGCAGAACCCAGCCGATGCAAGCCCAGCTCAATCATGTCTGCTGGGCTGGACCAGTTGGACTTTCAGGAATTGCAGAAAGCCCGGGTCGGTGTAGGCGTCGGGGGGCAAGTCGTCCAGCAAAAGTGCAGAGTCAATTGAGGCGATGTCAGATTCCGTGAGTTCTTGCTGGATGGCTTGCACCAAAAAGAGGCCCATGACCAATGCCACCAAAGGCAAGGCAGAGGCGAGGATGCGCCACAGGTTCAAACCTTCATCGCCGGGACCCGCCAGCGAAGCATTGGCTTGAAGTGCGGTGCGATAACGCATCAAGCGGATGGGGGCGGGGCGAGATTCCAGGGCCCGGACACGCGCAATTCGCAGGCGCTCGCTGATGTCATGACCCATATTTTGTGTGGCCAAGTCGAGTTGCTTGGAGAAATTGTGGCCCCAAAGGTCCGTGTCTGCAGTGTGGGTGATGGGGTTTTTCATGGCTTCATGCCTTGGTCTGACAAGGTTTTATTCAGTGCCAAAATGGCGCGGGAGCAATGGGTTTTGACGCTGCCCTCAGAGCACCCCATCACTGCAGCGGTTTCAGACACGTCCAGTTCCTCCCAATAACGCAGCAGGAAGGCTTCTCGTTGACGAGCAGGCAAATTCATGACGGCCTTTTCTATTTGCGCAACGGTTTGAATGCGTGATACCAAGGTTTCAGCGCTTTGCTGGGATGGTAAGTCGGTGTCCCCTGGCAGGACCTCAATAGACTCAAAGTGTCCGGGACTTTCGTCGTTTTCAAAATCATCCCGGTTTGAAAACAGGGCGTTGCGCGTCTTTCGACGTCGGAACCAATCCAGAACGGTGTTGGACAAAATCCTCTGAAACAACAGGGGGATCTCGGACAAAGGCTTGTCCGCATAGTTGGTGCACAACTTGATCATGCTGTCTTGGACAATGTCCAAGGCAGCTTCTTCATCCCGGACGTGGTAGTAGGCTCTTTTGAAAGCCTTTTTCTCCGCGCTTTTCAGAAAGTCAGACAGTTCTAGATCCGAGGCCAACTTGTTGAACAGCGATGCTGTGTCCTGTGGTGATGGGGCTTTGGGGTGTTGGAGCACCCCGAAGGCGCATCAGATTATGGCACCGAGAAGTTGGCCGTGAAACGGCAAGCTTCGTCTGTTCTGTAACAGTGCCATAATCTTGGGTTGCAATTGAAAAAAAGCAAACGGATCACCGTCCGGCACTTTTACAGTTTGGTGCCCATGTCTGTGGTCTCAAGTCCCAAAGCCACTTCACAAGAGTCGTGCCCAGGGGCACCCAAGGTTTTTCGTTAGAGAAATTCACAAAGGTTGAATATATGGAAATCAATAAAGCCGAAATGGCATCCGCTGCTTCCGTCGCTTCTACTGGTCAAGAATTGCGTGGGGCCGAGATTTTGGTCAAAGCGCTGCAGGCCGAAAACGTCGAGTTTGTCTGGGGCTACCCCGGTGGGGCTGTGCTTCACATCTACGACGCTTTTTATAAACAAGAAACCATCCAACACGTTCTGGTGCGCCACGAACAAGCCGCTGTGCACGCCGCCGATGGCTATGCCCGCGCCACAGGCGAGGTCGGTGTGGCTTTGGTCACCTCAGGCCCCGGCTTGACCAACGCTGTGACCGGTATTGCCACTGCTTACATGGACAGCATCCCCATGGTCATCATCAGCGGGCAGGTGCCCACTGCGGCGATTGGCCTCGATGCCTTCCAGGAATGCGACACTGTGGGCATCACCCGCCCCATCGTGAAACACAACTTCTTGGTCAAAGATGCCAAGGACATGGCCGAGGTCATGAAAAAGGCTTTCCACATTGCCCGGACTGGCCGTCCAGGCCCTGTGGTGGTCGACGTGCCCAAGGATGTGTCTTTCAACAAAACCCTGTACACCGGCTATCCCGACAAGGTCGAGATGCGCTCGTACAACCCTGTGCGCAAGGGCCATGGCGGCCAGATCCGCAAGGCCATGCAACTGCTGATGTCGGCCAAGCGCCCCTACATCTACACCGGCGGTGGTGTGTTGCTGAGCAATGCCAGCCCCGAGTTGCGCGCGCTGGTGGACATGCTGAACTTTCCGGTCACCAACACCTTGATGGGTTTGGGCGCGTTTCCGGCCAATGACCGGCGTTTCCTGGGCATGCTGGGCATGCACGGCACCCTGGAGGCCAACAACGCCATGCAAAACTGCGACGTTTTGTTGGCGGTCGGGGCTCGCTTTGACGACCGAGTGATTGGAAACCCCAAGCATTTTGCGCAAAACGAACGCAAGATCATCCACATCGACATTGACCCCTCCAGCATTTCGAAGCGCGTCAAGGTGGATGTGCCGATCGTGGGTGACGTGAAGGACGTGTTGATCGAGTTGATGGGCATGATCCGCGAGTCCGGCCTCAAGCCCGACAGCCAGGCGCTGGCGCAGTGGTGGCAAACCGTCGAAGGCTGGCGCAGCCGCGATTGCATGAAGTACGACAGCCAAAACAGCTTGGTCATTAAGCCGCAAAAAGTCATCGAGACCCTGTGGGACATGACCAAGGACGCCGACGCGTACATCACCTCCGATGTGGGCCAACACCAAATGTGGGCGGCCCAGTACTACAAGTTCAATGAGCCACGCCGCTGGATCAACTCTGGTGGTTTGGGCACCATGGGCGTTGGCATTCCTTATGCCATGGGCATCAAGCTGGCCAAGCCCGAGAGCGAGGTGTATTGCGTGACGGGTGAAGGCTCGGTGCAAATGTGCATTCAGGAGCTCTCGACCTGCCTGCAATACAACACGCCCATCAAAGTAGTCGCCCTGAACAACGGTTACTTGGGCATGGTGCGACAGTGGCAGGAGATTGATTACTCCGGTCGTTACAGCCACAGCTACATGGACGCACTGCCCGATTTTGTGAAGTTAGCCGAGGCCTATGGCCACGTCGGCATCTTGGTGGAAAAGCCTGAGGATGTGGAGCCTGCATTGCGCGAAGCACGCAGGCTCAAGGACCGCACGGTTTTCCTGGATATCCGCACAGACCCCACTGAAAACGTGTTCCCCATGGTTCAGGCTGGCAAAGGCATCACCGAGATGCTGATGGGTTCTGAAGATCTTTAATTAATCACACCGGACGAATCTATTGTCCGCCAAGCCTGCGCATTACCGTGCGCAGGGGAGGGCGGCGAAAAGAGGAATCACACATGAAACACATCATTGCTGTATTGATCGAAAACGAAGCGGGCGCCTTGTCCCGTGTGGTGGGGCTTTTCTCGGCCCGCGGCTACAACATCGAGTCGCTCACAGTGGCCCCGACCGAAGATCCCAGCCTGTCGCGCATGACCATCCAGACCGCTGGCTCTGACGATGTCATTGAGCAAATCACCAAGCACCTGAACCGCTTGATTGAAGTGGTCAAGGTGGTGGACTTGACCGAAGGCGCTTACACCGAGCGCGAGCTGATGCTCGTGAAGGTGCGTGCCGTGGGCAAGGAACGCGAAGAAATGAAACGCATGGCCGATATCTTTCGCGGCCGCGTGATCGACGTCACCGACAAGAGTTACACCATTGAGCTCACCGGTGATCAGTCCAAGAACGACGCCTTTTTGGAGGCGATCGACCGCAGTGCCATTTTGGAGACCGTGCGCACAGGTGCATGCGGTATCGGGCGCGGCGAGCGCATCCTGCGCGTCTAAACTCAACTCTTGAAACTGTTTATTCCTAAGGAGAACCCTGTGAAAGTTTTTTACGACAAAGATTGTGATTTGAGCGTCATCAAGGGCAAGACTGTTGCCATTCTTGGTTATGGCTCGCAAGGTCACGCCCACGCTCAGAACCTGAACGACAGTGGCGTGAAAGTGGTTGTCGGTCTGCGCAAAGGTGGCGCATCGTGGGACAAAGTCGGCAAAGCCGGTCTCACCGTGATGGAAGTCAATGACGCCGTCAAAGCCGCTGACGTGGTCATGATCTTGTTGCCCGACGAAATGATCGCCGAGGTCTACAACAACAATGTGGCCCCCCACATCAAGCAAGGCGCTTCTTTGGCGTTTGCCCACGGTTTCAACGTGCACTACAACCAAGTGGTTCCTCGCGAAGACCTTGACGTGTGGATGGTCGCTCCCAAGGCCCCAGGCCACACCGTGCGCAACACCTACACCCAAGGCGGCGGCGTACCCCACTTGGTGGCGATTCACCAGGACAAGAGCGGCAAAGCACGCGCTTTGGCCCTGAGCTACGCGATGGCCAACGGTGGCGGCAAGGCCGGCATCATCGAGACCAACTTCAAAGAAGAGACTGAAACCGATTTGTTCGGCGAGCAAGCTGTTTTGTGCGGTGGCGCGGTTGAGCTGATCAAAATGGGCTACGAGACTTTGGTGGAAGCCGGTTACGCCCCAGAGATGGCCTACTTTGAGTGCTTGCACGAACTCAAGCTGATCGTGGACTTGATCTACGAAGGTGGCATTGGCAACATGAATTACTCGATCTCGAACAACGCCGAATACGGCGAGTACGTGACCGGTCCTGAAGTCATCAATGAAGAGTCACGCGTTGCCATGCGCAATGCCTTGAAGCGCATCCAGACGGGTGAATACGCCAAGATGTTCATTTTGGAAGGCAAGACCAACTACCCAAGCATGACGGCCCGCCGTCGCTTGACTTCCGAGCACTCCATCGAAGTTGTGGGCGCACAATTGCGCGCCATGATGCCCTGGATTGCCAAGAACAAGCTGGTCGACAAGACCCGCAACTGATCTGTCTCTTGGGCAAGATTGAAAAAGGCCACTGCGGTGGCCTTTTTTATTGGGCACTGGGTCTGCCTTAAACTTCACAAACTAGGGATGGCTCCTAAAAACCACAACAGGAATGGACGATGAGTAAAACCAACGCGAATGAAGTCGTAGAAGAGACTGAGGTTTTGGTGCCCGTGCGCAAACCTTCCAAGGGCATCTACATGTTGCCCAATATGGTCACGCTGGCTGCACTTTTTGCGGGTTTTTATGCCATCGTCATGGCCATCAATGGGCGTTTTGAATTGGCGACAGTGGGCATCTTCAGTGCGATGGTGCTCGACAGCCTCGATGGTCGTGTCGCCCGCATGACCAATACGCAAAGTGCGTTTGGCGAGCAAATGGACTCCCTGTCCGACATGGTCTCGTTTGGGGCTGCGCCAGCGTTGATTGCCTATGTGTGGACGCTCAAAGAGTTGGGCCGCTGGGGCTGGATTGCGGCCTTTGTTTATTGCGCCTGTGCTGCACTGCGTTTGGCTCGTTTCAATGTGAACACCGGTGTGGTCGATAAGCGCTACTTTCAGGGCTTACCGTCGCCTGCAGCGGCGGCATTGGTGATGGGCTTTGTCTGGATCATGTTTGAAAATGCCGTGTCACCCAAGGCCGTGTCATGGGGCATGTTTTCTGTCTGTCTGTTTGCCGGTTTGTCCATGGTGACGAACGTGCCTTTCTACAGTTTCAAGGACATGCACATGAAAAAGAGCGTGCCATTTGCGACTTTGGTTTTGGTGGCCTTGGGCATTGCGGCCGTGAACATCGATCCTCCTACCGTCTTGTTTGGTTTGTTTGTGGCCTATGGTTTGAGTGGCTATGTTCTTTATATCTGGCGAAAGGCCAAAGGCCAGCCAACCAGCATGATCAGTACCTCTACCGATGAGCCAGATGAGCGTGGCTTGCACCAGTGATGTCCGCTTCAGGACAGTTGGGGTTTTGAACTGTGCTAAAGTATTTGTATGAAATTTTCTTTGTTTGCACTACTGCTAGCGCCCCTCGGGCGGGATGTGTAGCGCACGCAAACATTTTCCCAAAAGGCCCGAATGCCATCCGCATCGGGCCTTTTGCATTTTTGCTTGGACTTGCGGGTTTTTGACCAGGAGTGAACATGACTGACAAACTGATTATTTTCGACACCACTTTGCGCGATGGCGAGCAATCGCCGGGTGCCTCCATGACCCGTGACGAAAAGCTGCGCATTGCCCGCCAACTGGAGCGTCTGCGCGTGGATGTGATCGAAGCCGGATTTGCCGCCAGCTCCAACGGTGATTTCGAGGCGGTTAAAAGCATTGCCGATGCCATCAAAGATTCCACGATCTGTTCTTTGTCCCGCGCCAATGACCGGGACATTGCGCGAGCTGCAGAAGCCTTGAAGGGCGCCAACAGCGGCCGTATTCACACCTTCATTGCCACTTCCCCACTTCACATGGAAAAGAAACTGCGCATGACGCCTGACCAGGTGTTTGAGCAGGCCAAGCAGTCAGTGCGTTTTGCCCGCAATTTGGTGGGTGATGTGGAGTTCAGTCCTGAAGACGGTTACCGCAGCGAAATGGACTTTTTGTGCCGTGTGCTCGAAGCTGTGATCGCCGAGGGCGCGACCACCATCAACGTGCCCGACACCGTGGGTTATGCCGTGCCTGAGTTGTATGGCGAGTTCATTCGCACTTTGCGCGAGCGCATCCCCAACTCAGACAAAGCGATTTGGTCTGTCCATTGTCACAACGATTTGGGCATGGCGGTGGCCAACTCGTTGGCGGGTGTCAAGATCGGTGGCGCACGCCAGGTCGAGTGCACCATCAATGGCTTGGGCGAGCGTGCGGGCAATTGTTCCCTCGAAGAAGTGGTCATGGCGGTCAAAACCCGCCGCGATTACTTTGGCCTCGACATCGGCATTGACACCAGCCATATCGTGGCTGCCAGCCGCATGGTCAGCCAAACCACTGGTTTTGTGGTTCAGCCCAATAAGGCGGTGGTCGGGGCCAACGCTTTTGCCCATGCCTCGGGCATTCACCAAGATGGTGTACTCAAGGCCCGCGACACCTACGAAATCATGCGTGCAGAGGACGTGGGCTGGACCACCAACAAAATTGTGTTGGGCAAGCTCAGCGGGCGCAACGCCTTCAAGCAGCGCTTGCAAGATTTGGGCGTCACGCTGGACAGTGAGACCGAAATCAACAACGCCTTTGCCAAATTCAAGGAATTGGCCGACCGCAAGAGTGAGATTTTTGACGAAGATATCTTGGCCTTGGTCAGCGATGAAAGTGTGACCACAGAAAAAGAGCAGTATGGCTTTGTGTCCATGTCGCAGCGCAGCGAAACGGGCGAACGGCCACATGCTTCGGTGGTTTTCACCATTGCAGGCAAAGAGGTACGCAGTCAATCTGATGGCAACGGACCCGTGGACGCCTCACTCAAAGCGATCGAGTCGCAAGTCAAGAGTGGCGCTGAAATGGTGCTTTATTCGGTCAATGCCATCAGCGGCTCCACAGAAAGTCAAGGTGAAGTGACCGTTCGCTTGCAAAACAGTGGCCGGGTGGTCAATGGCGTGGGGTCTGACCCGGACATCGTGGTGGCCTCTGCCAAAGCCTATTTGAGCGCGCTCAATAAACTGCAAAGCAAGGCCGATCGGGTGGCGGCGCAAGGCTAATTGAGTTCTTTATAAGTATCATTTGGCTTCAATAAAGTCACGCAAGTTATTGTTCTTGCGTGACTTTTTTATTTGTATACACTACGGCCTTTGAATTGCTCAACGAAATCACAGGATGCGCCATTGAACACCGCTCTCCTTTCAATCTTTGCCGAAATGCGCTCTAAGTCGTTTTTTGGTGCAATGCTGTTGATGGTGTCGTTGGCGCTTGGTTTGTCTGCCACCCAAGTGCACGCCCAATCTGGCCAATCCGCGCAAAAATCTGCTGATCCAGCTTCAAAGAAAAAAGACAAACCTACCGCGGTGAACAAAGGTCAAACCGCAAAATCCAAGGCTCAAGACAAGCAAAAAGCCAAGAGCTCAGGATCTCAAAACAGCTCGTTGCAAAGAGCCAAGGCGCCAGTGGCCCCTAAATCTGCCAACAACGCGAACAGCAAGTCGGCCAAAAATACACCGGCTGCTGTCAAACAAGCGCGCCTTGAGCGCAGCAAGCTCAACAGCGCCCAGCAAGCCCGTCCCGTCCGTGCGTCTTTTGGGCAAATGGCGGGCCTACACGCCACATCGGACGCGCTGGATCTGCACTCCAGCGTGGCGCTGGTGGTCGACCAGGACACCCAAGAGGTGTTGTATCGAAAAAATGACCATGCGGTCTTGCCCATCGCCTCTTTGACCAAACTGATGACAGGTTTGGTCATTGCCGAGTCCAAGCTTTCCATGGACGAGCCGATCAGAATCACACAAGACGATGTGGACACCGAAAAAGGCAGTTCTTCACGTTTGGCGGTAGGCACCGTGCTGACCCGGGGCGATTTGATGCACCTGTCACTCATGTCCAGTGAAAACCGTGCGGCCAATGCCTTGGGACGCACTTTTCCAGGCGGCATGGATCACTTTGTCGACCGGATGAACATGCGCGCCAAGCAATTGGGCATGAAAGACACGCGTTATGTAGAACCCACAGGCTTGTCGAGTCGCAACCAATCCAGTGCCAGTGATTTAGCGGTGTTGGTATCAGTGGCTTACAAGGAGACCATGCTGCGTGAGTTGTCAACTTCTCATGGTCGTGAAGTCGAAGTGGGGCGTCGCACTCTGCATTACAACAACACCAACCGTTTGGTCAAGAACCCGGCATGGGATATTGGCCTACAAAAAACCGGCTATATCTCAGAAGCAGGGCGCTGTTTGGTGATGCAAACCCAAGTATCGGGTCGGAAACTGATCATGGTGTTTCTGGACTCGGCCGGCAAGCTCAGCCGCCTGGGTGACGCTGAACGGGTTCGCAACTGGCTGGAAAGCAAGCCGCCCCTGCATTCAGGGCAGTCGCTCCCTCGTCAATATCTGCCGGGCTGAAGACGGTCAGGATTGTCTCGGAGCTCCATCATGCATGGTTGGGCTGTTTTCAGGGGGCGGAGGGATAGCCCAAGGTACTGGAAATGGCCTTGGCTGTTTCCTGCAATTTGGGCAACCAGCTTTCGTCAAGCCGGTCGGCCGGGGCCGATATGGATAAGCCCGCCAAAAGCTTGCCCTGGTCGTCGTAAATCCCGGCTGCAATGCAGCGCACGCCCAACTCCAGTTCTTCGTTGTCGCGCGCAAAACCCGATTGTTTCACGCGTGTCAGCTCTCTTTCCAGGACTTGCAACTGGGTGATGCTGTTGCGCGTTTGGCCAGACAAGCCCGTGCGAGCTGCATACGATCGGACGCGCAAGGGGTCATCGGCCGCCAAAAAAAGCTTGCCTACCGAGGTCAGATGCAAGGGTGCTCGTCCACCAATGGCGCGCACAACCTGCATGCCAGAGCGTTCGCTGTAAGCGCGTTCAATGTACACGATTTCATCGCCTTGGCGCATGCTCAAATTGACGGGTTGTTGGATCAACTTGTGCAACTCGCGCATGGGGGTCAATGCTGCGTCTCGGACGTTCAATCGGCCTTTCACCAAATTGCCCAACTCGAGCAACCGGATACCCAAGCGGTAGCTGCCCGCTTCGGGACGGTCAACAAATCGGCCAGAGGCCAAGTCGTTCAAAATGCGGTGGGCGGTAGAAGGGTGCAGACCCGTTTTTTGGCTGATCTCTTTGAGTGAGATCGCCTCTTCTCGGGACGCCAAAACGTCAATCAGGGTGAACATGCGTTCAATGACCTGAATGGTGGGCGTGGACGTGAGCGCTGGGTCTTTTTTCATCGTGTACTTCAGATGCTCAATTATTTTACACTGTGAAATTACGCGAGTTTTACAAGCTGGGCAGAGTGTGCGTGACTTCAAGCCATGGGTTTCCATTCCCCCTTGATCAGCAGCTCGCTGGGCTTGAACCGAGACTTGTAATTCATTTTGGGACTGTCCTCAATCCAGTAACCCAGGTAGACATAATCCAAGCCCAGTTGGACGGCTTGTTGAATCTGCCAGAGAACCCCAAAAGTGCCATAGCTGGCCTTTTCATCAGGTTCGTAAAAGGTGTACACCGCAGACAAGCCATTGTTGAGGACGTCTACGATGCTGACCATCTTGAGCGCACCCAATTGCTCACCTTCGGCGGGCTCTCTGAATTCAACGATGCGTGAGTTGACGCGGCTTTGCAGCAAAAACTGGCTGTATTGGTCAATGCTGTCATGGTCCATGCCGCCGCCCGGGTGGCGTGAGTTTTGATAGTTCAAATACAAAGCGTAATGCTCTTCATTGAAATGCAAGTCCAAAACCCGAACACGTAAATCTTGGTGGGCCAGCGCTGCACGGCGTTGACTGCGGTCCGGCTTGAAGTCAGTCACCAGGACGCGCAGGGGTTGGCAAGCTTGGCATCCATCGCAATAGGGCCTGTATGTGAACAGTCCGCTGCGACGAAAACCTTGGGAGACCAAATCTGAATAGACCTCGTTGTGAATCAGGTGGCTGGGTGTGGCCACTTGGGAGCGCGCCGAGCGTTCTGGAAGGTAACTGCAGGCATAGGGTGCCGTGGCATAAAACTGAAGGGCTTGAAGCGGTAAATCTTTGAGATGGGTCACTGAAAACCTTTCAAAGACTCGAGGGCTTGCCAATTCAAAGTCTGAGACTGCCAATCGATGGCAGGCCCGTTAAGCGCTTTTTGAACTCCAGCTAAAAAGAGGCTACGCGGTATTTCTTGAGCGCCAAGTGACGCCAAGTGCCCGGTGTTTTGTTGGCAGTCGATGGCATGGACACCGTATTGCAGACAGACGCTCACCAAATTGGCCAAGGCCATTTTGGAACCGTCCGAGATGGTGGTGAACATGGACTCGCCAAAGACCGCTTGTCCCAAATTGACAAAGTATAGACCTGCCACCAGATGGCCTTGATGCCAGACTTCACTGCTGTGGGCCAAGCCTTTTAGATGAAGCGCTTCGTAAGCTTCGACCATCTGAGGCACGATCCACGTGCCATTTTGACCCTTGCGGGCAGAGGCAGCGCACTGTCGAATCACTTGCGGAAAATCACGGTCAAAGCAGAGTTCGAATCCAGGGGTCAAAGTCCAGCGCTGCAAAGATTTGCGCAAGGACCGGTGCAGACGAAATTGATGGGTCATCAACACCATGCGCGGATCCGGACTCCACCAAAGCACGGGTTGCCCTTCACTGAACCACGGGAAAATACCTTGGCTGTAAGCCTCAAGCAGTCGGGCCGCAGACAAATCAACGCCCGCAGCCAGCAAGCCTGGCGCTGGTGCGTTGGCACCCCAAGCGCTGTCTGGGCAAGGCAGAGCCTCCCCCTCGTCGATCCAAGGCAGCTCAGGCGCATCAGCTTGTGCAGTTTGACTCATAGGGCAATTACACAATAAAACCTGATTTTTCGGCGGCGCTGGCCTTATGATTTTCCAGATGAACCATTTTCCTGCCAGTTGGATACGGCCGAATTGGCCTGCGCCCGATCGAGTCAAATCGGTCATGACCAACCGCGAGGCAGGGGTATCTGCAGCCCCGTGGAACAGCATGAATTTGGGCGACCACGTCGGTGACGTGCCCACGCATGTTCAAGCCAACCGTGATCATTTGACGTACTTGTTGGGCACACGACCCGTCTTTTTGAAACAAGTGCATGGCGTCCATGCAGTCCATCTGTCCGATGCTAGCCCGGATGGTTCGGTGGCCGATGCCTGCTGGACCCAAGGGACACAGGTGGCTTGCGCCATGATGGTGGCCGATTGTTTGCCAGTGCTGTTGTGCGATGCCAAAGGCCAGTGGGTAGCTGCTGCGCATGCGGGCTGGCGGGGTTTGGCAGGTACCCAAGGCCAAGGTGTTCTTGAGACCCTCCTCTCGGATTTGTCCCAGGCCGGCTGCGATGTCTCTGATGTGATGGCTTGGTTGGGGCCATGCATCGGACCTGATGCTTTTGAGGTCGGGGCAGATGTCCTGAGTGCTTTTGATGATGGAAAAGCTGCCACGCGATCGCTGTTTCAATTGCAACCCCACGGTAAATTCAAAGCCGATTTGGCCGGTTTGGCCCGCCTGCGTTTGGGGGCGTTGGGTGTCAATCAAATTTATGGCAATGATGGCGCACCTGTTTGGTGCACTGTTTCACAGCCTCAGATCTTCTTTTCGCACCGCAGGGACAGCCGTGTTCTCGGGCAAAGTGGCCGCATGGCCGCCTGCATCTGGTTGGATGCTTGAGTCGGTTGGTGTCCTAGTGGCCTCGTAATCATCCCGGGCCAATTGCTCAGATTTTCGGATGGCCTTTCGACGCAATGGGGTTCCCATGATGTAAACCACCAAGCCCATCGGCAAAAGCCCATACAACACAAAAGTGATGATGGCGCCCAGAACGCTGCCCTGTGAACTGAAAGCTTCGGCCAAGGCCATCAGCAACGTGACATAAAGCCAACCAATGACGATCAAGTACATCTTTTTTCCAGTTGTAATTTAGGTGACATCAAATTGAAAGATACTCTGTTCCATAGATTTCATAAATATGTGGATTCAGGAGACCCGACATGAGCGCTGCTACCCCGGAATTTTGGTCCCAAATGGGTGAGGGTTTTCAAAACAATCTCACTAAAAGTTGGGGCGAAGCCATGCGGCATTTTCAGACCATCGACTTAGGGGGCTTGAAATCAGGTCATGAGGCTGCGCCCATGGTCAAGTTCTCACCTCAAAAGCTGCAAGACCTTCAAGCTCAGTACTTCAAAGACGCTTCTGATTTGTGGAATCAAGGCCTGCAAAACAGCTTGCAGGTCAAGGACCGGCGTTTTTCGGGTGAGGCCTGGGCCTCCAATCCGATGGCGGCTTTTAACGCGGCCACTTATTTGCTCAACGCCCGAACGCTGATGGGCTTGGCCGATGCGGTCGATGCCGATGAAAAAACACGCACCCGCATCCGCTTTGGCATTGAGCAATGGGTGGCTGCTGCTGCACCCAGCAATTTTTTAGCCTTCAATGCCGAGGCTCAAAAGAAAGCCATCGAAACCCAAGGCGAGAGCATCGCTAAGGGCGTCAAGAATTTGATGCACGACATGCAGCAGGGCCATGTCTCGATGACCGACGAGAGTCTGTTTGAAGTGGGCAAGAACGTGGCCACCACCGAAGGTGCGGTGGTTTTCGAAAACGAATTTTTCCAACTCATCGAATACAAGCCGCTCACCGCCAAGGTCTATGAAAAGCCATTTTTGTTGGTGCCGCCCTGCATCAACAAGTTTTATATCCTTGACCTGCAACCCAGCAATTCGCTCATTCGGTATGCGGTCAGCCAAGGGCACCGCACTTTTGTGGTGAGCTGGCGCAACCCCGACGAGTCCATGGGGCAAAAGACCTGGGACGACTACATCGAACACGCCGCCATCGAGGCCATCCACACGGTTCAGGCCATCACCGGGGCACCCAAGATCAACGCTTTGGGTTTTTGCGTAGGCGGCACCATTTTGTCGACCGCCTTGGCGGTGCTGGCAGCGCGCGGAGAAAAACCCGTGGCCAGTGCCACCTTCCTCACTACCCTGATCAACTTCACCGACACCGGCATACTGGATGTGTTCATTGACGAAAATTTCGTCAAATTCCGCGAGCAGCAAATGGGCCAGGGTGGCTTGCTCAAGGGCCAAGACCTGGCCTCCACCTTCAGCTTTTTGCGCCCCAACGACCTGGTCTGGAACTATGTAGTGGGCAATTACCTCAAGGGCGAGACCCCACCGCCATTTGACTTGCTTTACTGGAACAGCGACTCGACCAACTTGCCAGGCCCTTTTTACGCTTGGTACCTGCGCAACACTTACCTCGAAAACAACTTGGTCCAGCCCCGCAAGGTCAAAGTCTGCGGCGAGGCCATTGATCTGGGCAAGGTCGACATGCCGGTCTACATCTACGGCTCACGCGAAGACCACATCGTGCCAATTGGCGGTGCCTATGCCAGCACGCAAGTGCTGCCTGGCAAGAAGCGTTTTGTGATGGGGGCCTCGGGCCACATCGCTGGCGTGATCAACCCACCAGCGGCCCAAAAGCGCAGCCATTGGCTGAGCGAAGGCACGAAGTTCCCGGCAGATGTGAACGACTGGATTGTCAACGCCCAAGAGGTGCCCGGCAGCTGGTGGACCGATTGGTCCGTCTGGCTCAAGGGCCACGCGGGCAAACCAATTGCCGCACCCAAAGCTTATGGCAAAGGCACCCAATACAAAGCCATCGAGGCGGCCCCGGGTCGCTACGTCAAAGCCAAAGCCTGATTGATTTTTACTGGAGACAAAAATGGAAGACATCGTCATCGTCGCAGCCGCTCGAACCGCCGTGGGCAAGTTTGGCGGATCTCTCGCCAAAACCCCCGCCACTGAGCTGGGCAGCATCGTCATCAAGGGTTTGCTCGAGCGCAGTGGCTTGCCGGTGGACGCCATCGGTGAAGTCATCATGGGCCAGGTGCTGGCCGCTGGCGTGGGTCAGAACCCTGCCCGCCAAGCCATGATGCAAGCGGGTGTGGCCAAAGAGACGCCAGCGCTGACCATCAACGCCGTGTGCGGTTCGGGCCTCAAGGCCGTGATGCTGGCCGCGCAAGCCGTGGCTTGGGGCGACAGCGAAATCGTGATCGCTGGTGGTCAAGAAAACATGAGCGCCAGCCCGCACGTTTTGAACGGCAGCCGTGACGGCCAGCGCATGGGCGACTGGAAGATGTCGGACACCATGATCGTCGACGGCCTGTGGGACGTGTACAACCAGTACCACATGGGCATCACCGCCGAAAACGTGGCCAAGGCACACGGTATCACCCGTGACATGCAAGACGCACTGGCCGCAGGCAGTCAGCGCAAAGCCGCTGCCGCGCAAGACGCGGGCAAGTTCAAGGACGAAATCGTTGACGTGCTGATCCCACAGCGCAAGGGCGATGCCTTGGTGTTCAATACCGACGAATTCATCAACAAGAAAACCACGGTGGAAGTCTTGGCAGGACTGCGTCCCGCTTTCGACAAAGCCGGCAGCGTGACGGCGGGCAACGCCTCAGGCATCAACGACGGCGCAGCCGCCGTGATGGTCATGTCAGCCAAGAAGGCCGCCGCCTTGGGCCTCAAGCCCCTGGCCCGCATTGCTGCTTTTGGCACCAGCGGTCTGGACCCGGCCACCATGGGCATGGGACCTGTGCCGGCGTCTCAAAAGGCGCTGGCCCGTGCGGGCTGGAAAGCCCAGGACGTGGACTTGTTCGAACTCAACGAAGCCTTTGCTGCGCAAGCCTGTGCTGTGAACCAAGCTCTGGACATCGATCCGGCCAAGGTCAACGTCAATGGCGGTGCCATTGCCATCGGTCACCCCATCGGCGCGTCCGGTTGCCGCATCTTGGTGACCTTGTTGCATGAAATGCAGCGCACCCAAGCCAACAAGGGCTTGGCCGCGCTGTGCATTGGCGGTGGCATGGGTGTGTCGCTGGCCATCGAGCGCGTCTGATTTCAAGTTCCTGTTCATTTCAACCACTCATAAACATGGAGACAAACATGAGTCAAAAAGTAGCGTACGTCACAGGCGGCATGGGCGGCATCGGTACCGCGATCTGCCAGCGCCTTCACCAAGAGGGCTTCAAGGTCATCGCCGGTTGCGGTCCAACCCGTGACTTCACCAAATGGCTGGACGAGCAAAAAGCGCTGGGTTTCACGTTTTACGCCTCGGTCGGCAACGTGGGCGATTGGGATTCCACCGTGGAAGCCTTTTCCAAGGCCAAAGCCGAACATGGCCCCATCGACGTCTTGGTCAACAACGCAGGCATCACCAAGGACCGCATGTTCCTCAAGATGACCCGGGAAGACTGGCAGGCCGTGATGAACACCAACTTGGACTCCATGTTCAACGTGACCAAGCAAGTGGTCGCTGACATGGTTGAAAAAGGCTGGGGCCGCATCATCAACATCAGCTCGGTCAACGGCGAAAAAGGCCAGGCCGGTCAGACCAACTACTCGGCTGCCAAAGCGGGGATGCACGGTTTCTCGATGGCCTTGGCCCAAGAGTTGGCCACCAAAGGCGTCACGGTCAATACCGTGTCGCCCGGCTACATCGGCACCGACATGGTCAATGCCATCCGTCCCGATGTGCTCGAAAAAATCGTCGCTACGGTGCCCGTCAAGCGCTTGGGCAAGCCCAGCGAAATCGCTTCCATCATCGCCTGGATGGCCAGCGAAGATGGAAGCTACACCACCGGCGCTGACTTTGCCGTCAACGGCGGTTTGCACATGGGTTGATGCGTGAGCAGTACCGATCAAAAAACCCGCCTCGGCGGGTTTTTTTGCGTCTGCAGGACTGCTTCAACCGGCTTGTTTGCCGGTGCTCACCATCTGCATGGCCGATGCGATCAGGCCCGAGACTTCCGTCATATTGCCGGGCACGATCAGCGTGGTCTTAGCGTCTTGCGCCACCTTGGCGTAAGCCTGTACCGCTTGCTCGGCCACTTTCAGTTGGACAGCTTGTTCGCCGCCGGGCTGGCGGATGGCGAGGGCTATTCGCTCAATGGCTTGGGCGGTGGCATTGGCCATTTCGGTGATGGCAGCGGCGTCGCCTTGGGCTTTGTTGATAGCGGCTTGTTTTTCACCCTCTGAACGTGCAATGAAGGCCTCGCGTTCGCCCGTGGCGATGTTGATTTGCTCTTGGCGGCGGCCTTCCGAGGCGGCAATCAAAGCACGCTTTTCGCGCTCGGCAGTGATTTGCGACTGCATGGCCAGCAAGATTTCTTTGGGCGGCGTCAGGTCCTTGATCTCATAGCGCAGCACCTTGACGCCCCAGTTGAGCGCCGCTTCGTCGATGGCGGCCACGACTTGTGCGTTGATGATGTCGCGCTCTTCAAAAGTCTTGTCGAGTTCCAGCTTGCCGATCACGCTGCGCAAGCTGGTTTGGGCCAGCTGGGTCACGGCCACGATGTAGTTGGACGAGCCGTAACTGGCCAACTTGGGGTCGGTGACTTGAAAGTACAGGATGCCATCCACCTGCAGCTGCGTGTTGTCGCGCGTGATGCAAATCTGGCTGGGCACATCGAGCGGGATTTCTTTGAGGCTGTGCTTTTGGATGACGTTGTCGACAAAGGGCACTACAAAGTTCAGGCCGGGGGCCAGACTCGCATGGAATTTACCCAGCCGCTCAACCACCCAAGCCTCTTGCTGCGGCACCACTTTGACGGTCTTGACGATGAACAAGACCGCGATGATCACGAGGACGGCTGCTATTTCCATGTTGTTTCTCCCTTTTCTCTGTTTCGAAATTTGTGCTCAGATTTTCACGAGGATCAAGCGGTTGCCTGCCATGGCCTGAATGCGGTAAATGCCCGGCGCGGCGGTCTGACCTGGAGCCAACACAGCGGTCCAAGCGGCGCCCCGGTGTTTCACTTGCGCGGTGCCCTGCGCATCCCAAGCATCCACCTGCAAAGTAGCGCCCAGGTCCAGATGCTGGTGTTGGGCTTCTTGTGGCGTGGTGGTTTGTCGCTTGCGCCATTGGCCCAGCAGCACAGCCCCTAAGCCCCCAACGATGGCTGCTGTGAACAATTGGGTATTCAGGTCAAGGCCTGTCATGGCCACCAAGGCTGCAGCCACTGCCCCCAGGCCCAGCATCAACAGATAAAAAGTGCCGGTCAACAACTCCAGTGCCACCAAGACACCGGCCAACACCCACCACATCGTTGCATCACCCATCTCGGTCTCTCCTTGCTTAAGTTGTCATTGTCAGGCTCAAGCACTGCCTTCATTAAACGTCTTGCTGAAATGAGGCGTAAATGTTTGTTTTCAAGGCCGCCGCAAGGCAAGGATAATCAGCCCCCATGCATTTCCCCGAACCCCAACGCTGGCGCTTGTCTGTCGCCCCCATGATGGACTGGACCGACCGGCATTGCCGATTTTTCCACCGCCTGCTGACGCGCCACACTTTGCTCTACACCGAGATGGTGACCACCGGTGCCTTGCGCCACGGCAGTGTGCAGCGGCACCTGCGCTTCAACGCCGAAGAGCACCCCGTGGCCCTGCAACTGGGCGGCAGTGACGCCGCCGATTTGGCCCATGCCGCCAAACTGGGTCAAGAGTGGGGCTACGACGAAATCAACCTGAACTGCGGCTGTCCCTCAGACCGTGTGCAGCGCGGCGCTTTTGGCGCTTGCCTGATGAACGAACCCAGCACCGTGGCCGACGGGGTGAAAGCCATGCTCGATGTGGTGGATGTGCCGGTGACGGTGAAGCACCGCATTGGCATTGACCGCATCGAGAGCTACGACTTTGTGCGCGACTTTGTGGGTACGGTGAGCGATGCCGGTTGTAAGGTGTTCATTGTGCATGCCCGCAATGCCTGGCTCGATGGCCTTTCCCCAAAGGAAAATCGCGAAATCCCGCCGCTGCGTTATGAGCTGGCCTACCAGCTCAAAAAAGACTTTCCATCGCTGTTGATCGCGGTGAACGGCGGCATCAAAACCAACGAAGAGATCGCTCTGCATTTGCAACAGGCCGATGGGGTGATGGTTGGGCGCGAGGCTTATTACAACCCTTGGCTCTTGGGCAGTTGGGACGCTGCGTTTTATGGTGACGCCCACGAGGTGCCCAGCCGCGAAGTGGTGGAAGAGGCCATGGTGGCCTACATGGAGCGGGCCTTTGCCGAAGACGGCTGCCCTTGGTACGCCATTGCCCGCCACATGCTGGGCCTGTACCACGGCCAGCGTGGGGGGCGTTTGTGGCGCCAAGTTTGGAGCGACCACAAGCTCAAGCCTTTACCGCCGCGAGAAGTTTGGCAACTGGCCCGCGCTGCCCTGGCGCGGGGTGCGGTGGTAAATGACTGACATTCGATGGCAAGATAGTGCCCTCTGCTTATTCACCATGTGAGCCGACACGATGTACATTCCCGCCCATTTCCTCATCCAAAATCCGCAAGATCTCCACACGATCATCCAGGAACATCCCCTGGGCGCCTTGGTCACGGTGGGGCCAAAAGGCTTGGATGCGAACCACATCCCATTTGAATTCGACCCCAGCCAGGGTGCGCATGGGATGCTGACTGCGCATGTTGCCCGGGCTAACCCTGTCTGGCAGGAATGCCAGGACGGTGCGGATGTGCTGGTCATCTTTCGCGGCAACGAGAGCTACATCTCGCCCAACTGGTACCCCAGCAAGCATGAAACCCACCGGCAGGTGCCCACCTGGAATTACGAAGTTGTGCATGTTCATGGCCGACTGACGGTGATGGACGAGGAAAAGTTTGTCCGTCGTGTCGTGGCACGGCTGACCCGTGAACATGAGGCTTCCGAGCCTCGACCCTGGAAGATGGGCGATTCGCCGCCCGATTACATTGCCCACATGCTCAAGGCTGTGGTCGGCATTCAGGTGGAAATCCAACGCATCGAGGGCAAGGCCAAGCTCAGTCAAAACCGTGAGACGCGGGATCGCCTGAACGCCGCCGATACCCTGCTGGCCAAGGGTGTGGAAGGTTTGGGCAAAGCGATGCGGGAGGCGGGCTGATCTTCTGTCAAATACGCCGCGTGTTGAAGCCTTTTGACGTTGATCGCTTATTGCGCGGCCTGCAGGCCGTTCATGAAGTGGGCCGACATGCGCTCTGCCGCCTGCTCGGCTTGGCGTTCGGTCAGGGCCTGCACGATGGCGCGGTGCTCTGACAGGGACTGCTCAATGCGCCCCTCTTTGAACAGCGAGCTGTGGCGGTTGAGCTTCATGACCTTGCGCAGGTCAGCCACCATCTGGTCGCGCCAACGGTTGTTGGCCAATTCCAGCAGCAGCATGTGGAAGGCTTCGTTGATCTCGAAAAAGCGGTCTCGGTCGTGCGTGGCTTTTTCCAGCTCTTGGTGCAAGGCGCTGATCTGAGCCATCTGCTCGGCGCTGGCGTTTTGCGCTACCACGCGGGCGGCGTCTGATTCCATCAAGGCCAGCAAGTGGTAAACATCTCGCAGGTCTTTGTCACTGACTTCGGTCACATAAGCGCCCCGGCGCACCTTCATGGTCACCAAGCCTTCGGCGGCCAACACCTTGAGGGCTTCGCGCAGCGGGGTGCGGCTGATGCCAAGGGCTTCTGCGATGCGCAACTCGTCGATCCAGCTGCCAGGCTCCAGTTCGCGCGCAAAAATCCGCTGCCGCAACAGTTCGGCAACTTCTTCGTACAGGGCGCGGGGGGCGAGGGACAGGGCGGACATGGCTGTTTGGGGTGTGAATCAGAGAACTGGTCTTTAGGCGTGGTCGAACGGTATTTCAGGCGTTTCAGATGCTGAATTGTAAGCCGGTTAAAATATTCTGCATCAATAATTATGAATCACAGTACCTGTAAGCCAGTAGGCAGCCGCAAGCTGCCAAAATCCGGCACAGCCATCTTTGACCCGAAAGCACAGCGCCATGACGTCTAAATCCTTTGAATTCAACGCCTCCAACTTGGAAGCTTGGCAAAAAGCAGCGGTCAAATCCGCCCCTGGTGGCGATGTGAGCGCCCTGAACTGGAAGACGCCCGACGGCATCGTCGTCAAGCCCCTCTACACCGCCGAAGACACGGCCAACCTGCCTTACGCCAACACATTGCCCGGCTTCGAGCCCTTCTTGCGCGGCCCGCAGGCCACCATGTATGCGGTGCGCCCGTGGACGATCCGCCAGTACGCCGGTTTTTCTACGGCCGAAGAATCCAATGCGTTTTATCGCAAGGCGCTGGCTGCGGGCGGGCAGGGCGTGTCGGTGGCGTTTGACCTGGCCACGCACCGCGGCTATGACTCCGATCACCCACGTGTGACGGGTGATGTGGGCAAGGCCGGCGTGGCGATTGACTCGGTCGAGGACATGAAGATTTTGTTTGACCAGATCCCGCTGGACAAGGTCAGCGTGTCCATGACCATGAATGGTGCTGTGCTGCCCGTGTTGGCCGGTTATGTGGTGGCCGCCGAAGAGCAGGGCGTCTCACAGGACAAACTCTCCGGAACGATTCAGAACGACATTCTGAAAGAGTTCATGGTGCGCAACACATACATCTACCCGCCTGAGCCGTCGATGAAGATCATTGGCGACATCATCGAGTACACGGCCAAGAACATGCCCAAGTTCAACTCCATCTCGATCTCGGGTTACCACATGCAAGAAGCCGGTGCCAACCAAGCGCTGGAGATGGCGTTCACCCTAGCCGACGGCAAAGAGTATGTGAAAACCGCCATTGCCAAGGGCATGGATGTGGACGAGTTCGCCGGTCGCCTGTCCTTCTTCTGGGCGGTGGGCATGAACTTCTATCTGGAGATCGCCAAGATGCGTGCGGCCCGCTTGCTGTGGTGCCGCATCATGAAGGGCTTTGACGCCAAGAACCCCAAGAGCCTGATGTTGCGCACGCACAGCCAGACTTCCGGCTGGTCGCTGACAGAGCAAGACCCCTACAACAACGTGGTGCGAACCACCATCGAGGCCATGGCGGCTGTGTTTGGCGGTACCCAGTCGCTGCACACCAATTCGTTTGACGAGGCGATTGCCTTGCCCACCGAATTCAGCTCGCGCATCGCCCGCAACACGCAGCTCATCATCCAAGAAGAAACTCACATCACCAACGTGATCGACCCCTGGGCTGGCAGCTACATGATGGAGAGCCTGACGCAAGAAATGGCCGACAAGGCCTGGGCCATCATCGAAGAAGTCGAGGCCATGGGCGGCATGACCAAGGCGGTGGGCAGCGGCTGGGCCAAGCTCAAAATTGAAGCGGCCGCAGCCGAAAAGCAGGCCCGTATCGACTCTGGCAAAGACGTCATCGTGGGCGTGAACAAATACAAGCTGGCCAAAGAAGACCCGATCGAGACCTTGTCGATCGACAATGTCAAGGTGCGCGACGGCCAGATCGAACGCTTGGCCAAGATCCGCGCCAGCCGCGACAGCGCCAAGGTGCAGGCCGCGCTGGACGCGCTGAGCACATCCGCAGAATCGGGCCAGGGTAACCTGCTCGACCTGTCCATCCAGGCCGTGCGTCTGCGCGCCACGGTGGGTGAGATTTCCGACGCGCTGGAAAAAGCCTTTGGCCGCCACCGCGCTGACACGCAAAAGGTCACGGGCGTTTACGCCGCTGCTTACGACGACGGTGAGAACGTGGGAGACACCATGGAATACTGGAACCAGCTCAAAGCCGACATCGCCGCCTTTGCAGACGCGCATGGAAGACGCCCTCGCGTGATGATCTCCAAACTCGGCCAAGACGGCCACGACCGTGGCGCCAAAGTGGTGGCCACTGCGTTTGCCGACCTGGGCTACGACGTGGACATGGGCCCGCTGTTCCAGACCCCTGAAGAGTGCGCTCGCCAAGCGATTGAAAACGACGTGCACGCTGTGGGCGTGAGCACCTTGGCTGCCGGCCACAAAACCCTGGTGCCCGCCATCATTGCCGAGCTGAAAAAGCAGGGCGCTGACGACATCATCGTGTTCGTGGGCGGTGTGATTCCTCGCCAAGACTACGACATGCTTTATGAAGCGGGCGTCAAAGGCATCTATGGCCCCGGTACCCCGATTCCGGTCAGCGCCAAGGATGTGCTGGAGCAGATCAAGAAGGCTTTGGCTTGATGTCCAAAGACAGGACTCAGCCGTGACGCCGGATCAGTTGCTCGCAGGTTTGCTGCAAGGCGATGCGCCTGTGCAGCGCCGCGCCATGGCCAAAGCCATCACGCTGCTCGAATCCACGCGTGCAGACCACCGTGCGCTGGCCGACGAGTTGCTCACGGCCATGCTGCCGCACTCCGGCAACTCATTCCGCCTCGGCATCAGCGGCGTGCCAGGCGTGGGCAAGTCCACGTTCATTGAGGCGCTGGGCTTGTACCTGATTGGCCATGGCCATCGCGTGGCGGTGTTGGCAGTCGACCCGTCCAGCACCGTATCGGGCGGATCGATTCTGGGTGACAAGACGCGCATGGAGTTGCTCAGCGTGCACGAGCGTGCTTACATTCGCCCCAGCCCCAGCAGCGGCACATTGGGCGGCGTGGCCGAAAAAACCCGCGAGTCCATGCTGGTCTGCGAAGCCGCTGGCTACGACGTGGTGATCGTCGAGACGGTAGGCGTGGGTCAATCTGAGACGGCCGTGGCCAACATGACCGACATGTTTGTGCTCATGCAACTGCCCAACGCGGGCGATGATTTGCAGGCCATCAAAAAAGGCGTGATGGAGATTGCCGATCTGGTGGTCATCAACAAGGCCGACATCGACGCCATTGCAGCCACCCGCGCCGAGCTTCAAATCACCAGCGCCTTGCAGCTTCTCGGTATGCACGGCGGCTCAGGCCATGCGCACGCCGATACCACCCAGTGGCACCCCAAGGTGGTGCAGCTCAGCGCTTTGCTGGGCCAGGGCGTGGATGGTTTTTGGGCTTCGGTCAGCGAGTTCAGGAGCCTGCAAACGACGAACGGACGTTTGGCCCTTCGCCGTCAACAACAAGCCCTGTCATGGATGTGGGAGCGCATCGATGCCGGCCTCAAACACAACTTTCGGGCGCAGACACGTGTGCAAACGCTGTTGCCCCAACTCAGCCAACAAGTCGCAGCGGGTCAACTCGCCGCGTCAACGGCTGCCCGTCAACTGCTCAGCGCCTACCAAGCGCAGGGTTGAATCTGCCATCTTCCTGAAGAAAAGAGAGAGCCACCATGCAAGACATCATTGAACAACTGGAAAAAAAGCGGGCTGCGGCACGTTTGGGCGGCGGGCAAAAGCGCATCGACGCGCAGCACGCCAAAGGCAAACTCACCGCGCGTGAGCGCATTGAAGTGCTGCTGGACGAGGGCACCTTTGAAGAGTGGGACATGTTTGTCGAGCACCGCTGCACTGACTTTGGCATGCAAGACAACAAGATCCCGGGCGATGGCGTGGTCACTGGCTACGGCATGATCAATGGCCGTTTGGTCTTTGTGTACAGCCAAGACTTCACGGTGTACGGCGGCGCTTTGTCAGAGACGCATGCCGAGAAAATTTGCAAGATCATGGACCAGGCCATGAAGGTCGGCGCTCCGGTGATTGGCCTGAACGATTCAGGCGGTGCGCGTATTCAAGAAGGCGTTGCGTCATTGGGCGGATATGCCGATGTATTCCAGCGCAATGTGATGGCCAGCGGCGTGGTGCCGCAGATCAGCATGATCATGGGCCCATCAGCCGGTGGTGCGGTGTATTCGCCCGCGCTCACCGATTTCATCTTCATGGTCAAAGACACGTCTTACATGTTCGTGACGGGCCCCGAAGTGGTCAAGACCGTCACGCACGAGGAAGTGACGGCCGAAGAATTGGGCGGTGCCCTGACGCACACCACCAAAAGCGGCGTGGCCGACATGGCTTTCGAGAACGATGTGGAAGCGCTGCTGATGCTGCGCCGACTCTACAACTACCTGCCGCTCAACAACCGCGAAAAAGCCCCAGTGCGCAAAAGCGGTGATCCGTCAGGTCGCATGGACATGAGCCTCGACACCTTGGTGCCAGATAACCCCAACAAAGCCTATGACATGAAGGAACTCATCGTCAAAACTGTGGACGATGGCGATTTCTTTGAGCTGCAACCCGACTACGCCAAAAACATCCTGATTGGCTTTGCCCGCATGGAAGGCCAAACCGTGGGGATCGTGGCCAACCAGCCCTTGGTTTTGGCGGGTTGCCTCGACATCAAGAGCTCCATCAAGGCTGCACGATTTGTGCGTTTTTGCGACGCGTTCAACATCCCCGTGGTCACCTTTGTCGATGTGCCCGGCTTCATGCCTGGCACTTCACAAGAGTACGGCGGCATCATCAAACACGGTGCGAAGTTGCTCTATGCCTACGCGGAGTGCACTGTGCCCAAAATCACCGTCATCACCCGCAAAGCCTACGGCGGCGCCTACGACGTGATGGCCTCCAAGCACTTGCGCGGCGACGTGAACTTTGCTTGGCCCAACGCTGAAATCGCAGTCATGGGTGCCAAGGGCGCGGTGGAGATCATCTTCCGCGAAGACAAGGGTGACCCCGAAAAGCTGGCCGCCAAAGAGGCCGAATACAAAGCCCGCTTTGCCAACCCCTTTGTGGCAGGCGCTCGCGGTTTCATCGACGACGTGATTCAGCCGCACGAAACCCGCAAGCGCATCTGCCGCTCGCTGGTCATGCTGAAAGACAAAAAAATCGAGAACCCCTGGCGCAAGCACGGGAACATTCCGCTGTAAGCCCGAAGGAGAAGAAGAACATGTTTACCAAAATTCTGATTGCCAACCGCGGTGAAATTGCTTGCCGCGTCATTGCCACCGCCCACAAGATGGGCATTCAAACCGTGGCAGTTTACTCTGAAGCCGACAAAGAAGCCCGCCACGTACAACTGGCTGACGAAGCCGTGTTGATTGGCCCTGCGCCATCCCGCGAGTCGTACCTCGTGGCCGACAAAATCATTGCTGCTGCCAAAGCGAAGGGCGCCCAAGCTATTCACCCCGGCTATGGCTTCTTGAGCGAGAACGCCGAGTTCTCCAAGCGTTGCGAAGAAGAGGGCATCGCCTTTATTGGCCCGCGCCACTTCTCTATTGCCGCCATGGGCGACAAGATTGAATCCAAAAAACTCGCGGGTGCTGCAGGCGTGAACTGCATTCCCGGTGTGAACGATGCGATCGACACAGCCGAGAAAGCCGTTGAAATCGCCAAAGGCATTGGTTACCCTGTGATGATCAAAGCGTCAGCGGGTGGAGGTGGCAAAGGCCTTCGCGTGGCCTTCAATGACAAAGAAGCCTTTGAAGGCTTCACCTCATGCCGCAACGAAGCGCGCAACAGCTTTGGCGATGACCGTGTGTTCATTGAGAAGTTTGTTGAAGAACCTCGCCACATCGAAATCCAGATTTTGGGCGACAGCCATGGCAACGTGGTGTACCTGAACGAGCGCGAGTGCTCGATCCAGCGCCGCCACCAAAAAGTGATTGAAGAAGCGCCCTCACCTTTTATTTCTGATGCCACCCGCAAAGCCATGGGCGAGCAAGCGGTGCAACTGGCCAAGGCGGTGAAATACCAGTCGGCTGGCACAGTGGAGTTTGTGGTCGGCAAGGACCAGAGCTTTTACTTTTTGGAGATGAACACCCGCCTGCAGGTGGAGCACCCTGTCACCGAAGCCATCACTGGCCTCGACTTGGTGGAGCAGATGATCCGCGTCGCTGCAGGTGAAAAACTGGCTTTTGGCCAAGCTGATGTGAAGCGCAATGGCTGGTCCATCGAATGTCGCATCAATGCCGAGGACCCGTTCCGCAATTTCTTGCCCTCCACGGGCCGTTTGGTGCGTTTCCAGACGCCAATGCAAACCATGTTCCAGGGCAACACGCAAGACCTGTATGGCGTGCGCGTGGACACCGGTGTGCAAGACGGCGGCGAGATCCCGATGTTTTACGACTCGATGATCGCCAAGCTCATCGTGCATGGCAAAGACCGCAATGAGGCGATTGCCAAAATGCGCGAAGCTCTCAACGGTTTTGTGATTCGCGGCATCAGCTCAAACATTCCGTTCCAAGCGGCCTTGTTGGCGCACCCTCGTTTTGTCTCGGGTGATTTCAATACCGGCTTCATCGCCGAGCAGTACAGCCAGGGTTTCCGAGCCGAAGACGTGCCACACGACGACCACGACTTTTTGGCGGCATTGGCCGCATTTGTGCGCCGCAAGTCGCGTGAGCGTGCAGCGAGTTTGAGTGGTCAACTGCCGGGCTACGACGTGCAAGTGGGCCAAGACTATGCCGTGGTGGAATTGGGCAAAGAGGGCAACAACCGCTATGTGCCAGTGCATGTTGCCGAATTTTCAGGCAAGCACGGTGAAGCACAAATCACGGTGAATGGCAAAACCTATGCGATTGCCAGCAATTCGCGCCTGAACGATATTCGCATTGTTGGCACTTGCAATGGCAAGCCGTTCATCGCACAGGTCGAGCGTGGCACTTTGAAAAACCCCCTGGCTTTGCAAGTGCAGCACAACGGCACGCGCATTGAAGCGCTGGTGATGTCGCCTCGTATGGCCGAGTTGCACAAGCTCATGCCTTACAAGGCGCCGCCCGATTTGAGCAAGTTTGTGCTGTCGCCTATGCCCGGTTTGCTGGTCGAAGTGTCGGTGACGCCCGGTCAAAAGGTGCAAGCGGGCGAACGCGTGGCCGTGATCGAAGCCATGAAGATGGAAAACGTCTTGTTTGCCGCCGCAGATGGCGTAGTGAAGAAGGTGGTGGCCACCAAAGGCGAGTCGCTCACGGTGGATCAAATGATTGTGGAGTTTGAATAAATGAACCGTCCCTTCAAGGTGCTGGGCGTTCAGCAAATCGCCATCGGCGGGCCCGACAAGTCTCGTCTGCAAAAACTCTGGGTTGACATGTTTGGCCTGGAGGTCACGGGTACCTACAAAAGTGAACGCGAGAACGTGGACGAAGACATTTGCGCCATTGGTGTGGGTCCCTTCAAAATTGAAGTTGATTTGATGCAGCCGTTGGATCCCGATAAAAAGCCCGCCGTGCACACCACGCCACTCAACCACATCGGCCTGTGGATCGACGATTTGCCGGTCGCGGTGGAGTGGCTCACAGCGCAAGGCGTGCGCTTTGCGCCCGGCGGCATCCGCAAGGGCGCTGCCGGTTTTGACATCACGTTTTTGCATCCCAAGGCCAGCGATGAATTTCCGATTGGCGGGGAGGGTGTGTTGATCGAGCTGGTGCAGGCACCGCCAGAGGTGGTGAAGGCATTTGCTGCTTTGGCAGCCGCTTCGCATTGAGTGGTGTCGGACCTGAAGGTCTGATCGACCGAGATTTGCAGGTCGGTGGCTTCAGCCCCGACAAGCTGCTTCAAAAGCCCGTCATGCTCCGGTCTGACGGGCTTTTGCTTTGGCCAGTGCCGCTTCGATGATGGCGCGTTTGCGGTCCATTTCGGCAGGCTTGTCTGCGCCCTTGGTGTGGGCGGGCAAGTCGGCCATGGTGTGCTCAGCCTCGGTGATCAGCCATGCTTGGTGGGCGGCATCATCTCGCGCTAGCCGTTCTTGGCGTGACGCATACCGTGTGAGGGCCGTTTGCGCTTCATGCTTGGACCATGCTGCCCAGCCTGTGCGCGTGTCCGTCACGTTTTCCAGTGCAATGCAGTCCACCGGGCAAACCGGTATGCACAGCTCGCAGCCCGTGCACCAAGGCTCGATCACCGTGTGCATCAGTTTGTTGGCCCCCAAAATCGCATCGGTCGGGCATGCCTTGATGCACAGCGTGCAGCCAATGCACCAGGCCTCGTCGATGAGGGCCACCTTGCGTGGTCCTTCCGTGCCATGCGCGGGGTTGAGCGGCAAAACGGGCTGACCTGTGAGTGCGGCCAGACGTTCAATGCCTTCTTGACCACCCGGCGGGCATTGGTTGATGGCCGCCTGACCTTCGGCCATGGCGCGGGCATAGGCTGCGCAATCCGGAAACCCACACCGTGTGCACTGCGTTTGGGGCAGCGCATCGTTCAGCAATAGAAAAAGCGCCTGGGTCTCAGGCGCTGTTCTGATCAAGGACGGCATGGACCTCAGGCTTTTTTGGCGGTTTGAACCCAGGCGGTTTTGACCGGTGGTTTGGTTTTGGCGGCTGCTTTGACCGGGGCTTGAGCTGGCGTTTTGGATTCGGCCTTTGCAACGGCCTTCGCAGCAGGCTTGGTCACGGGTTTCGCCGCAGCCTTTGTGACGGCCTTTGTGACAACCTTTTTTGCCGGTTTTGCAGCAATCTTCACTTCGACCCTAGGCTTAACGGGTGCAGGTGTTTTGCTGGCTGTTTTGGGCGCATGGTTCAAGATGAACTTGACCAATTGCGGATAAACCATGTCCCGCCAGCGGCGCCCGCTGAAGATGCCATAGTGACCCGCGCCCTCCACCTCCAAGTGCTTGCGCACACTGGCGGGTACACCCGTGCAAAGGTCTTGGGCGGCACGGGTTTGGCCTGAGCCAGAGATATCGTCCAATTCCCCTTCGACTGTCATCAGCGCAGTGCCCTTGATGTCTTGTGGGCGAACGCGTTCTACTTTGCCGTCAACGCCCTTGACATCCCAAGTGCCATTGACCAGTTTGAAGTCTTGAAACACCGTCTGGATGGTTTCCAGGTAGTAATCAGCGTCCATGTCGAGGACGGCGTTGTACTCGTCGTAGAACTTGCGGTGGGCTTCAGCGCTGGCGTCGTCACCTTTGATCAGGTCTTTGAAGTAGTCGTAGTGGCTGTTGGCGTGGCGGTCGGGGTTCATGGCCACGAAGCCGGTGTACTGCAAAAAGCCGGGATAAACACGACGGCCAGCACCGGGGAAGTTCGCCGGCACGCGGTAAATCACGTTGTTCTCAAACCACTCAAAACTTTTGTTGGTGGCCAGGTTGTTGACCGAGGTGGGCGACTTGCGCGCATCAATGGGGCCGCCCATCATGGTCATGGTCAGCGGAGTCTTCTCGCCTCGGCTGGACATCAGGGACACGGCGGCCAATACCGGCACCGTCGGCTGACAAACACTGACCACATGGCAATGGCCATAGGTGGCTTGCAGGTGGCGAATGAACTCTTGCACGTAGTTGATGTAGTCGTCCAAATGGAATTCACCCTCGGACAAGGGAACCAAGCGGGCGTTTTTCCAATCGGTGATGTAGACCTTGTGATCTTGCAGCATGGTCTTGACGGTGTCGCGCAGCAAGGTGGCGTAGTGGCCCGACAAGGGCGCCACGATCAGCACCACGGGTTGCGACTTGAGTTGAGTCAATGTGGCCGCGTCGTCCGAGAAGCGCTTGAAGCGGCGCAATTCGCAAAAAGGCTTGTCGATCTCGATGCGCTCGTGGATGGCCACATCGACCCGGTTGACCTTCACGGTCTTGATGCCGAATTCTGGTTTTTCGTAGTCTTTGCCCAAACGGTGCATCAAGGCGTAGCCAGCAGACACGCGCTGTGCCAGAGGCGTTTGCGCCATGGGATTCAAGGGGTTGCTGTAGAGCTTGGCAGCAGCTTGTGCCAGATCGGAAAAAGGTTCCATGATCGAGCGTTGTGTTTCGAAGATCTGGTAGAGCATTTTTCAGTTTCCTTGCAACAAAATGTTGCGTTGCAGCAATAGTACAGGAGACCCCCGGGTATTTTTTGAGTGCGTACCCTAATCAGCAGTCACATCCCGGACCGACCAAAAAGAAACCGCCCCGTCTGGGGCGGTGGCAAGCAGTATGTCAACCTTGATGGATGTCAATTCAGACGACTTTGGCGATGGCAGCGCAGACGTAATCGATGTTTTTGCTGTTGAGTGCCGCCACGCACATGCGGCCGGTGTCGGTGCCGTAGACGCCAAACTCACTGCGCAGACGCACCATTTGGTCTTTGGTCAGACCCGAGTAGCTGAACATGCCAATCTGGGTGGTGATGAAACTCATGTCTTGCTGCACGCCAGCAGCTTTGAGGCTGTCCACCAGCTTTTGGCGCATGGCCTTGATGCGCACGCGCATCTCGCCCAGCTCTTTTTCCCACAGAGCACGCAGTTCGGGATTGTTCAAGACTGCAGCCACCACTGCGCCACCGTGGATGGGTGGGTTGGAGTAGTTGGTGCGGATGGCGATTTTGAGCTGACTCAAAACCCGAGAGGCCTCTTCTTTGTCGTTGGCCACTACCGACAGGGCGCCCACGCGCTCACCGTACAGGCTGAAGCTCTTCGAGAAAGAGGTGGACACAAAAATGTTCAGACCAGCGGCCACAAACTTCCCGATCACTGCGCCGTCTTCGGCAATGCCGTGGCCAAAGCCTTGGTACGCCATGTCGAGGAAAGCCGTTAGGCCTTTGGCCTTGACCACGGCAATGACTTGCGCCCACTGAGCGTCGGTGATGTCATAACCGGTGGGGTTGTGGCAGCAAGCGTGCAAAACGACGATGGTGCCGGGGGCAGCAGCGTTCAGGCTGGCCAGCATGCCGTCGAAGTTCACGCCGCGCTTTTCTGCGTCGTAGTAAGCATAGGTGTCGACTTCAAAACCGGCGTTCACAAAGATGGCGCGGTGGTTTTCCCAGCTGGGGTCAGAGATCAACACTTTGGCTTGGGGGCTGACTTTTTTGAGGAAGTCAGCACCGATTTTGAGGCCGCCGGTGCCGCCAATCGCTTGGACGGTGGAGACACGACCCGACTTGACCACGTCAGAGTCGGCGCCAAACACCAGCGCCTTGACGGCGTTGTCATAGGCCACGATGCCGTCGATGGGCAAGTAGCCACGGGCAGAAGGTGTGGCCATCATGGTGGTTTCAGCCGCTTGCACGCACTGCAAAAGAGGCAATTTACCGTTGTCATCGAAGTACACGCCCACGCCCAGGTTGACCTTGTTGGGGTTGGTGTCGGCGTTGAATTGCTCGTTCAAACCCAAAATAGGGTCGCGGGGGGCCATTTCGACGGCGGAAAACAGAGACATGGAAAGTCCTTGGATTGTGTTCATGGGTGGCAGGAAACCCGATCCTCGGTTAGGCTTTCGGGTTTCCCCTGATTTTAACGGGCCTTTGCAGCTGATTTCGTCAGCGGTTGATTTGAAAAGATGTCCAACTTGTCACCCATTTCCATCGTTGAAGCGACACCGGACGCGGACCCTTTCGCGGCGGGTCAATTTGTCAGCTACCCCGGCTCGCCTTTTGAGCTTTACCAGCCTTATCCGCCAGCGGGCGATCAGCCTGTGGCCATCGCCCAGTTGGTCGAAGGCGTGCAGAACGGTGAGGTGTTTCAAACGCTGCTGGGCGTGACCGGCTCGGGCAAGACCTTCACCATGGCCAATGTGATCGCGCAAATGGGGAGGCCGGCCATTGTGTTTGCGCCCAATAAAACCTTGGCTGCGCAGCTGTACAGTGAATTCCGCGAATTCTTCCCTAAGAACGCGGTCGAATACTTCGTCAGCTATTACGACTATTACCAGCCCGAGGCCTATGTGCCCCAGCGTGACCTGTTCATCGAAAAAGACTCGGCCATCAACGAGCACATCGAACAGATGCGCTTGTCGTGTACCAAAAGCATCATGGAGCGGCGCGATGTCGTGATCGTGGCCACGGTCTCCGCCATCTACGGCATTGGTGAGCCCGAGAGTTACCACCGCATGATCATGACGCTGCGCACCGGCGATAAGTTGGGACAGCGCGACGTGATCGCGCAGCTCATTCGCATGCAGTACCAGCGCAATGACATGGAATTTAGCCGGGGCAAGTTCCGGGTGCGCGGTGACACCATCGACGTATTCCCGGCCGAGCATTCTGAGCTGGCGATCCGCATTGAGTTGTTTGACGACGAAATCGACAGCCTGCAGCTGTTTGATCCACTGACTGGGCGCATCCGGCAGAAGATTCCGCGCTTCACGGTCTACCCGTCCAGCCATTACGTAACGCCCCGTGACAAAGTGCTGGCGGCGGTCGAGACCATCAAGATCGAGCTGGCCCAACGCCTGAAAGAACTCGTGGGCATGGGCAAGCTGGTTGAAGCCCAGCGCCTGGAGCAGCGCACCCGGTTCGATTTAGAAATGCTGTCCGAAGTGGGCCACTGCAAAGGCATTGAAAACTACACCCGGCACTTGTCGGGCGCAGCACCAGGCGACGCTCCCAGCACACTGACCGACTACATGCCGCCCGACGCCATCATGTTTTTGGACGAGAGCCACCAGATGATTGGTCAGCTCAATGCCATGTACAACGGCGACCGGGCCCGCAAGACCACGCTGGTGGAATACGGCTTTCGACTGCCCAGTGCGCTGGACAACCGGCCGCTCAAATTTGAAGAGTTTGAAAAGCGCATGCGCCAGTGCATCTTTGTTTCAGCGACTCCTGCCGACTATGAAAAGACGCATTCGGGCAAGGTGGTTGAACAGGTGGTGCGCCCCACCGGGCTGGTCGACCCACAGGTTGAGGTGCGGCCCGCCACCCACCAAGTGGACGACGTCCTGCAAGAAATCCGCATCCGTGTGGACAAGCAAGAGCGCGTGCTGATCACCACGCTGACCAAACGCATGGCCGAGCAGCTGACCGATTACCTCAGCGACAACGGCGTGAAAGTGCGCTACCTGCACAGCGATGTAGACACCGTTGAACGGGTAGAAATTTTGCGTGACCTGCGCCTTGGGGCGTTTGATGTGCTGGTGGGCATCAACTTGCTGCGGGAGGGTTTGGACATTCCAGAGGTCTCGTTGGTGGCCATATTGGATGCCGACAAAGAGGGGTTCTTGCGCTCCGAGCGCAGCTTGATTCAGACCATCGGCCGTGCGGCACGAAACCTGAACGGCCGGGCGATTTTGTACGCCGACCGCATGACCGAGTCCATGAAAAAAGCCATGGGCGAGACCGAGCGGCGCCGCACCAAGCAAGTGGCCCACAACGAGGCGATGGGCATCACGCCCAAGAGCATCATCAAAAAGGTGAAAGACCTGATCGACGGCGTGTACAGCGAGAAGTCGGGCAAAGAAGCTGAACGCTTGGAGCAAGCCGCGATGCAACGGGCCAAGGTCGAGGACATGAGTGAGAAAGACATTGCACGCGCCATCAAACAGCTGGAAAAGCAAATGATGGAGCACGCCCGCAATTTGGAGTTTGAAAAAGCCGCTCAGGTGCGCGACCAGTTGACCATCTTGAAAGAGCAGGCTTTTGGTGCCACTGGCGGGGACAACATCCTGCCTTTGATCCGCGCCTGACTTGAGTTTTCAAGGCGCTGGCTCGATAACCCTATAACCCGAGTGATTTGATCGGGATTGGTTTATACTTGACTCGTTTAGTCGGGATCCCGCTCAAGCGGGTGATGGACCAAGCTCCCACCCACTTCAGGAGTCTGCCATGCGTTTAACCACCAAAGGCCGTTTTGCCGTCACCGCCATGATCGATTTGGCCTTGCGCCAAGACGCCGGTCCCGTGACTTTGGCCGCCATCAGCCAGCGCCAACAGATCTCGCTGTCCTATTTGGAGCAGTTGTTTGGCAAGCTGCGTCGCCACAACTTGGTCGAGTCCACCCGTGGACCTGGTGGCGGCTACACCTTGGGCCGTAAATCCACCGAAATCACGGTAGCGGACATCATTTTGTCAGTGGACGAACCCATTGATGCCACCCACTGTGGTGGCAAAGAAAACTGCAACGGCGGGGATGGCCGCTGCATGACACACGATTTGTGGGCCTCCCTCAACTCCAAAATGGTCGAGTTTTTGGATTCGGTGTCCCTGCAAAAGCTGGTGGATGACCAATTGGCCAAAGGCTTGGTGGTTGAAATCAAGCCCAGCATCAAGCGTGCTATTGCCCCCATGCCGATCAGCCAGCCAATTCGTGTCAACGTGCCCAACTCGGTGTTTGACCTGGGCAATATGTTCGCCAAATCCTGATTTCCTGATTCTCAAGAAGACCAGACCATGACCACACCGCATTTCCCCATTTATCTGGATTACAGCGCGACCAACCCTTGCGATCCCCGCGTGGTGGACGCCATCGTGCCTTGGTTGCGTGAACACTTTGGTAACCCCGCATCCCGAAGCCACGCTTGGGGATGGGAAGCCGAAGCCGCCGTTGAAAAAGCCCGCGAGCAAGTGGCTGACCTGATCGGCGCTGACCCCCGCGAGATCGTCTGGACCAGCGGCGCAACCGAGTCCAACAACCTGGCCCTCAAAGGCGCAGCGCATTTCTACAAGTCACGCGGCAAGCACCTGATCACCGTCAAAACAGAGCACAAGGCAGTGCTGGACTCCATGCGCGAGCTGGAGCGTCAGGGCTTTGAGGTGTCTTACCTTGACGTGCAAGAGGACGGTTTGCTGAACATGGATGTGCTCAAAGCCGCCATTCGTCCCGACACCATCTTGGTCAGCGTGATGCACGTCAACAACGAGATTGGCGTGATTCAGGATGTGACTGCGATTGGCAATTTGTGCCGCGAAAAAGGCATTGTGTTCCACGTCGATGCAGCGCAATCCACGGGCAAGGTCGATATCGATTTGGCTCAGTTGCCGATCGACTTGATGAGCTTGGCTTCGCACAAGACCTATGGTCCCAAGGGCATTGGCGCTTTGTATGTTCGCCGCAAGCCCCGCATTCGCCTTGAAGCGCAGATGCACGGCGGCGGCCATGAGCGCGGTATGCGTTCGGGCTCTTTGGCCACGCACCAATGCGTGGGCATGGGCGAGGCGTTCCGCATTGCCAAGCTTGAAATGGCCCAAGACAACGCCAAAGCCCGTGTTTTGCGCGATCGCCTGATGAATGGCTTGAGCGACATGGAGCAGGTGTTTTTGAACGGTCACGCCACGCAGCGCGTGGCACAAAACATCAACATGAGCTTCAATTTCGTCGAAGGCGAGTCACTCATCATGGGCATCAAAGGCTTGGCGGTGTCGTCGGGTTCGGCTTGCACGTCGGCTAGCCTTGAGCCCAGCTACGTTTTGCGCGCCTTGGGCCGCAGCGACGAGTTGGCCCACAGCAGCCTGCGCATGACGATTGGCCGCTGGACCACCGAAGAAGAAATTGACTTCGCGATCAAGACCATCCGCGAGAACGTGGCCAAGCTGCGCGACTTGAGCCCCCTTTGGGAAATGCACAAGGACGGCATTGATTTGAGCACCATCCAGTGGGCTGCCCACTGACTCGACTTTTTTCCATCGCACATTGAACTGAATACGGAGAAATCACCATGGCATATTCTGAAAAAGTGGTTGACCACTACGAAAACCCCCGCAACGTCGGTTCTTTCGACAAGGGCGACGACAGCGTGGGCACCGGTATGGTCGGCGCCCCCGCTTGCGGTGATGTGATGAAGTTGCAAATCAAGGTCAACCCAGAAACAGGTGTGATCGAAGACGCACGCTTCAAGACCTATGGCTGCGGCTCAGCCATCGCTTCCAGCTCACTCGTCACCGAGTGGGTCAAGGGCAAGACGCTGGACGAAGCCGCGGCCCTGAAGAACAGCCAGATCGCAGAAGAGCTGGCGCTCCCTCCCGTCAAAATTCACTGCTCTATCTTGGCCGAAGACGCCATCAAGGCGGCGGTGGACGACTACAAAAAGAAACACCTGAACTGACATGGCCATCTCACTGTCTGCTGCCGCAGCTCGGCATGTGACCCGCTACTTGGCCAAACGCGGCTCGGGTGTCGGTGTGCGACTGGGGGTCAAGACCACAGGCTGCTCTGGCCTGGCTTACAAGCTGGAGTATGTGGACGAGATCGCCCCGGAAGACGTGGTCTTTGAAGGTCACGGCGTCAAGGTGCTGGTGGACCCTAAAAGTCTGGCCTATATCGACGGCACCGAGCTCGACTTCGTGCGCGAGGGCTTGAATGAGGGCTTTCGCTTCAACAACCCCAACGAGCGTGACCGCTGCGGTTGCGGTGAATCCTTCCGCGTGTGAGCCCAATTTGGATTCCTACGCGTGATCTCGCTGCAAGCCAACGATTTTGAGCTGTTTGATGTGCCGGTCCAGTTCGAGCAGGACCGCGCTCAACTCGATACCCGCTGGAAAACCTTGCAGCGCGAAGCCCACCCCGACCGCTTTGCGGCCGAGGGAGCCGCCGCCCAGCGCGTGGCCATGCAGTGGTCGGTGCGCATCAACGAGGCCTATCAGCGCCTGAAAGACCCGCTCAAACGTGCCGCCTATTTGTGCGAGTTGCTGGGTGCACCTGTGCAAGCAGAAAACAACACCGCCATGCCTGCCTCTTTTTTGATGCAGCAGATGGAGTGGCGTGAAAGCCTAGACGACACCGACAGCGCTCAGGGCTTGGAAGCCTTGGCTGACCTTGTAACCGATGAGCAGCGCCGCGTGCAGCAAGAACTGGCCCATCTACTGGATGAGGCCAAAGACCCCGCTCAGGCCGTGGGGCAGGTGAGGGCGTTGATGTTCATCGAGCGCTTCACGCAAGAAGTGAACGCTAAACTCGACCGATTGACCTGAATTTTCCCGATTGATCATGGCCTTACTGCAGATTTCCGAACCGGGCCAATCGCCCGACCCCCACCAGCGCCGCATTGCCGTTGGCATCGATTTGGGCACCACGCATTCGCTGGTGGCTTCGGTGCGCAGCGGCGTGGCCGAGTGTTTGCCCGATGACGATGGCCGTGTCATCTTGCCCTCTGTGGTTCGTTTCATGCCCGGGCAGGGTCGCCAGATCGGTTTTGAAGCAGTGCAGTCTGCCGCATCCGACCCGGTCAACACCATCGCTTCGGTCAAACGCTTCATGGGCCGTGGCCTGAACGACATCGTCGACCGCAGCAAGCTGCCGTATGAGTTTTCCACCAGCGAGCAAGGCATGCTGTCCATCCAGACGGTGCAAGGCCCCAAGTCACCTGTCGAAGTCAGTGCCGAGATTTTGGCCACTTTGCGGTACCGTGCCGAAGACACCTTCAACGACGACTTGTATGGTGCTGTCATCACCGTGCCTGCCTACTTTGACGATGCCCAACGTCAAGCCACCAAAGACGCCGCCCAGTTGGCGGGCTTGAACGTGTTGCGTTTGATCAACGAACCCACGGCAGCAGCGATTGCCTATGGCCTAGACAACGCGAGCGAAGGTGTTTACGCGGTGTTCGATTTGGGCGGTGGCACCTTTGATATCTCGGTCTTGCGCCTGACGCAAGGCGTGTTCGAAGTGTTGTCCACCGGGGGTGACTCGGCCTTGGGTGGCGACGACTATGACCAAGCCTTGGCCGACTTTGCCATGGTCCAGCAGCCTGGCTTGCAAGCCGTCACTGCCGAAGACAAAACACTGCTCAAGGCATCTGCCCGTGCTGCCAAAGAGGCCTTGACCAGCTCAGAGAAGACCAGCCTCAATGTGGCTTTGTCCACTGGTGCTTTGTCGGTGCAACTCAGCCGCACCGATTTCGAGCAAGCCACTCAAGCCTTGACGGCCCGCTGCGTCACGGCTGTGCGCAAAGCGCTGCGCGATGCGCAACTGGCCAAAGAAGACGTGCAAGGTGTGGTCATGGTGGGTGGCTCTACCCGCATGCCGCAAATCCAGCAGGCGGTGGCCGACTTTTTTGGCCAAGCTCCCCTCAACAACCTCAACCCCGATGAAGTCGTGGCCTTGGGTGCGGCCATCCAGGCCAACCAGCTGGCGGGCAACAACGCCGCTGGCGAATTGCTGCTGCTCGATGTGATCCCGCTCTCGCTGGGCATCGAAACCATGGGTGGCCTGGTCGAGCGCATCATCCCGCGCAACCAGACCATCCCCACCGCGATGGCGCAAGATTTCACCACCTACCAAGATGGTCAGACCGCGCTGGCGCTGCATGTGGTGCAGGGTGAGCGCGATCTGGTGCAAGACTGCCGCAGTCTGGCCCGATTCGAACTGCGTGGCATCCCGCCTATGGCCGCAGGCGCAGCCCGCATTCGCGTGACCTTCACTGTGGATGCCGATGGCCTGTTGAACGTCGGTGCCAAAGAACAAATCAGTGGAGTCGAGGCCCGTATCGACGTCAAGCCCTCGTATGGTTTGAGCGATGATCAAATTGCCAGCATGCTGCAAGAAAGCTTCACCACTGCCCAAGCCGACATGAAAGCTCGAGCTTTGGTCGAGGCGCGCGTGGACGCTGACCGCATGCTGCTGGCCACGCGCAGCGCCTTGGCCGCCGATGGTCAACTGTTACAAGCAGATGAGCGCAGCGTCATCGACGCGTTGATGGCCACGCTGCAAGCTGCAATCCAAACCGAGCAAGACGCCCAAGCTTTGGAAGACTGCACCCAGGCTCTGGCTAAGGGTACCGAGGCCTTTGCCGCTGAACGCATGAACCACAGCATCCAAAAAGCGCTGGCTGGACAAAACATCCAGGCCTTGTAAAAGCCCACACTGCTTCGAATCTGGAAGACACCTATGCCCGTCATCAAAATCTTGCCCCACCCAGAGTACTGCCCCAGCGGTGCTGAAATTACTGCGCCTGCAGGCACCAGTTTGTGCGAAGCACTGCTCGACAACCACATCAACATCGAACACGCTTGCGACATGAGCGCAGCCTGCACCACCTGCCATGTGGTGGTACGTGAGGGCTTTAAGAGCCTCAATGAGATGGAAGAAACCGAGGAAGACCTGCTCGACCGTGCCTGGGGCCTTGAGCCCAACTCACGCCTGAGTTGCCAGGCCTTTGTGGCCAAAAGCGATTTGGTGATCGAGATCCCGCGCTATACCGTCAACCACGCCAAAGAACTGCACTGAGCTGGAGCTGCAAGCCATGCGCCAAATCGTTTTGGACACCGAAACCACAGGCCTATCGGCCGAAGGCGGCGACCGCATCATTGAACTGGGTTGTGTGGAACTGTTCGCCCGCAAACTCACCGGCAACAATCTGCATTTTTACTTCAACCCCGAGCGCGACAGCCATGAAGACGCGCTCAAGGTGCACGGCATCAGCAACGAGTTTTTGCGCGACAAACCCAAGTTTGCACAGCTGACCGATGAAATCCTCGATTACATCGCCGATGCGGAACTGATCATCCACAACGCGGCCTTTGACGTGGGTTTCCTGAATAAGGAACTGGAACGTGTGGGTAAAAAGCCTTTGAAGGCTTATGTCAGTGGTGTGATTGACACCTTGGCCATGGCCAAGGAGATGTTCCCTGGCAAGCGCAACAGCTTGGACTCACTGTGCGACCGCCTTGAAGTGGATAACTCAGGTCGCACCTTGCACGGCGCTTTGCTCGATGCCGAGTTGCTGGCCGATGTTTACATCAACATGACGCGGGGCCAAGAGGCCTTGCTGATCGATGCAGGCGATGCGCCAAGCGATTCCAAGACTGTGGTGATCGCTACGGATCTGAGTCAGTTTGTCTTGCCCGTGTTGTCGGCCAACGCACAAGAGGTGGCTGCGCATGAAGAGGTGCTGCAGCAACTTGACAAGTCAAGTGGTGGCAAAACCGTGTGGCGACAAATGCAGTTGGCATGAGCCACCTGCATGGATAAACACCATTCTTGGGGCTGCACTTTTCGTGTGATTGACAGAAAATGGAGCTTGTTTTCATGTCATAATCGCGTTCTTCGCCAAACGGCGTAGGGCGATTAGCTCAGGGGTAGAGCACTGCATTCACACTGCAGGGGTCGCAAGTTCGAAACTTGCATCGCCCACCAAAAAATTCCCAATGAAATCAAGCACTTAGATGAAAATCTAGGTGCTTTTTCTTGTGTTCAAAGTAGTATGGTCCGGGTTTACTACTTCTCATAGATTTTTCGATGTCTTTTCATAGATTTCGGAACAGTCAAACACCCCCAATTCAATCTGTTGTCATTGACACCAACATGGTGTCAATGCGGCATTGGTTTTTGCCTCTGCGCAGACGCAGCAGGCGCTGTTCTCGGCTTGAAAAAACGCTACGTTTGTTTTGAAATGACTCCAGCTACCCAGCCCAGCGAACCTGACTAAAAACGCGCTGTAGGGCTTTTTTGATGCCCGCACGGGTGCCAGCTGCAAAGGAGCACTGCCTTATGCAGAATTGGACGGCATGCACTCGCCGCACATGAACATGCGTTAATTGATCAATATCCGGAACATGCCTATGGACCTGGGTTTGTGCAGCCCGCACTTGTAGCAACTGATGGTCATGCCATTGGAAGAATCTTTGAAGAGCGAACCACCTTATTTGATCTTGTAATGCAAGCCGTCAGCAGCTATTTTGGTTTCTTGGTAGTTGCTCATTGGCTCATTGTGTACTGTGGTTGAAACAAAAGCTATGTTTGTTTTGTGTTTGACCATGATGCTGATCTGTGGGCAGCAACTTCATTATCAGGTTAGTTTAAATGCACACATGGGTTTTCCATTGGTAGACTCGTCAAATGTATGACCAAATTCACCAGAGCCCTCATTCAATCCACTCGAGGTTGCGAAAGTCAAACCCGCACTCAACAGTAGGCTTGATGATTGCAAAGTAGGGCGACACATCAAAGTCTCTGGGCGTTAGCAGCGAATGATGCTTCGGCTTGAATCGTTGCGGGTGAAATAGTTGTGTCGAGTAGCTTTTTGAGTCAGTTGTTGTCTTTGATGACGCTGAGTCCAAAGCAATGACGGGATAGCGAATACTTTCAAAAGCTTGTGCAATAAGCGTCGAGCATATCGCCCGAGTGGGATCTCCACTTCCAAGCGACAACAACTGCCGCCTAAAACGTGTTGGTACAGGCGGAGTCGGTAGCAAGTACCTGGCAAGGTCAAAGACATTGCGCAGATCATATTGATGGCCAATTTTTTCAATAGCAGCCCGTGCAACCAAGGCGCACTCTTGCTCACTAAGGCCAATAGGCCTGCAGATTCTGGTGTGTAAATTTGTAAATTTTTCAAGTCCGGTGCTGCGAACGCCATGAACGGTGTCTGCTTCAATTAGGCAGTGGTTTTCGGGTGCACTGGGGTCGAAGTTCATGCCGACATAAAGCGCTGCATGAGACCAGGTGGACTGGGTCAGGTATTTGATGGCACCACTGATCCGAGTGTTGCCTTCTACCAGGAGCACATCGCCGGTTCGTAAAGTGGTTTGTAAATGCAGTGGGTTGGATGGAGGGGCAGTACCGTCGATGTCCAGTTCTTTGCTGAGGTAGGCAGCTATGCCACAATCAACAAGTGCTGTCTGATGCAGCGCATTAGCTAGGGGCGCCCTAAGGGGCTGAGACGTACCCTTTGAACCTGATCTGGATCATGCCAGCGTAGGGAAGCTGACTCTCTGTTGGGTCAGGTTTCTTGCTGCCTTGAACCTTCCTTTTGGAGAACTGAAATGCTGTTGAAAGATAAACTGGTGTTGGTGTCGGGAGCGAGCCGTGGTTTAGGTGCAGCGGTTTCGCGTGCCGCTCATCGTGAAGGCGCCTGGGTGGTGGTCAACTACTTCAACAGCCCTGACATGGCGTCTGATCTAGTTGAAGAATTGGGTTCAAGAGCGCTGGCGGTACAAGCCGATGTTCGTTCCTTGGCTGCCGTTCAGCAGATGATCCAAAAAGGTCAAGAATGGGCGAGCCGACCGGTCACGGGTCTGGTGAATAACGCGCTCGTAGACTATCAGTTCAATGGTGATGCCCGCGATAAGCTCGAGGCCTTTGAATGGGCAGTGATGCTCAAGCAACTGGAGGGAACGGTCGGTGGTAGCCTTAATACCCTCAAGGCCTGCTTTGAGGGCATGTGCAAAGCGGGAAAAGGGTCAGTAGTCAACGTTGGTACCAACTTGTTTCAGAACCCTGTCGTTCCTTACCACGACTACACAGCCTCTAAAGGAGCGCTGCTAGCGCTTACCCGCACAGCGGCCAAAGAATGGGGTTCGCAAGGTATTCGCGTCAACATGGTCTCAGGCGGGCTCCTGCGCAAGACAGACGCCAGCGCAGCCACACCGGACGCTGTGTTTGACCTGATTGCCCAGAGCACGCCGCTGGGCCATGTCACCACGCCAGCGGAGATGGCCGATGCGATCGTTTTCTTGTTAAGTGATTTGGCTCGAGGCGTAACCGGACAGAACCTTGTCGTGGATGGTGGACTTGTGATGAACTAATTAAGGAAACAAGAACTACCGGGCGAAAAATTGTTGAGAACCCCAGTCAGCGACGAAAGACTGCGACTGTTTCATAGCAGTCGTCAACTCTAATCCGTTATTCCCAAGGCCGTGGACGCCGCTTGCTTTGCAGTTCTCCCACGTTCATCTCACCCTGCAGTGGGGCGGCGTAGAAGCGATCAATCATTTCTGGGCTGGTCCGTGCATTGCGAGCCAGGGTCAATGTGTCCACTGTTCGACCAAACATCAATCGGAACATGATGCTGCTGTGGCGAAGGCTGTACAAGGTACGAGTTTCGCCAGCAGTACTCAGCTTCAAGCCTGTGACTTCCAGCACAATTTCAAACTGCCTTGCCAGCAGTTTCATGGCGTTGTCGCGTGATGCCGCTTCGGGCATGAACACATAGTCCTCGGGGTGGATGTCACGGCCCAGCTCAAGCACCTGTCGACGCCTAATGCGTTCATAAACTTTCACAGCCCATGGCATGGTGGTGATGGGAAAAGTGTGCCCCTTGCTGGGTGGCAGGCTGAGCCTGAGGTAAGTCCATTCCCGTCGAATGATCTCCACATGCTTGTGCTGCATGTTGCGAATGTCAGTAGGGCGGATGTAGCTGTTGACCATGAACACGATCAGGTCTGCCAAGTCCTTGGTCATCTCGATGCGCTTGATCAATCGGTCAGCAGGTCCCAACTTGCCACCAGGCTCGCAAAAGTAGGAGCCCTTTGTTTCTTCTGAATGTGCTCGCCACTCGACTTTCTTGCCAGCCAGTTTTTTGGCCACCTTGGTAATTTCTTTGTACTCGCCCACATTGAACCAGCCTCGCGGCTTGTCCTCAATGCCCACCTTTGGAAATTCGGGAATGTGCTGAATAAAGCTGTGTCTGGCCGCGTGCTGCAAAACTTTGCGCGTGAGACCCATGTAGGCACCCAGTGTTGAAACACTCAGCTTAGGCACTTGGTTGGAGAGCTTCTGCAAAAATTCGTCCAGCATCTTGTAGTTGATGCTGAGCACATCCGTTTGGCCGAAAAAGGGCAGGATGTGTTTGTCGTAGCGCAGCTGCATGTTGTCGTAACTGATCTTGGAAAGCTGGCTGCGATTGAGCTTGGCCAATTCACTGTCCATCAGCATCTTGGTGGCCTTGGCGAAAGTCACAACTTCTGCGGCGTTGACCTCAATCGGTAAGCCTTCAAAATTGCCACCTCTTATGCGTATGGTTATGTCGTCGTAAAAGCGCTTGGCCGCTTCCAACGCGTCACGCTTGATTTCGGTCTTGGTGGTGCGTTTGAAGATGTGGCTCTCGGCGTAATACCTGACCCACCAGTAGCTGGACGCTGGAATTTTGAAGATCACCAGCTTGCGTGGGTAACCTGGAATTCGTGTGATAGTTTCCTTGATGGGCACAGACCTGTGCCGTTCGTGTGAGTCAGGTTCAATGGCGCGTGGCATGTCAATTTCTCTGCTGAATTCATAAAGTTTGTTTTCTGAACAGCTGACCAGTCAACCTATCGCGGCAGGGCTCTGGTTGATCTGTGGCTTTTAGACGATCATTGGCTTAGAAAATCGTCCTGCAAATTTGACAACCATTTGCAGGACGTTGATCACACAGTTTCAGTCTCATCTTCAGGTTCGTCAGATGAAGATGTGGACTTGGGAGCTCCGACTTTCCAGCGGTACTTTTCATACCAGTCTTTAAGTTCACTGGTTGCTTTCAGATACTCGGCGTCACCATAGCCATGCAAAATACTTTGCAAATTCGGAATGTTTGGATTCAGGATAGTGGTGTCTGAAATTCCAACCTTGATGGCTCTCTCTTTGTTTCTCTCTAAAGTCGACCACATGTTTTCCACGTCGCTTTTCATGGAGCAGACACTGCTGTATGCGCTCATCAATCGATCTAACTCGTCCATGCATGCATCTGTAAGATTGAAGCCGTCAACAACCTGTGCCGAATACTTTAGAGTCATGAATAAGTTCGAGTGCACCTGCGCAACAGTTATCAAATAGTCGGAACTGCTGTAGCGTTGCCAGTCACGTTCCTCGCCTCTGATTTCGCTCAAAACGTTTAGCAGCCTTTCGAGCCTATGCGTTGATGAATAGTTCCGCCCACCACTCTTGTAATACCGTCCATCTGGAATATGAAGAAGCTTTTTCAAGTCCTTCAATTTTGGAAGTTCAGAGTCAAAGTGTGCTCGCATCAAGATCACAGTGGCTTTGCCATGGGGTCCTAAAAAATCGCTCATTGGGTTCTCCTTTTGGTTTTGATAGATCCCCAGCCGATCCAGTCTGGGGATCTGGCGTATAGTTAAAACATCGCTTCCTTGACCGTGACGCCTGCAATCGAAGAATTCATAGGTGCATTGATCATGGCTTCCGGCTGAACCGCAGAGTTGAGGGCAGGCAGTCCGGCAGGCTGATAGCCCTTGTCACCAGGTTGCATGCCCCAGCCAGATGTGATGCCCAGTTTTTCGCGCAAGACATCTAGGTTGTTTTGTGTTGTCGCCAAATCGTCGGAAACACTGGCTTCTGCCACCATGTTCAAGATCTGTGTTTCCATGGCTTCGTTCAATTTGATGAAGCGCACAACACGTCGCTCTTGACCTATAGGATTGACACAGACGGCAAACTCGAAGGTGCCTTCCTTCTTTCCCTCTTCAACTGTGTTCAACACAAATTTGTCATCCACTTGCACAATCGTTTGAGCTTGTTTGGCATTTGCCAGCAGGATCTTGCGCAACATCTGTGTCTTGGCCTCTTTGTGAGTTTTCACGGCCTTGGCTGCTTCCGCGTCTTCTTTGGTGGCGGTGATTTTGGCAATGCCGCCGCGCTCTTTGATGTAGTTGGGAAGCTCTTGCGCAGCCAAGTTCTCGTCGTGTGCCACCTGCAAAACCTTTGAGTAGGTATAGGCCGTTTGACGATCTGTGGGCAAGATGAAGCGCAGCACAGTGGTGAGCCAAGGTGTGTTGGCTTGTGTCTTGACGTCGTGTTCGCTCTCAAGGCGTTCGCGCATGCGCTGCAGGATGTGATCTTTCAAAACGGATTCGTTGATTTGCAGGGCATAGCTGTAGATTGCTCCCAGCAGGGCATAAAGCTCTTTGGTGCCTCGCACTACGTAGGTCTCTACGTACTGGTCATTCATTTTGGCCAGGTTTTGAGCCTGTCCCAAAATCATGTCCACTTGTACTTCGTTGGCACTTTTGTCACTGGGTCGACGCTTGTCCGAGCCGCCCAATGCGCGGTTCATCAAAAGACCAAATGAGAATTCATCCACAGATGAGGCTTGCGCTGTGAGTCCGACGGCAACTCCATTAGCCGTGAGAGGGGCGCTGTTTGCGTTTTCTAAGTTCATTTCAAACTCCTGTTAAATTTCATAACCATGGGTTCCGTCGACCAGGATTGGTGCGACACGCTGAGGTTAGGTTTTGGGACAGGGAGTCAGTTCCTTTTTTCGAGGGGTTCGAAAAAATGAAGTTGGAAACTCAGATATCTGCTAATGGTGGAAAGCCATTGATGCAGGCGATTGCTTCGGGTGGCATGACCGCCGCTGGGAGTGAGCCATTCATTTATGGCGGTTACTTGGAAGTCTGGTTTCGATGTCTGAAGCTGTCCAAGCAGTACATTCAGAACTGCCGAACTGGGATCTTTGGTTCACAGGGTGCAGCCAATACCTTCAAGCTCTTTGGTTGCTTGGAACATTTGACATTGCGTGAGTGGTGGCACGAACGTGGTTGCCAAAACTTTGGGTGCAGCATTGCCACATTCAAAGTGCGCTTAGTAGTAGCACAGCGAAAAACATCCAGTTGCCGTATCACTTTGGATGCCGATGATGAAACACCGGCGGAACTGGTTGGTGATGAGGTCAGTTTTCTGGTTGAGCAGATGCGACTGCTTCAGGGGCAAAGCGGCATGCTTTCTTCGGCACCCAAGTCTTGGTCAATATACAAAAGCCGCATCACACCCGAAGCTATCAAGCTGAACCTGGACGTTCTTGAAGCACATGACACGTTCAAGCGAAATGAACCCAGTTCCAAGCTATGGCGTATCGGAGAACAGATGCGACTAAATCCCAAGGCCATGACCAAAATTGGTGAAACGCCAAAAGAGCAAACAGACAAGCACATCAAGATGGGTCACACAGTCAGTGAGTTGGTCAGGAAGGGGCAGGGCTTGGTTTCGAATGCATGCGAGGGTGTATTTCCCAGGTACTGATTTTTAGTGGTTTTGCGGGTCTATCAACGCTGGTAAGCCACTACTGACAACCCAGACAAACGCGTGTTGCTCGTAGTGCCGTGCCAGTGACTTAGCTGCTTCCAGATCCAGGTTCAGTACTAATACGCTGGCCTCACCTGGCCAGTTGTTGCTAGGGTGTTTGCCAATGCCATCAATGCAGATCAGGCCGCGCCTTTTGAGATTGGCTTTGAGCTCGTTTTGGCGCGCTATGTTTTCTTTGGCTGGCAGGTTTTGGCTGAACGGATTCCAGGCAGTGATGAAGACCGCGCTCAAGGCGTTGTGCTCGGCCATGAGCGCTTTGAGTTCAGGGCAAGGCTGACCAATGTGCAAGGTGAAAGGACGTTCGTAGTGAACGATGTACTCGGTCTCGTTGAAGGCCTGCAAAAGCTCAGCGGGTATCGCGTGTTTCATGAATCCATCCATTTGTTTCATCACTGATTCTGATCTATTCGCCTATATTTGTGGCCATCAATTAAATTGCGGCAAGATGACTGCATGAAAATTCCCCGCATTCTTTGGCTTGGTGTTTTGGTCACAGCCTTACTTACTGTTTTTGCTGTTTCAGCATCTTTGGGGGCAAAGCAAGTTGTTGTTGTCCGGCACGACCTGCGCGCCTCTGCCGATCTGCAGCCCATCCGCTTGGTTCAAATTTCAGACTTGCACCTCAAGGCTTTTGGTGCCCATGAACAAGGTCTAGCTGAACAGCTCTTTGCGCTTGCGCCTGATGTCGTGATCTTGTCGGGCGATGCGGTTGACCGTGCCGATGCGCTGCCGATGCTGCAATCGTTTGTGCGGGCCTTCGCGCCTGTACCGGTATTGTTGGTTCCGGGCAATTGGGAGCACTGGAGCGGCTTGGATTTCCTCGGCTTGCAAAGCATGCTGGCTTCTTCGGGTGGCCAGCTTTTGCTCAACGAGCGGTGGACTTTTTCGCGTGGTGGCCGTAGCCTTGTCGTCATGGGTTTGGACGACGACACAGCAGGCCAGCCAGATCTGCAGTTGCTCGACACTCGCGCGCCAAGCAAAGACGCATTGACTGTGTTGGTCCAACATTCACCGGAATTCTTTGACAAAGCTGATGTTGCCAAACGCATGGCCAATCAACGGTTTGACCTTTGCCTTGCGGGTCATACGCACGGCGGGCAGTTTGCTGTGGGCGGTTGGGCGCCCATCAGGCCCCGGGGCAGTGGCCGCTTTGTCGCAGGTTTTTACGATGTCCCTGGATGCTCTTTGTTTGTTTCTCGAGGCGCAGGGACATCCTTGCTGCCGATGCGCTTGGGCGCAAGGGCAGAAGTGGTGGTGTTTGACTTGTGAATCAGCAAAAAATCAAATCCACCCGGAAATGACTGCTTATCTCTTGCCCGGTTCTACAACCCGGTATGGTCCATTGGGCAAAGCGTTGGGTCCGGTGACAAACACCTCTTGATTTGCTTGTTGCGTCAAGGGCATGTAATTGGGGGCAGCACGGGTAACGGCTGCGTTAATCGCAGCAGTCACCAACGCTGCCATGGGAGACATGGCGTTGTTGTTGTTTTGAGGCTGGTATTGCATGCGCTTGTTGTCACGCCATAATTCCACGCCGTTTTTGCTGACCAAACGGTAATCAAAATCAACGGTCACAACAGTAGTGAACACCGCGAACTTTGCATCCCATTGTTTGATAGCTACATACAGAATCGCATCCGTACCGAAGAGCTTTGCCAATGACTCCGGTGGCTGCTCGTGTATGCGATCAGCCTCATAAAAACCTTCCTGTTCCAGTACAAATTTGGTGGTGTTGACTGGAAAGACATAGTAACCACGTTCAGCAATCGGTATGGGGAGAGACGCCAAGACATAGTTAGGCGCGTCCACGTCCAGAGATCGATTGATGGTTGGTACGATCAAGATCGATCTTGGTGCCGCAGCGACCAGTGCACTTTGATCAGGTTTTGTAGGCTGAGTCACACATCCAGTCAGTGACAACAGGCCCGCACTCAAGGCAAGTACATACAGAAATTTGCCTGAGAAAGACTTTGTGCTGTTCATTGTTTTGTCCCGCTTGCTGCAGATTGCCTGCGTTCTAGGTTTTGAATCAAAGAGGTCATCAAGACTCTGCTTTCAGGCCACGCGTTACGCTCTTTGGTATAGAAGTCGATGGCCTTTTGAGTTGCGCCAGCTTTCAAATACAGGGTGCCCAATTCGGCATACAAACCGGGTGCAACTCTCGCATTTGACTTTTCCATTTCGCCCACGTGCGCTTCAAGCTTGATCCGAAGCGCTTCCATTTTTGTCACGTCTTTGTAGCCTGCGTAAAGCGATTGGTCGTAGCCACCCCATTGGTAAAGACCAGGCGCAGCACATCCAGTCAGAAGCGCAAGGGCTGTCAAAGTTGGTATCCAAAGAATTCGAGAAATCATTTTTGGCCTTATTGAATTAAGAAAGTGCGGTTGACGCCGTCACCGGCATAAAACTTTTCGTCCAAAAGAATCTGGCTGCCCAGAACCACACGCAATTGGTGTGTTCCGGAAATAATGCGCAGAGCAGCGATACCATCCAGATATGAGCCCAAAGAGCCCATGTCCAGCCCATCGACGATCACCCGAGCCGCATGCTGTTGTGTATCAGTTGCTTTGAATGAAATTTGTGGGCGGATGTCTGATACACCTTGCTTTTCCGTTGGCATTTGAGTGCACCCATAAATGCCCAAAACAGGTAAGGCCGCCAAAAGCGTGGCGGTCATGGCCAACCTGGTAAGACTGTTGGCCGTGAAAGTTTTGAAATCAGGTTTTTTTGTCATTACTTGGCTCCATCAAAACGAACGGTCAGTTGATTGGTTTGAAAGCCAGCCAATGAACCCGAAATCACAGTGGCAGCAGAGCCTTCGTTGAGCTCGTTGTCACCAAACAAACTGTCCACTCGAACGCTGGCCACCATACGACCAGGCAGCGTCACCGTCGTGCCTGTTTGGGCGGATTTAACTTGCTCGCCCAGTGTGTGGACACTGAATTGCATGCCGGGTTTGATGCCTTGCAGTCGACCACCCCCTAAAAAGAGCTGATTGCCATCGAGCTTCAAAATACTGGTCTGCCATGGGCGCGAGCTCATCTCTACGGTCAAGCGATTGACCGCTTCACTGACCGCTTGACGAATGGCGGTGTCGTTCAGGGTGCCGTCGTAACTGGCTTGTGAGCCAAACCCAAAGGTGGATGCCGTTTCGGTAGATGCCTCTCCGGCACCAGAGGTGGCAAAAAAGACATGCCCCGTGCTGACTTCAACCACGCGAATGTCAATCTTGGCAAACGCAACTTGTCGCTTGCTTGAAGACACAAAGCCCGTGGCACCCACAGTTTTACGACCAAACTCGGTCAGTGACCCAATGATCAAAGCGTCCACACCAACCAAATTCAAGCGTGTATCGGTCAGTCTGCTTTCAGCTTGCAATCGACCAATGTCAGGCCGTTCAAATACAAGATAGCCGCCTGATGACGTCAAAGCTTTGCTCATCAAGTCTGTGACCTGCTTACCCAGTGGGTCTCCGCTGTTGTCCCGCAACAAGGACTGTCCGTAGCTCGTTTCATTGCTGATGCGGCCAAGGGCAATTTTTCTTTTGAGTGTCGGTACAGCTGGGGCAGCTGCCAAAACCGCTTGTTGTGCAGCTTTTTGCATCGCAACTGGCTGTGGAGCTTCAATGCTTGAAATGGGGGGTGATTGAACAGCACAACCCGATAAGGCAACGGCCAACAAAGTCATCAAGCCAATTGACAGCCGCCTTTCTGATGACGCTTGGGGAGTGCGGTGCTTGTGGACGAGGAGGGGAGGTAAAGCCATTTTTCTTGCCTTTAAAAACTTGATGGATTGTTTGAACGTACGGGTGCGCTCAAGTCACATCATTTTTTGCTTTGGCAAGCTCAACACAAGAGCCCATCAAGCTGTGAATTAACCCAGTCTTTGAACTGACCTTCAACCGCAAAAGCTCACCGCATGAGCTTGCAAAGATTGAATTGGGGTGGTTGGCTCACGTCATGAGCTTTTTCCGCTGGTCGCACATACAGCTAACACTTGAAAAAGGCAGCTTCAACAGGCTTACAGGATGAGCTTGTCGAATGAAATGATCCTCTCAATTAAATAAACAACATAAAAAAGAGATCAAGCATCATGAGTGAAGTTGCACGGCTGTATCGGTACAAGAGTTTGTTCAGCGGACGCACAGCCATTTCTGCCATTGAATTGCAACGCGAGTTGGAAATTTCTCCAGCCACGTTTAAGCGCGACATTGCCAAACTTCGCGACCAGCTGAACGTGCCCATCGTTTACGACAGAGCTCTCGGCGGTTACAGGCTCAGTCCGTCTCAAAAAGTGGCTGAGTTGCCGGGCATATGGTTTACCCACGATGAGCTGTTAGCGCTGGTGTCCATTGAGCATCTCTTGTCTCAGCTCGAGCCCACCGTTTTGGCGTCGACCCTCAAGCCCATTCAGGGTCGCTTGGCGCAATTGTTAGAAGAGCTGGGTTTCGCCAATCAAAGTTTTGGCATGAAAATTCTCTTGCTGCAGTCCAAAAAGCGCACTTTGCCCCCTAAGCTTTTTGAAAGCGTGGCTGCAGCTACTTTGATCGGTAAGCGCATCAAAATTCTGCACCGCAATCGGCACACCAGCGTCACAGTTGAGCGAGTGGTTTCACCCTTACGTTTGGTTCATTACCGCGACAACTGGTATTTGGATTCGTGGTGCCATCTGCGAGAGGGCTTGCGCAGTTTCTCGATCGACGCCATTGAAAATCTAGAAGCCTTGAACGATGACGGAATCAAGGTCTCGAAAGAGAGCCTACATGCCGCCATGGGCGCTGGATACGGAATTTTTTCTGGCAAAACCATCACATGGGCAACTTTAAAGTTTTCTCCCAAAAGGTCGCAATGGGTCTCGCGAGAGGTTTGGCATCCCAATCAAAAGTCCAGCTTTGAGGCAGATGGCAGCTTTGTTCTGATGATTCCTTATTCGGACGATCGCGAATTGATTGGCGACATCATGCGATTTGGTCCGGAGGTGGAAGTGATGGCGCCTCAATCGCTCAAATCAAAAGTCCACAGCACATTGCTTGCCGCTTTGAGCCGGTTTGTTTCATAAAAGCGGTGGCTATTTGACTTGGCCCCATCCGGCCTTTTTCCAGAGCTCATCCAACCCCCGATCCAAGTTGGGCTCTGCGGGGGCCACCCAATAAGCAGGGTAGATGTTGACCTGATAGGGCAATTCATTCAAAGCCTCGGTACCGTTTTGGTCTGCCCAATTGTTCAGGCCCACATAGCCCAGTGCTATGCAGCCCGCCATGGCCCACAGACACACCATGCGGTTGTTCAACCAGCCCCAAGCCATTCTCAGTTGCAGCAAGCCAAGCAAGACGATCAGCACCGCGCGTGTGATGTTATTGAACTCATGTGGCCAAGGCCAAGCCATTGCAAAAAACAACCATGGCATGGCAATGATCAGCAAGCACAAGTCGATGATTCCTGCTGCAGCCGTCACAGCGATGTGTTGGCTGACCTTGGCGCGGCCACTTGCAACGTGGCTGATCCATGACCAAGCCGCAACCCATGCGCTCATGATGGCAAAACGATCGGTCAAGTTTTTGGTGAAAAACGCCGGATCCGTGTTCTGCAAGGTGTAGTTTTGGTAATACCAAACGGTAATGCCAATGAACGCAAGCACCAAGCTGGCAGCGGATACTGAAACCGAACGCACGTTCATGGCTTGGCCTTGTCAAAGTTGGCATCAAAGGCAAGACTGGACATGGACTTTTTCAGGATAGCTTTGGCCGTAGCATCGTCAAATCCGTCCAGTCCCATGGCCACAACCAGCGCGTTAGGTCCCCTGACCAAGGGCGTGTACCTAAAGCGGTACTCGTTCAAATTGGGCAACTTGGTCAATGCCCGGCGACAAGCGTGCAGCTGCACTGTCAGGCCGTGGGGTACTTTGACCCTTTGCTCTGAGCACTGCCAAGGCGTTGAGTCAACAGGCGCTTTGCTGACGCCAGACAGTCCATAAAGCCTGCGCTCCACCAGACTGGCCATTTGCAAATCGGTCAGGCCCGGCCCTTGCAACAAAAACGAGCCAGAAATGATGTTGCCAGCCTGCTGTTCGTCCATCACGTAAAGCCCACTGGCCGACTCGCAAGTCTGCTTGACCACGCTGTAGCGCCATTGGGTGTTGTTCTGCATCTCCGTCGAGCAGACTTGCTGATCCGCCAAGTCGGCCCGAACATTGAAGGGCCCCAGCCTGCGCACATTGTTCAAGCCAGTGTCCAGGCGCTGCAGCTGTTGCTGGCCAAACAATGCCAATTGCTTGGAAATATCAGCCCGCAGTTGGGCGTTGTCTGGGGTGCTTTGCTCGGCCGTCCGCTTGATCAAAGTGCTGACGGCGGAGGAGGGTATGACCAAGCCAATCAACTGGTGCCGGGTGCTGGTGGCCACATTGACACCCACAACGCGGCCGCGGGCGTCCAAGGTGGGCCCGCCGCTCATTCCGCTGTTGATGGCACCGCTGAACACAATCAGGGGCGAGGACTGCTCATCGTGCATGCCATTGAATGAGCCATTGACGATGCTGTACTCAAAAGACCCGGGCTTGCCCACAGAAAACCCGTTCTCACCCTTTGCAGGCAAAGCCTCACGCAGCTCCAACAAAGGACCATCGATGGGTGATGGCAAATGCAAAATCGCCAAATCATTCAGTACGTCCACCGCTATGACTCGCGCTGTTTGCTTGACTCTTTCTGAAGTGTGTACGGTCAGGTTGTGCGCCTTGGCTTCAAAGATAGCGTCGGTCACGGCGTGGTAATTGGTGACCACCCAGTCTTTGCGATGGGTAATGAAGCCACTGGCGCTGGAGACCACACCCGAATTGCCACTGACCTCAGTTTTGACCACCACCACTGATGGGCTGATGCGTTTGAATAAGGTCTCGGCGTTGTTGGCCTGCGCCCAAGCCAAATTCCAGCCCAGAAATACCAGCACCACAGCGGTCAATTTCATCATCGAGGACCGTACGTTCAACGGTCGCACTAAATCAATAGGTATGGCTAAAAATGTGCTCGGCATCTAATTCTCTAAATTTGATAATTTCGTAAATAACGGGTGCAGTGTAAGCAGCCTAGGTTTTGGCTGATGCTGCATCTACATTCATCTTTTGATCCTGATCGCAGCATTTGTATCTTTTTGACCATGGTCTGACATCACAGGCTCACGCGATGAGCTTCTGAAAAGACAAGCCCTAAAAACTTAAAAATGCAAAAAATACAAAGGCATGTGACAAACTGCCTGTATGAAGAATTTCTTGTCAATGGTGGTGGTCTTGCTGGGTTTGTTGGTCACGAACGCCAACGCCACCTTTGTGCTGCAGGGCTTGGTAATTGGTGTGTCGGATGGTGACAGCATCACCGTCTTGGACAGTGACAAGCGGCAACACAAAATAAGGTTGCAAGGCATTGACGCGCCAGAAAAGGCCCAGGCCTATGGCCAGAAGTCCAAAGAATCGCTTTCGAAGTTGGTCTACAAAAAACAGTTCAGGTACATTGGTCCAAAAAAGACCGATTTGGCCGGACCGTGGGGCAGGTGATGCTTGGCGACATCGACATTTGTTTGGAGCAAGTCAAGCGCGGTATGGCTTGGCATTACAAAGATTACCAAAGCGAGCAGTCGATCGAAGAGCGTGTTCTATACGACCGCGCTGAAACACAGGCCCGTGAAAATCGCTCTGGCCTTTGGCAAGACCCAGCGCCCATGGAGCCGTCGGCCTTCAGGCGAGAAAAACGCAGAACTTCAGCAGGTTGATAGTCTGGTTTCGTTTGGCGTACTGTATTCAAGCACAGTGGCACAAGCTCATTTGAAGAGCCAGTGAGTTCGTAGGATAAGGGGCTAAAAAAGGATTTTCCATGCTCCCAGGCCCAATTCGTCTATACAGTTGTGGTTCGTGCTTTGGCTTGTTTTCGCGCAGGACGCTTGCTTCGGGTAACACCTTTGGCGCGCAATATCGCTCGGACGGCCAGATGAAGGCCCGCATGTTGCCGCAGACGCCGCCTTTGGTCGTCTGCCCTCACTGCCAAGCCCTGTTTTGCATGCTGGGTGCAAAGCACGCCATTGAGTTCAGGAACTACTTTCCAGGTTGGGGCTTTCTGGGGGAGCCGACGCCTGAAGAAGTGGCCAGTAAAAAGGCTCAAGAAGCCTTGGCTCAACAATACAAGGATGTCCCCCACTACGAACTGGCATCAAACACCCAGTGTTTGGAATATGTCCAGAGCCACAAAATGGCTGAGAACGAAGAGCGTTTGCGCCTTTATGCCTGGCACCGTGTCAACGACGAGCGGATGGACTCACCCCGAAATCTTTCTGCTGCAGAAGCTCAAAACCTTCAATCACTCTTGATGCTGTGGGATACAGAAGAGGATGATGCCATCCTCATCAAGGCCGAAATGCTGCGGGAACTGGGGCAATTCGCTGCAGCAGCCGCCGTTTTGGACCACGATTTCAGCGCCGAAGCTGAAGCTCAAGCAGAGCAAATCATGCAGGCGATCGAACGGCAGGATGACCAACCCTTCATCCTCGCGCCCAACCGGGATGACGGCGACATTGAATTCGCTTGGGCATGGCAAGCCCGCCGCCACCCAACCGAAGTGCCGCAATTTCTGGGTGAGGACTCATTTGACCCACCCCTGTTTCAGGTCAACAACAGAGATTGGTGGGTCAAAGTGCTGGGAATGATGTCGCACAACTGGGCCTTGATTGAGCCCCAAAACCCTTCAGGGGCGGTTGTTTACTTTTTTCACGACTTGGGCACTGCCCTTCGGCCTAACGGTTTCAAGCTGAAACAAATAAAAGGTCGCAGTGCTGTTGTAGATTCATTGAGCTTTGATTCTTTGCCCGAAGCAGAGGCAGCATTGCGCAACAACCATTTTGAGAGACTGGTGCTAAACCCCGGCCCTTGGCTAGGCTTTGAGCCGACAGGACACTTTTACGATGCAAGGGCAACGGAGGAGGGGATTTACTCGCGCAAGGGATATTGGCGTTAAGTCGACAGATCATGGACGGCTCAAAAACCAGATAGTGGCAAAAAAGGCCAGCCCCCAGCCAGATAACCTCCTCTTTTTAAGCAAAAATCAGTCAATACAAAATTTAAGCACCAATGACCCAGCTTGCCCCCGGCGCCCGCGCCTTGATCCGAGACGAAGAATGGCTGATTCGCCGCGTTGACCCCTCTGCTGACGGCGGTTGGCTGCTCACTTGCGACGGCATCTCGGAGCTGGTGCGGGGCCAATCGGCGCTGTTCCTCACGGAACTTGAAGACGACATCGAAATCCTCGACCCGTCCCAAACCCTGCTGGTTCCCGACGACAGCCCCAAATACAACGCCACCATGCTCTATTTAGAGAGCCAGCGCAGGCGTACCGTGCCCAACGACACGCGCATCCACTTGGGCCATCGGGGTGTGATGAATGTCGTGCCTTACCAGCTCGATCCGGCCTTGCAAGCCCTGCAACAGCCCCGCGCCCGCATCTTGATTGCCGACTCGGTCGGTCTGGGCAAAACCCTTGAGGCAGGCATCTTGGCCACCGAACTGATCCAGCGCGGTCGCGGCAAGCGCATTTTGGTGGTCACCCAAAAAGCCATGCTCACCCAGTTCCAAAAAGAATGGTGGAGCCGTTTTTCTATTCCCTTGGTCCGGCTTGATTCGATGGGCCTGGCACGCGTTCGCAACCGCATCCCGGCCAACCACAACCCTTTCAACCATTTCGATCGCAGCATCATCTCCATCGACACGCTCAAAAGCAATCTGGAGTACCGTAACTATTTGGAAAACGCCTGGTGGGACATGATCGTCATCGACGAATGCCACAACGTCGCCGCCCGCGCTGGCGAAATGGGCCTGGCCAAACGTGCCAAGCTCGCCCGCCTGCTGGCCACCCGGTCCGACACGCTCATCCTCTTGTCAGCCACACCGCACGACGGGTCAGCCCGCAGCTTTGCCTCGCTTATGTCGCTGCTTGACCCGACCGCCATTTCTGACCCGGACGACTACACGCCCGACGACTTCAAAAACAAAGGCCTGGTCATCCGTCGTTTCAAGCACAACATCAAGGATCAAGTCACGTCCGACTTCCAAGAGCGGGTCACCACCTGCCTGCGCCAAGCCGCTAGCGCCCAAGAAGAAGCCGCCTACCGTGCCTTACTGGCTATTCCCTTTACGCAAAACGGCCAACACAAAGGCGGCAAGCAGCAGCAACTGCAACGCGTTGCAATGCAAAAAGGTTTGTTCTCCAGCCCCGCTGCCGCGCTCGAATCGGCCAACAAGCGAATCCAGTTGCTCCAGCAAAAATCGGCCCCGACTGCAGAAGAGGGCACCGAAATCGCCCACCTGCAAGACTTCATCGCCACGCTGCAACCCATCACCCAAGACGCCAGCGCAGCAGGCTTCAGCAAATACCAGCGTCTGTTGGCCCACTTGCAAAGTGCTGACTTTGGCTGGAACAACCAAGACCCCGCCGACCGGCTGGTGGTGTTCTCCGAGCGCATTGAAACCCTGCACTGGCTGCAAAAGCAGCTGGCCAAAGACCTCAAGCTCAAAGACAAACAGCTCGATATCCTGCACGGCGGCATGCCCGACACCGAGCAGCAAGAAATGGTCGAGCGCTTTGGTCGCCAAGACGACCCGATCCGCGTGCTCCTGTGTTCCGACGTGGCCAGCGAAGGCCTAAACCTGCATTACTTCAGCCACCGCTTGGTTCACTTCGACCTGCCTTGGTCGCTCATGGTCTTCCAGCAGCGCAACGGCCGTGTGGACCGCTACGGCCAAAAGCACCAGCCCCACATCGTGTACCTGTTCACCGAAGCCGTGACCGAACACATCAAGGGCGACCTGCGTATTCTGGAAATCCTGCAAAACAAAGACGATCAGGCCAACAAAAACCTGGGCGATCCTTCGGCCTTCCTGAACGTGTTCGACCCCGAAAAAGAAGCCGAAAAAGTCGGTGGTTTCATGGCCGAAGGCCTGAGCCCCGAACAAGTCGAAACCACTCTGGACCAAGCCGCCAGCAACACCCAAGACAACGAAGGCGACTGGTTGCTCACCCTGTTTGGCGGCGGCGCAGACGCCACCAGTTCAGACGCCAGCACAAGCGCTGCAACCAGCGCAGCCAAAACAGCCTCCAGCCTCGACCACATCCATAATCCGCTGTCGCTGTTCGACAACGACTTCCACTACGCCACCACCGCGCTCACGCAAATCAACCAGGCCACCCCGGTGTGCCAGTGGACCCAAGCCGCTGAAGAACAAATCATCAGCATCACCGCCCCGCTGGACCTGCAAGACCGCCTGCGCCAATTGCCCCGCGAGGCCCAGGCCGACAGCGACCTGTATGCCCTGTGCGCCAACCGCGACCGCGTGGCCGAAGCCATCGAAAAAGCCCGCCAAGCCCGCGCCGAAGAAGACACCTGGCCCCAGCTGCATTACCTGTGGGCGCAGCACCCCATCATGGAATGGCTGGGCGACCGCGTACTCAGTCAGTTTGGCCGTCACAGCGCCCCCTTGCTGCTCAGCGCCCAGCTGCAGCCGGGTGAACAAGCCTTTGTGCTCATGAGCCTGGTGCCCAACCGCAAAGGCCAGCCCCTCATGGTCGAATGGCAAGTCGCCACCCGCGTGGGCGAGCAAGGCGCATTCCAGCTCGAAGCATTTGAAACCTTTGCCACCCGTGCTGGCCTGCAAGCCAACCGCCTGGCCAACCGGGGGCAGGGCGCGGCTTACCAGTCTGTCGCCTCCCCCATGCAAGCCGCCTTGCCCGGTGCCGTAGCCACCATGCTCGCCTTCATGGCGCAGCAGCAAAAGCAATTTGCCGCTCAGCTCGATGCCCGGCTGCAAGCCACCCTGGCCGAACTCAAGCTCCTGCAAGACAAACAAATCGTCCAGCTGGAGCTGCGATTCGAAAACCAAATCGAAACCGTCAAACGCAGCCGCCTCGAAAACCGCACTCGCCAAATTGGCCGCGTGTTTGACGACTACCGCCAGTGGGTGCAAGACACCCTGACGACTGAGCCCAAGCCCTGGATACAGGTGCTGGCCGCCGTGTGCAACCCCACTGCTGGAGCCTGAACATGCCCGTCCTCGACGCCGTCCAAACCTTCGCTGGCATTGCCAACGAAAACGAGTTTTACAGCCACCACTACCTGGCCGAAGTCTTCAAAGGCGACATCAAAGCCAAGCTCGACGCTTGGGAAGCCGCAGAGGCCGACCACACCAGCGATGCCCAAGATCACGAACAACACCGCGCCCCCCACAAACGCCTGCAAGCCTGGGCACAAAAATGGTTTGCCCTGCGCGGCCAGATCACCCGCGCCAAAGACGACGCCGAAAAACTCGCGCTGTTCACCCAGCTGCAAACCGGCTTGTTGCAAGCCCTGGGCTACAGCATCCAGCACGATGCCGCCCAGCGCCCGGTAGAACTGGTGGCTGGGCAGGCCATACCCCTGTGGAGCCTGCTGGCCAAAGACGCCAGCAGCCAAACCACTGCCGCACAGCTGGCACTGCACCCCCCGCAACTGGCCATTGCCCCCGCTTACCAACCCGGGCAAGAAGGCGAAGACCTGCTTGACCACACCTTAACCCGCCTGCACTACGCCGGGGCCGATGTGCCCGCGCCGTTGGTGGGCGAGGGCTGGGACAGCCTCGTTTCTGAAGCCCTGTTCGGCGCCGACCTGGCACCGCGTTATGTGCTGCTTGTGGGCCTGGACCAATGGCTGCTGCTCGACCGCTACAAGTGGCCGCAAAACCGCGCCCTGCGTTTTGACTGGGCCGAAATCCTCGACCGCAAAGACCCGGCCACCCTGCAAGCCGCTGCCGCCTTGCTGCACCAAAGCAGCTTGGCCCCCGGCCAGGGCAACAGCTTGCTGGAGAGCCTGGACGAAAACGCCCACAAACACGCCTTTGGTGTGAGCGAAGACCTCAAGCACGCCCTGCGCGAAGCCATCGAACTGCTGGGCAATGAAGCCGCCAACCAACTGCGCCAACAAGCCAGCGATAGCAAAAAAGGCTTCTTCAGCGGCAAAGACCAGCTCGACCCCGCCGACCTCAGCCTCGAATGCCTGCGCATGGTCTACCGCCTGCTCTTCATGTTCTACATCGAGGCGCGACCCGAGTTGGGCTACGTGCCCATATCCAAAAGCGAGGTCTACCTCAAGGGCTACAGCCTGGAGAGCCTGCGCGACCTGGAGCTGAAAAAGCTCAACACTCCCGCAGCCCACGACGGCGTTTACTTCGACAAAACTCTGCGCCGCCTGTTCAAACTCGTGGCCCAAGGCTGCGGCCTGTCTAGCCAGCAAGACATCCACAGCTTGGCCGGTGCCAAAGACACCTTCGCCCTGGCCCCGCTCGACAGCCGCCTGTTTGACGAAACCACCATGCCCCTGCTGGCCAAGGTGCAGTTCCCCAACCATGTGTGGCAAACCATCATCCGCCTCATGTCGCTCACCCGTGGCCGGGGGCGGGGCAAGCGGGGCCGCGTCAGCTACCAGCTGCTGTCCATCAACCAGCTGGGCGCGGTGTACGAAGCCCTGCTCAGCTACCGTGGCTTCTTTGCCGCCGAAGACCTGTACGAAGTCAAACCCGGCAAAAAGAAAGGCAGCACCACAGACGGCGGCGATGGTGAAGGTGACGACGAAGACAACGACGACGACAGCCCCAATGACAGCTCAGTCAGTGGCCGCAGCGCCGAGACCAACGGCGACGACAAACTCGACAACGCCTGGTTCGTGCCCGCCAGCCGCTTGGGCGACTACACCGACGACGAAAAGGTTTACGACGTCAACGAAGCCGGTCACCGCCAACTGCGCAAACACCCGCGTGGCAGCTTTGTCTACCGCCTCGCCGGGCGCGACCGCCAAAAAAGCGCCAGTTACTACACCCCCCAAGTGCTCACCCAGTGCTTGGTCAAATACGCGCTCAAAGAACTGCTGGGCAGCGACCGCGTGCAGTGCGCCGACGACATCCTCACGCTCACGGTGTGCGAGCCCGCCATGGGCAGCGCCGCATTCTTGAACGAAGGCGTCAACCAACTGGCCGAAGCGTATTTGGAGCGCAAGCAAGCCGAACTCAAAACCCGCATCCCCCACGACGACTACCCGCAAGAGCTGCAAAAGGTGCGCATGTACCTGGCCGACCGCAATGTGTACGGCGTGGACTTGAACCCCGTGGCCGTGGAGTTGGCCGAAGTGTCCATCTGGCTCAACGCCATCTATGGCGAAACCGATGCCCAAGGTCAGCCCAAACCCGCTCGAGTGCCTTGGTTTGGATACCAGCTGTTCAACGGGAACAGCCTCATTGGTGCCCGCCACCAGGTCTACAAAGCCAGCAGCTTGGACAAAAAAGCCAATCCCCCGTGGCACGAAGAAGCCCCGCGCCGTGCCACCGCCCAGCAGCCCCGCCAGCCGGACGAAATCTGGCACTTCTTGCTGCCCGACCCCGGCATGGCCGACTACACCGACAAAACCGCCAAGGCGCTTTATAAAGAAGAGTTCGACAGCCTCAAATCTTGGCGCAATGCGATAAAAAAACCGTTGGAACCGCACGAGCTGGCTCGACTGCAACAGCTCAGCACCCGCGTGCAAGAGCTGTGGAAAGAACATACCAAAGCCCTGGCCCGCGACCGCGCCCGCACCGAAGACCAGCTCACCGTCTGGCCTCACGCTAGCAAAGCCGCCGTTCCAGGCACAAGCCCAGGCACACCCAACGACGCACGGGCCGAGACCATCACCCGTGCCCAAAAAGAAGCCATCCGCAAACAAGGCCTGTTCAACGAAGACGGCGACCTGGCCACCCCCTTTCGCCGCCTCAAACTCGTCATGGACTACTGGTGCGCCCTGTGGTTCTGGCCCATCACCGGGGCCAAACAACTGCCCAGCCGCGAAGAGTGGTGGTTGGAAGTGGGCGCAATCCTCGAAGGCAACATCGTCGACATCGGCCAGCAACCCGGCCTGGACTTAATACCCACCGAACCCGAAGCGCCGCAAGTCATCTTCCCTGAAGTGCAAGGCAGCCTGGACGGCTTCGAGACCCAACTGCCCCTGTCCCAAGCCGCCGACCAGCCCAATTTGCACGACAAACTGGGCCAACTGCGCATCGGCAAACTGCGCCAACACTTCCCCCGCATCGCCCTGGTCGAGGCCGTAGCCACCAACCGAAAGTTCATGCACTGGGAGCTGTGCTTTGCCGACGTGTTGCTCCAGCGCGGTGGCTTTGACTTGATCTTGGGAAACCCGCCTTGGCTCAAGGTCGAGTGGAACGAATCTGGCATCCTGGGCGAGCGCAACCCTGTGTTTGCCGTGCGCAAAATCAGCGCGAGCGACTTGGCCAAACTGCGGGCCGAAGCCTTTGACCAATTTGCAGGCCTGCAACAAGCCTGGACCGAAGAGCTGCAGGAAGCCGAAGGCACGCAGAACTTTTTGAACGCGGTGCAAAACTACCCGTTGCTCAAGGGTGTGCAGACGAATTTGTACAAATGCTTCATGCCGTTAGCTTGGAATCTCAACAGTGCGAAAGGTGTGTCGGCTTTGTTGCACCCCGAAGGGCCATATGACGACCCGAAAGGTGGCGGTTTGCGTGAAGCCTTGTATTCACGGCTACGTCGACATTTCCAGTTCGTGAACGAGTTGGCACTGTTTGCAGAGGTGCACCACCTCACCAAATACAGCGTCAACATTTACGGCCCGCCGCAGGACCAACCATCATTCGACCAACTGGCCAACCTTTTTGCGCCCGCCACGGTGGACGCCTGTTACCTGCACGAAGGCCAAGGCGTTGTAGGCGGCTACAAAAACGAGCAAGGCCAGTGGAACACCTCAGGCCACCGCGACCGCATCGTCAAGGTGAACGAGAACGCGCTGGTCACCTTTGCCCAGCTCTACGATGAGCCCGGTACGCCACCCCGCCGCGCCCGACTGCCGGCTTTGCACGCAGGGGCGTTGAGCAGTGTCCTTGGGAAACTCGCCGCTTACCCGCGTCGCCTTGCTGATCTAGGTGAGAACTACTTCTCAACAGTAATGTTTGATGAGGCCTACGCGCAGAAAGACGGCACTATCGCACGTCGCCACACCAGCGACTCGGGTTTTGCTGTTACCCCCGAAGACTGGGTGCTCTCAGGCCCACACTTTTTTCTAGCCAATCTCTTCAACAAAACCCCTCGCAAAATCTGTACCGCCAACGGGCACTACGACGTCATTGATCTCGAAACGCTGCCTGACGACTACCTGCCCCGCACCAACTACCTACCCATGGCTGACAAAATCGAATACCTGAGCCGCACGCCTAGGGTGAGTTGGCGGGCGGAGGGTGAGACGCAGGGGCAACCTGTGACTGATTTTTACAGATACGTTTCACGCAAGATGGTGGGGGCGTCCTCTGAAAGGACGTTGTGCGGCGCAGTCATGCCCCCAAAATCAGCGCATATTGACGGCGCCTTTTCAATAGCTTTTCGAGAGAACAGTCATCTTATTGCGACGTCAGCATGGTGGGTTTCTTTGCCATTGGATTTCCTTTTGAAGTCAACGGGGAAATCGAATTTCAGAGGAGATACCGCTGATCAGATGCCAGTGCCGTCGGATTCTCACGAAAAAGACAGCAGGCTCTTCGCTCGTTACCAATCGCTTTTCTCTCTCACAAGGCACTACGCCCCCCTGTGGGAAGAAGTCTTCGACCTCGAATTCGCCGAGCAATGCTGGAGTCAGCCCGATAACCCGCGCCTGCAGCAAGACTTCTGGCAAAACCTCACCCGCGACTGGACCCGTCACTGTGCCCTGCGCAGCGACTACGCACGCCGCATGGCCTTGGTCGAAATCGATGTGCTGGTCGCCCAGGCCCTGGGACTCACGCTCGATGAGCTGCAGCTCATCTACCGTGTGCAGTTCCCGGTCATGCAAGGCTACGAGCGCGACACCTGGTACGACATCAAGGGCCGCATCGTCTTCACCAACAGCAAAGGCCTGATCGGCGTCGGCCTGCCCCGCAAAGGCAGCCGCACCACCCCCAAAACCCGCATCACCACACCCGACGGCAAAACCAAAGACGGCAACCACGGCTGGGAAGACCTCTACAAAGACGGCGAGTTCAAAGTCGAAGACGGCACCACCATCGCCATGACCGTCACCGACGACACCTTGCCCGGCGGCCCCCGCCAAGTCACCCGCACCTACACCGCCCCCTTCGCCCGCGCCAACCGCGAAGAAGACTACCGGACGGCTTGGGCGTTTTTTGAGTCTGGTGCACCGTCAGAAAAAGCACCCACAATTCAGAATTGAATGGACAGGTAACTATTTATGGATTTCATCCTCAATTTTCTAAGCAACAGTCCCGAAGTCACGGCAATTGCTGTCCTGATCTTGGTGGGATCATGGATCGCTTATGTGTCATGGTTCAAGTCAGCAGTCAGGGAGACCACTACTGGACTTTACAAACTGACCGTTGATGTGGGGCAGGATGTAGATGGCTGGCAGGGCTGCAATGAAAGGGTTGTCGAGAGCATCAAGAGGCACCCACGTTTGGCCGCAAGTTGGCTTGAAACACAGGGGCGTGTTACGGCAGTTCCAGTTGGTGACAAGACGGTCCATGTCATGTTTGGTTTGCCGCGCGACGTATGGAATGCACAAGCGTTATTGGGGAGATCTTTCAATTTGAGCTTGGCCGATGCAGTCCCGAATATTTTGGTGGGTGTTGGCTTGCTGTTTACGTTCTTTTTCCTTTCTGTTGCGCTCACCGAAACGACAGCAGTTCTTGGAGGAGCAGCAGACGCCAAGCAAACACAAAGTGCGATTGAGGCACTGCTCAAGGTTGCAGGTGCAAAGTTTTTGACATCATTGGCTGGACTTTTAAGTTCTATTGTCTGGACCTTTTTGGCCAAAAAAGAAATGGCCAAACTGGCGGCAGCCAATGACTATTTTCTTGACGCTCTTGGTCGTGCCGTGCCTTCCAACGGCGGTGAATTGATCATGCAACAACAGGTGATCTTTGCCGGTAAGTCGCATGCAAATGTTGAAGACGTTATGGGCTTGACAGAGGAGTTGCTCACGGAGTCGCGAGAACAAACGGGGACTTTCAAACGATTTGAGACTGATTTGGCGGTGTCGCTAGCAGCTGCGATCAACAAGTCAGTTTCTCCACAAATGGAGGCGATGACGACAAAACTCGTGGGCGCTATCGAAGGACTGAGTGAAAAGCTGGGGTCTATGAACCAAGAGGCGCTCAAAACAATGCTGGACGATTTTGCGGTCATGCTCAAGAAAGCAACAGAAACTGAGATGAATCAGTTGCAGCTCACGCTTAAGGAACTTGCCGAGAAATTACAAACCGCTGGCGGTAACCTTGGGCAGGGTGGCAAAGATGCAGGTAATGCTATCAATGAGGCCAGTGCGCTTTTGGTAAGCCGAGTGCAAGAGATTTCAGAAAATCTCGCAAAGGGCGCTTCCAATATGGATGTTGCAGCGACAGCCATCAAGTCAGCAATGAATGAATTAGAGGTTACTGTCCTTGAGGCCTCGAATATCGGTAAGAGAGGCGCTTTGTTTGTTAATGATGCTTTGGAAAAAGCAGGTGAGACGGTTGAGCGTTTGGGTTCAGTATCGGGTGGTCTGGTCGAAGCGTCACATGCCATGGAGTCAGTTGGTGGAAAAATCGCCAACGTGGTCGATACGGTCGAGGAGCTTTCCAAAGAACAGCGAGCGGTGGTGCTGGCAGTGAGAGAAGTAGCGCCAACGGCGTTGGCCGCTGTTGAACGAGTAACGGGTGTCTTGGACCAGGCCGCAAACCAAACGCTGGGGGTCATGCAACAGACCAAGCAATCTATGGAATCGACTGCCGCAACCTTGGGAAAAACCGTCGCATCCATTACCGAGGGTGTGACGGTCTACACCGATCAAGTCGCAGAGTTGCATCGGAAAATGGACAGCCAATTTGCAAAAGCTGTAGGTAGTTTTGACAAGGGCGTTAGTGAGTTGACCGAGTCTGTCGAAGAGCTGTCTGAAGTTATGCAGCGCAAGAAAGGCCAATGATGTGGAGTCGACCACTACGGCACGATGAACACTCATCTGGCGAGGGTGAGCAGAGTTACTTGGCCTCTGCTGCTGACTTGATGATTGGGTTGCTGTTTGTCTTCATCATCATGGTTGCATTTCTCGCCCTTCAAAAGAAGGCTGAGCAGGAAGCGCGTGAGGGTGACCGCGACCCTCGAGGAACTGTCACGTTGGCTATTGGTAATGAAATAAAAAACACACTCAACACAGTCAAAATTGACCCTGCGAGTGGCGTGATCACCTTGCCAGAAGATTTGCTTTTTGACAGTGGCAGTTCATTTTTAAAAGAAACTGCTGTTCAAAGATTGGGGGAAACCTCAACCAAGTTGAGTGACGTGCTGAAGTGCTTTGTTGCCAACAAGCGGGTTGCTGAAAAATGCAAAAACAATCCATTTGGGCATGAAATTGAAACAATTTTTATTGAAGGCCACACCGACAGCAGGCCCATGAATCGAGAAGGTGGCAATACCAAGCTTTCATTAGATCGAGCCATCTCGGTGAACAACGCACTGGTTCAAGGCACTTCCTTGGTTGACTACAAGAATCATCAAGGCCATCCGATTTTTTCTTACAGTGCGTATGCCGAAAACAGACCATTGATCAAAAACGATCCGACGGATGGTCGTAACCGTCGAGTGGATTTGAGGATCGTGCTGACCTATCGGCCAGCGGGTGGTGAAACGCCCATTGAGGGTGTTTCCCGGTTTGTCGCAAAACCATAAGCGATTTTGATGTTCACGCCCCTACCCACCTCAATGCCGAAACTGGAGGATGCTGTCCGCCAGATGGATGAGGTCGCTGTTCAGACGCCGCCACCCATGATGGAAATTGGTCAGCGGCTTCGTTTGGTTTACGCGAGAGCCAGACCCAATGCCTATTCAGATCTGAGCCAGAGCGAAATTCGCAAGTTGCCTTTTGCGTATTGGGTGGGTGATGCGCCATCCATTCAGGATACCGATTCTGAATTGACCCGCCTTTATTGGGATGTGTATTTGCCAGAAGCATTGGTGAGCAGCCCCAGGCGAGCGAAACGATGGCTTAGTCCACTCTTTTTTACTTATTGCGAGCACTTCAATCCAACGAGTTCAGTATTCCGTGACTTCGCGAATAAATTGCTGAGAGCAATTGGTTTATCGCAGGGTCTCTTTGCAGAAAAAATGCAGGATCTACATCGTCGGCACGGCTTCTTCAGTCCTTCTGAAGTACCCATGCGGTTAGCAAAGCATTTTTTTGTTAATCAGGGTAAGACCATTGATGAACTTATGGCCGAATCATTGCTATGGCCAAGTTTTGTTGAGTCGGGCTTGGGGGTCTCAACTTTCAGGGCAGGTCTATCTTTGCCGGGTGAACTTTACACCGCAGCTCAAACAATCTTCCGTGTGATGGATTGGAATAAGCGCTTATCGGCATCAGTCGTAAAAACTGACATGAGAGTGCCATTTGCTGATGCATTGCTACGGCATTGGGGCCGTCAAAAGCCTGTGGATTCAATCAAAAGCGTTTTGATCGATTTTTTTGTTCGTGTATACGGTGATCCCCGTTTTGCAGGGCATAGGCAGTATCAGTGGCAAGGTGTATCGCCACAGGCGATGGCTACGTTCAAGAATTGGCTAACGGGTGACACACTGCGTGGCTTCATGAAGCTTCTGCAACGAACAGCAGATGACATCTGGATGCACAGACAAAAGTTCTGGATGGCCTATTACGAGAAGGGGTGCATTGACGAAGCCTGGTTGGCGTTAGGACAGGATGCACTTTGGGAAGCGAAACGACTTTTGGTTGATGAGAAGGGTATGGGCTATGGCTATCTCGAGGGAGGAGCTTCCAGCAATCAATCGGTCATGTTCTTGAAAATTGGCGACCTGGTATTCACCGAATGGAGCCACAACGGTAGCTTACGTGCATATCGGGAAGGCTATTTGGATACCCCAAAGCTTTATGAAAAGAGCTATCACGGAGCTGATTTGCGAGCAGCGCAATCAATGGATTTCCATGATGGGGCAAATATCAACCCTGGATTGGTTCACAGCCATTCGGACAAAGGAACGTGGCAACGCAAAGCCCGCGACTTTATCCGCAGCAATACGGGTGTAACGATGAATGATTGGGAGATTGTGTGAAGCCTGAATTGACCCCTTACGGTGTTAGTTGGAATCTGGACAGCAACGTGGAGGCTTGGGTAAAGAGTTTGCCAATCCAGGCAGCAGCTGCGTTAACTGATTTCCTTGCTGAAAACCCCGAGTTGTGGCAAAAAAATTGCATCACAGTGCCCGCAGCATTTGTGGCGGCGTGGTCAGCCACAGTGGCTGAGCAGTTGGGTTTGCCAACTAATTGCCCTCTGGCTTTCGATGTACGTCTGTCCGGCGCCATGGGTAAACCGGGTGCCCAGATCAACATTCGTTGGCTTCAGCCGGGTAAAACTATCACTGCGCGCGATGTTTCTGCCACAGGGTTATGGCTTTCTTACCAAGATAAAACATACCGCGTCAATTCACCTATCTATGAAGTGCTGAGCTTGGTTGAGCTTTTTAATCAATCCCCGGAAGCTTCGATTGATGATCAGTTCAGGTTATGGGCTCGGATTCGTGAGGCCTTGGGAGACTCGGCAGTCAGTCATCTGACGGATGGTTTCTTAAAGTCTTTCCGTGTCATCACAGCAACTGCCCTGACCTTTGGTATTCGAACCGACGCTCATGGGCATGTGCAGTTAGATCCAGTTTTATTGGCGGATCAACAAGAGGATGGCGGCGAGGGACATGAGCAAGTTCGGGCACTTTCAGAGGCTGATGAGGCGTTGTTTCCGCAGCGCCTGGATCAGCTAAGAGAGGGCGCATCAGCTTTTCCTTTGAGTCAGGGCACTTATGTTGTGGCGGATGAGCCATTACAGAAAGCGCTTGCAGCTGTTAAGAAGTTGCGTCAATCGCCACCAGAGCAACGCAAACGTGCGGCGATGTATCCAGAAGCAGTGATTCGCGAAATCATGGGCGTGGATGAGTCCGAAGCAACAGTTTTCGTTGAGACGGAAAAATTTGCCGAACGCGTGCGCGATGTAGGCGAATGGGAAGCGCCTGTTTTACCGTGGATCAAAATTTCGCCACAGAACTGGGGTGGTCCTCAATCGGCTGGCATTCGCATTGGTGGTGTTGAATTGCCGCTGGATGAGCCCACGGTGTCGCAGGCCATCGCCAACATTCAGACGGCAATAGCTCAAGGGCAACCAACCGTTACCGTTGCCGGGCAACAGATTCCGGCAACTGCCGCCAACGCAAGTGCGCTAAAGCAGCTTCATACGGCCATGACTCGCGAGCCTCGTGCACCCGGGTCAACCGAACCTGATGATGCAGCCATTAAAAACGTGTTGATCATTGAAACCAATTTCGACGAGACTTCATTCACCAGAACATCCCAAGGTAGCCGTCCAGGGGCATTAGGTCTGCCGCACGGTCTAAAAACATCACCCAAAAAGCACCAAGAGTTTGGTCTGTCGTGGCTGCAAAAGCACTGGATGGAGGGTAGCAAGGGCGCTCTTCTTTGCGACGACATGGGTCTTGGCAAGACTTTCCAAGCCCTGGCTTTTTGCTTGTGGTTGCGTGAAATGATGGAGGTGGGAAGCATCCCCAAAAAACCACTGCTTCTAATTGCACCAGTTGGCTTGTTGCGAAATTGGGAGGCCGAAATTGATGATCACTTATTTGCACCCGGTTTGGGGAATTTGATTCGCGCGTACGGTGATCACCTCAAGGGCTTGCGGCGCGGTCGCCATGTAGACGGCACCGCTGGGTTAGACACAGCCAGACTGGCCTCTGCAGACGTGGTGCTTGCCAATTACGAAGCGGTCTCTGACTATCAACTCAGTTTTGGTGCGGTGTCTTTTGCTGCTGTCGTGTTGGACGAAGCTCAAAAAATCAAATCACCCAAAGCCCGCATGACCCACGCAGTGAAAGGGCTCAACGCCGATTTTTCGCTCGCGATGACCGGAACGCCCGTTGAAAACAGGTTGGCTGATCTGTGGTGCATTGCTGATGCGGTCCAGCCAGGTGCGCTGGCCGATTTAAGAGAGTTCAGTGCACGCTATGAGGTCGAGGGTGGCGACGTGCAGGGTTTGCGCCTGCAGGTTTGGCAGGAAGAGGACTCAACAGATGCACGCCCCAAACTTCTTTTGCGCCGCTTAAAAACTGAAAAATTGGATGGTCTGCCTGCCAAGCACGAGCATCTTTTCAAAGTGCCTATGCCGCCGAGGCAGGCAGATGCTTACCAGCGAGCATTGGCCATGAAAGAGATGTCAGGACCAGAGGGTACCCTGGGCATGATCCACGCCTTGCGGCGCGTTTCATTACACCCTTCCTTGATTGAGGGGGGTGTTCATGCCTCTGAACTGAAGGTTGAAGACTCAGCCAGGTTCATGGCCATGATGGACATTTTGGACAAGGTGGCTCCAACAGGTGAAAAGGTATTGATCTTCTTGGAGTCATTGGATTTGCAAGAAGCAGATCAATTGCCCCTGTTATTGCAAAGACGATACGGCTTGGCAAAGGCTCCCATGGTCATCAATGGACAGGTCAGTACCGAGGCTCGGCAATCTCGGGTTGATTCGTTTCAAAGAGATGCTGGTTTTGATGTGATGCTGCTGTCTCCTAAAGCGGGTGGCGTTGGCTTGACGTTGACTGCGGCCAATCACGTCATTCACCTCTCGCGTTGGTGGAATCCAGCCGTCGAAGATCAATGTTCTGACCGCGTTTACAGAATTGGACAGACGAAGCCCGTGCACATCTATTACCCATTGGCAGTGTTGCCAGATGAAGAGGATTTCAGCTTCGATGTCCAACTGCAAATGCTGATGGACCGTAAGCGGAAACTCGCCCTCAACTTGCTAGCCGCTCCTGCGTTCACGAAGGATGACTATGACAGTTTGATCACCGGCATAAAAAGGCCGTCAGAGTCTGGGAGTCTCCTTGAATCAATCCAAGTCGAGAAGATAACTCTGCGGAGTTGATAGGAGTAAGTTGATGCAAGGTAGCTATCACGACCCCGACTGGTCCGAACAGGTCACCATTCCAGTCAGGCGCGTGGGTGACCGTTGGGAAATTTTCTCCGTCGGCCAATGGTCAAAGAACCTAAAAAGAAACGATAAGTGAAGTGACTGGCACTTGTAGGAATCTCTACTTTGGACTCAAGAGCACTCAATAAAAGCTTCAAGGGATAAAAAATAAATGCTTCCATCACTACTGGCCAAAGACATTCAGGAAGGCCTAAGGCAATTCTTGACCACGGGTTTCGAGGCGTCTGACGACTTCATGAGCGGCATCATGGCCCGCTTTGTCAAAGACCCAAACGGTTGGCTCAAGGGTCCGTATTTACAGTTGGGCCTGCCGTTCACGCCGGGTGCGTCGGGCAAGCAGTTCTTCAAGACTTTTGAAACGCAGTTTCCGGGGTTCTCTCATCAAGAGGGCGCTTGGCAACGCTTGTCGTCTCAGCATATGGCCAGCAGCACCTTGGTGGCCACGGGCACGGGCAGTGGCAAGACCGAGTGTTTTGTGTACCCAGTGCTGGACCATTGCGCCCGCGCCTTGGCCGCAAAAGAGTCTGGCGTCAAGGCCTTGGTCATTTACCCCATGAATGCTTTGGCTTCGGACCAGGCGCGGCGATTTGCCGAGCTGGTGGCCACTGTGCCAGCCTTTAAGGGTTTGCGTGTGGGCTTGTATGTGGGCGGCAACGCCGTGGGCACAGGGCAGGGCACGGTCATGACGTCCACCGCTGTGATCACCGACCGCGACACTTTGCGCAAGAACCCCTGGATCATCCATGTGCGATCAGCGCACTACATCAATAACGATGAGCCCGAGAAATACATGCAGATGGCGTTGGAGTCGATGCTCCGCTTGGCCAATGAAAATGACATCCGAAGCTTAGCCTTGCCTGCCATTGGCACGGGGATGTTTAAGTTCCCACCGATGTTGGCTGCCCGAATCATTTGTCAGGCGCTCCATCGTTCGGACGAGTTGGCACCTTTTCTGCAAACCGTGCGCATTTGCCTGACCGATGCGGACATGGTTCAGTTGTTCGAATCAGCGAATGCTGAAGTTCAGACCAGCACAGTTCAATGATGGGGAATCAGCTATGAAATTCTGGAATATTTTCAGTTCGCTTGCCAGTACAGATACGGGTGAGCAACATCATGGCCCGGTTGCGTTGCGCAAAGCGTCGCGTGTCTATGTAGTCCAGTACCCGTGCCAGTTCGTCTTTTGTCAGTGTTTTTGCCTGTGCCATTTCAGTTCTCCTGTAATCATGTGTTTGCGTTAATTGCATTGTGTTTTCACATATTTATCTGGACAACCGGAGACCCGCCAAAGTGGCGGGTTTCAGGCTAGATCTGGCTCAGGATGAACTTCCTGTGGATAACTTTTTCACTGAAATTTTCTTCAATGATTTCAACGCTCAACCAGCGAAATCTTGTAAAAGCATGTTTTTCATAGATTTCCGCCGCGATCTCGCACTCTTTCAGTGCCCAGCAGAGCAGGGCGTCAAATAAGCCCTACAAGCGCTGATCGGTTGAGTCAGCACTCTGAGTATTCGGACCCAGAGAAAAACGTGTTGTAGGGCGTTTTACGCATGGACTTTTTGTGTGTGCTGCTTGGCGCATGTAAGCCTTGAGCGCCGAACAAATAACACACAACTACAACTCAATGCCAAAAACGAACAGACTCAAAAAGCGGTGTTGAGTCGGTATCCGTCCAATCTGTCGGGACTCTTGAAATCGGTTGTCCATCTGCGTGTCTGACACAAAACTGTGGGCATGCAAACGAAAAAGGACTCTCCGATGACATCGATCCAAGCCACAGAATTGGCAGCTTATGAAGCCAAGCATGCACGGGAACAAGCTGTGCAACAAATGCAG